>NZ_JANJZL010000001.1:0-526258 GCF_024623155.1 Anaerosalibacter massiliensis
AATATATCTTACTGTGTATCTTATTTTCAATTTAATACATTATCTGGTGACGATAGCAGAAGGGTCACACCTGTTCCCATACCGAACACAGAAGTTAAGCCTTCTAACGCTGATGGTACTTGAGTGGAAACACTCTGGGAGAGTAGGAAGTTGCCAGATACTATTCCTGGGTAGCTCAATGGTGGAGCAACCGGCTGTTAACCGGTAGGTTGTGGGTTCGAGTCCCACCCTAGGAGCCATATTATTGCCGGGGTGGCGGAACTGGCAGACGCACAGGACTTAAAATCCTGCGATCCTTAAAGATCGTACCGGTTCGATTCCGGTCCTCGGCATCATAATATTTAATAATTTTAAATTTATATAATATCGCGGGATGGAGCAGTATGGTAGCTCGTCGGGCTCATAACCCGGAGGTCGCTGGTTCAAATCCGGCTCCCGCAACCATTAAATCTTTTAAAAAATATGGCGGCGTAGCTCAGTTGGCTAGAGCATGCGGTTCATACCCGCAGTGTCAGCGGTTCAAATCCGTTCGCCGCTACCATTGTTTTATGTTTAAAATAATTGGCCCTATGGTCAAGTGGTTAAGACATCGCCCTTTCACGGCGGTATCCCGGGTTCGAATCCCGGTAGGGTCACCAGGGCGCATAGCTCAGCTGGGAGAGCACCTGCCTTACAAGCAGGGGGTCATAGGTTCGAGCCCTATTGCGCCCACCAAATTCAAATTTTTATATTAGAGATTTTAAATAAGATTAATATGGCCTGGTAGTTCAGCTGGTTAGAATGCTAGCCTGTCACGCTAGAGGTCGAGGGTTCGAGTCCCTTCCAGGTCGCCATTTATGCTGGTGTAGCTCAATTGGCAGAGCAACTGACTTGTAATCAGTAGGTTGGGGGTTCAAGTCCTCTCACCAGCTCCAAATTTGGAGGAGTTCCCGAGTTGGCTAAAGGGGACGGACTGTAAATCCGTTGGCTCAGCCTTCACTGGTTCGAATCCAGTCTCCTCCACCATACATAATTTAATAATACGCTGAAGTGGCTCAGTAATATAAATATAGAGTTCAAGTCTATAATTTGGTGCAAATCGCTTAGTAGTAGAGTTAAACTATAAATCTGTCTATAATAAAAAGCAATCTTAAACAATATGCGGAAGTGGCTCAGTGGTAGAGCATCGCCTTGCCAAGGCGAGGGCCGCGGGTTCGAATCCCGTCTTCCGCTCCATACATTCTTTCAAATGATATAAATATTACGCGGGTGTAGCTCAGTGGTAGAGCCCCAGCCTTCCAAGCTGGTTGCGAGGGTTCGATTCCCTTCACCCGCTCCATTTTCGTTTTGTATGAATCACTTAGTTGGAAAAGTTCTCTAGAGTTACTGTTTTAAAGTAATAATCAAATTGAATATGGTGGCATAGCCAAGTGGTAAGGCAGAGGTCTGCAAAACCTTTATCCCCAGTTCAAATCTGGGTGTCGCCTCCATTATGTGCCTATAGCTCAATTGGATAGAGTGTCTGACTACGAATCAGAAGGTTGGGGGTTCGATCCCTCCTAGGCACACCATTAAAATCCTTGTAGTTATTAATGATTACAAGGATTTTATTATATTTCAATGTGGCAGTTCTCAGATAATCTTCGTGACTTCCCTTCTATTGCAAATTTATTTATAATTATGAAAAAATAAGGATTAGAGGTTTTCCTATGTACTAAAATACCAACTATTGAATATTTTTATATTAATTATGAAATGTGAGGAGGAAAAATATGATTCAAAGTGGCTTTACTTATTTATCTTTTTTGATATTCTTTGCTGGTGTAGTGGTTTGGATGGAAAAAAAGCATAAGGGAAAATTTTTTGAATATATTCCAGCAGTTGTACTGATTTATTTTGTGGCAATGCTTTTGTCCACTATTGGAGTATGGGAACAAACTGAAGAAATAAATATGTACTATAGCAGATTTAAAAATAATTTGTTGCCAGCAATGATTTTTTTGATGTTATTAAAATGTGATTTAAGAAAAATTATTAAATTAGGTCCTAAAATGTTAATAGGCTTTTTTTCTGCATCTATAAGTATTGGCATAGGATTTATAGTCACATATTCAATATTTAAGAATATGTATGAACCAGACACATGGAAGGCTTTTGCAGCACTTTGTGGAAGCTGGATGGGTGGAACCGGAAATATGGTAGCTGTTCAAGGAGCATTAAATGTGTCAGATGCTAAATTAGGTTATACATTATTAATGGATTCTATAAATTATGCTATCTGGGTAATGATCTTATTAGCATTAGTACCATTTGCAAATAAATTTAACAAATGGATAAAAGCAGATACTAGTCTAATTGATGAAGTAGGAGCAGAAATTGCAAAAGCTCAAGAAAAAGAAAGAAAAATTATTGAGTTTACTGATATGATTTTACTTACAGGTGTTAGTCTATTTGTTGCAGCAATAGCTATGTTTATATCAACTAAATTACCTCAATCAGACTTTTTATCTGAAACTACTTGGACTGTTATTATAGTTACTGTAGCAGGTATTATAGCTGCAATGACACCTTTGGCTAAAGTACCAGGCTCTTCGGAAATTTCAAATTTAATGTTATATACTATAATTGGACTTATTGCTTCAAGAGCAAATTTTGCAGAACTTGCTCAAGCGCCTTTATATATAATTTCTGGATTTGTTATTTTAGGCATTCATGGTTTTATATTATTCTTGGCTGCAAAATTGTTTAAATTAGATTTATTTACTTGTGGTGTTGCAAGCTTAGCTAATATAGGAGGGGTTGCTTCAGCACCTATATTAGCAGCAGCATATAGTGAAGCTTTAATACCAATTGGGGTACTTATGGCTCTAATGGGTTATGTAATAGGTACTGGGGGAGGACTTTTAGTAGGTAAGATATTATCAATGATTTAAACATATAAAAATTTGAAAATAGAGGTGCTATATTAGTACCTCTATTTTTTCATTTATTTTTATAAAATCTTTCTTTACCGTAGAGTTATAGGCTAATATATTTACTCCTCTTTTATTTGCTTCTATCAGTGCATTTGAAAATTTTTCATCCATAGAAATATTAGGAGTGAAATATTTTATATTTTCCATTTGAATTAAGAAAAATATATATCCACTAAGTCCAAATTCTACTGCTTTTATCATTTCTTTTATATGTTTAGTACCCCTTTCAGTAGGGGCATCTGGAAATAAAGACAATCCATTATCCTCTAGTGTCACACCTTTTACTTCTATAAATCCTTTTTCATTATCTTTTTCAAAATATAAATCAAAACGAGAATTCCCAAAGGTAACTTCTCTTTTAAGCACTTTTATATTATTTAATCCCTCTATTTTATTTGATTGAACAGCATCAAAAACTACTTTATTTGGAACTTGTGAATCTATATTTATAAGTTGATTCCCTTTATAGGCAGAGATAAGAGAGTATTTAGTTTTTCTATTTGGATTATTTGATTTTTCTAAATAAACTTTTGTACCTTTTATTAGAATTTCTTTACATCTACCAGTGTTTTTCACATGAACTTTTTCTTTTTTGCCATCAATAAGAACATTAGCAATAAACCTATTAGGACGCTCTAAAAAGATTCCTTCATATATGTTATTGTATTTCAAAAGTGATCCCTCCAAATTAGATATTGATTTTATTGTATACTATTTTAAGGTTAAATAAAACAATATGTTTATTACATTAGAAGTTTTCAATATATGAAAAACAATAATTCAAAATATACAAACAATTTAGAATAAATATGATATAATGGAAATTAATAATTTCAGTAATATAGATTTAATTTATAGAGAGGAGGATATCTATTCTGAAAAAGGTTAGCTATATTTTAATATTGTGTATTTTATTATCAGCAATTTTAGTTGGATGCAAAAATAACAATTCAAATGAAGAAGAAATAGATAAAATATGCAAAACTATAGAAGATTATTTTAATAGTTACTATACCATAGAGGATTATAAAATTTTAGATGATAGTAATAAGGCATACAAAAAAGAAATAGATTTAGTTGAAAGTATAAAAAAATATACTACAGAAGAATTTTTTAATAAGTTAAAGCAAAAAAGAGCAAGTGGAGGAACAGTAGATATAGCTAAATCAGCTAAAAGAAATATTAAAGTTGGCAATATTGAATATAAAATAGAAAAACCTAAAAATATTGAAGAACTAGAAGATGAAATAACTTTACATTATACAGCAGATTTTAAATTTTATAACGATGATAAGGAAGATATTTTAGAAAAAGAAGGACAAATAAGACTTAAAAAAATTAGTGGGGAATGGAAAATAGATTATGAACCAGGATATATACCATATTATATGTTAAAAAAGATAAAATAATTTAATATATATTTTTATAGAGCTGACATTATCATTAATATATGTCTAATTTCTCTTTTAAAGACTATGTTTGTAGTCTTTATTTTTATTTTAAAAATCATATAATGTATATAAAGAATAAATATAATAATAGTTTTTAATAAAACTTTAGAAAGGATGTAGTTATTTATGTATAAAATTAATGAAACTACCATAAACCTAATAAAGGGTGATATAACTAAGATTAAAAATGATGCTATAGTTAATGCAGCAAATAATACTTTACTTGGGGGAGGAGGGGTAGATGGAGCTATACATAAAGCTGGTGGACCTGAGATTCTTGAGCAGTGTAAAAAAATAGGCGGTTGTCCTACAGGGGAAGCTAGAATAACTGTTGCAGGCAAATTACCTAGCAAATATGTTATACATACGGTAGGACCTATATATAGAGGTGGTGAAAATAGAGAAGCTGAACTTTTATACAATGCCTATTATAGTTCGTTAAAATTAGCTAAAGAATATAATTTAAAAACTATTGCTTTTCCATCTATATCAACAGGTGCATATGGTTATCCTATATATGAAGCTTCAGATATTGCTATAAAGTCAGTAATAGAGTTTATTAAAAAAGAAGGACACATATTGGAAGTGAATTTTGTATTATTTAATGATAAAGATTATAAAGTATATGAAGAAAAGTTAAATCAAAAATTTAATTAATATTTGTATTTGTTTTTGTATGGTTTTTATTTATATTGACTTTTAAGGTGAAATATTATATTATGCATATGTATTATTATAAAATTTAAATAAGGGGAGTGTTTCAAATTTTTGGAGATACTCATAAATTAATAGCTAGTAATATTTATGATAACATTCGTGAAACTTATAATATAGATTTAGATAAGAAAAAACTCCTATGGGGGTCAGTAGCACCTGATATATTGCCACAACTAAAACTTCAAAGACATTATAAAGATGAAAGTTTAGACTTTGTTGTAAACGAAATAACAAAATTAATCTTCTTAGGTAGATATATGGATTTAGAAAGTGGAATAGAAATTATATCTAAAAAATATATTAGTAAAAAAATAGGCATTATATCACATTTTTTAAGTGATTTTCTATGCTTACCCCATGCTGAACGGTGGACTTTCACAAAAAATATGTTTAAACATTTATCTTATGAGTCAAAATTAAATGATTATGTTACAAAACATGATTTTAAGGAAAATGTTATAAATATAAATGATATAGATATTTTTCAAGATAAAAAAATAAATTTAAAGAAATTAGTTAAAATTTATATTGAAAATGTTATTGAAGAATATTCTATAAAAAAGGGATTTGAAAATGATCTTGATTTTTCTCTTTCTTTAAATCTTAAAATTTCTTATTTCATAATAGACACTATAAATGTATATAATGAAGCTATGAAAAGAGAATTTGCATTTGAATTTTAGTACCTTCTCAGTTTTAACTGAGAAGGTTTTTTATATAATAACTGATTTAAAAAATTTTTATAAAAAAAGGAGGATTTTTAATTATAATATAGAAAGTAATATATAACAAAAAATTCATAATTTTATATAAATTTTTAAGTACTGCTTTATTTGTGGCAAAAGGGTATTAAATCCAGTTTGTTGTAGCGAATAAAACCCAGTACTAATGGTTTTTTAGGACCATTAGTGCTTGGTTTTTTTATATTTGAAAATTTAATAGAAAGGAGGCAATGTTTTACTATTTTTAAGTTTAAAAAATCAGGGGGGATAAAATGGTAAAGCAAAAAAAGAAAAAAAAATTAAAATTATTTCATAAAATTTTTATCGGGCTATTCTTTGGAATCTTTTTTGGGGCTATTTTAAGTAAATTAGGAGAAAGTCATAAGCTTACTATAACCATTACGCCGTGGTTACAGCTTCTAGGGGATTTATTTTTGAGACTTATTAGAATGGTAATTGTTCCACTTGTATTTTTCTCTATAATTAGTGGAGTTGCAAATTTAACAGAAATTAAAAAATTAAGAAGTATTGGAATAAAGACACTTGTATTTTTCTTAATAACAGGCTTTATAGCTATTTCAATAGGTATTGTAGTGGCACAAATATTTAAACCTGGTGAAGGTGTACAAATAGGAGAAATATCAGAAAATTCTGTTGAAATGAAAGAACTTCCAACAGTTTATGATTCTATATTAACATTAATTCCATCTAATGTATTTGAATCTTTTGTAGAAGAAGAAATGTTGCAAATTATAGTATTTAGTATGTTTTGTGGGACTGCTTTACTTGCTATGGGAGAAAGAGCTAAACTAATTATAAACTTAGTTGATAACTTATCAGAAATGATGTATAAAATTACAGATATAGTCATTAGATTTACTCCTATAGGAGTATTTGGTTTAATGTCAAAATCTATTGCAACTTTTGGAATGAAAATATTTGGACCTGTATTTAAGTTTATATTAGCAGATTATTTGGCGAATATTCTTAATATTGCTATAGTCTATTCTTTAATACTATATTTTGTAGGAAAGGTAAATCCATTAAAGTTCTACAAAAAAGCATTCCAACCCTGTGCTATTGCTTTTAGTACATGTAGTAGTACAGCTGCTCTTCCTGAGACTATGAGAGTAGGTACTGAAGAATTAGGAATGCCGAGAGAATCGGCAAGTTTTATATTACCTCTTGGAGCTACAGCTAATATGAATGGGACTGGAATATACTTTGGAGTTGTAGTTATGTTTGCAGCTCAATTATATGGTATTCCAATCACTTTAGGTCAACAAATATCATTAGTTCTTACTGCTACCCTTCTTTCAATAGGATGTGCAGCAGCACCCCAGACTGGGCTCATTATATCTATTGCATTGCTTACGGATTTAGGAATACCTCTAGATGGGCTAGCATTGATTGCTGGAGTGTATAGAATAGTGGATCAGATTCATACATCTACTAATACATTAGGTGATTTAGCAATAGGTACTGTAGTATCTTCTTTAGAAGGTGATTTAGATAGAAAAATATTTAATCATGGTGGAATGTTTGCAGATAATGAAAGAATAAAAGTTTCTAATGAATAGGAAATGGTTTTCTTAAGAGTAATGATAAATTTTAATTTAAAAAATAAAAAGGGGAGAGTTTAATGAGTTTAAACAAAGCACCAGAAAATAATGTATTTTATAGGAACCAAAATTGGTATTATCCAAAAATTGTCTATGGCAAGGGAGTATATTTATATGGAGAGGATGGAAAAAAGTATATGGATGCTTGCTCAGGTTCTGCAGTGGCTAATATAGGACATGGAAATGAAGAAGTAGCAGAAGCAACAGCTGAACAAATAAAGAAAATTGCATTTACCCATTTATCAAGATTTACTAATGATGCCATAGAAGATTGTGCAGAAACAGTAGCTAATTGGACTCCAGGAGATTTAAACCATGTATATTTTGTATCAGGAGGTTCAGAAGCTACTGAAACAGCTATTAAACTGTCGAGGCAGTATTTTGTAGAAAGGGATGGAAAAGGTACATCTAAATGGAAAGTTATATCAAGATGGAATTCTTTCCATGGAAATACTATGGGTTCTCTTTCAATGACTGGTTCTACAGGAAGAAGAAGAATTTATGATCCATTATTAATTAATTTTCCTAAGATACATCAGGCTTATTGTTATAGATGTCCATATGAAAGTTCCTATCCAGAGTGCAATCTTCAATGTGCTTATGAGCTAGAGGAAACTATTTTAAGATGGGGACCAGAAAGTATTGCAGCTTTTATAGCAGAGCCAGTTATAGGTTCAGCAGCTCCAGGAGTGAATCCACCGAAAGAATATTTTAAAGTTATAAGAGAAATATGTAGCAAATATGATGTAATAATGATATTAGATGAAGTAATGGCTGGCTGTGGAAGAACAGGTAAGAATTTTGGTATAGATCATTATGATGTAGTTCCAGATATAATAACTATGGCTAAAGGAATGAGTAGTGGATATACCCCTATAGGAGCAGCAGTAACTAATAATGAAATATTTGAAACTATTATGGTTAAAGGTAGTGGACAATTTATTCATGGTCATACCTATGGAGGAAATCCATTATCTGCATCAATATCTCAAACTGTTATGAAGATTATAGAAAGAGAAGGATATATTGAGAATGCAAGAGTACAAGGTGAATATTTATTTGAACAAATGGAAGAGTTGTATAAATATCCAATAGTTGGAGAGATAAGAGGAAAAGGTCTGATGATTGGAATTGAGTTTGTAAAAGATCAAGAAACTAAAAAACCTTTTGATACAGATAAAAATGTTAAAGGAATATTTACAAAACATTGTTTAAATGAAGGAATAGTTCCATATCCAGGCGGAGGTTCAGTAGATGGAATAAAAGGAGATCATACGCTATTTGCACCACCCATAAATATTAATAGAGAAGAAATAGAAGAATTTTACGAAAAACTAGAAAATGCAATTGAAAATACTTCAAAAGAAGTTCTAGGTGCAAAAAATGTTTTATAGGAGGAGATAAGAATGGCTAGAAAAGAGAAGTTAATAATTACTATTGCTCCTACAGGCAATGTTCCAACTAAGAAAATGAACCCAAATATTCCAGTAACAACTGATGAAATTGTTGAAGACATTATTAAATGTAGAAAATTAGGTGCAGCTATTGCACATATTCACGTAAGAGATGAAAAAGGGGAACCTACTTGTGATAGGGAAATATATAAAGAAATATTGGATAAATTAGAAGAAAAAAATTCAGATATAATTACACAGTTATCTACAGGAGCTAGGGGAGGAGGCAATACGGCAGAATGGAGAGGACAAATGTTAGATTTAAATACAGAAATGGCTAGTTTAACTACAGGTTCATCAAATTTTGCTACTAAGGTTAATGCCAACTCTTTTAATCTTATAAAGGAACTAGCAGATAAAATGTATACAAATAATATTAAGCCAGAATTGGAAGCTTTTGATTTAGGAATGATTGATAATGCAAAATTGTTAGTTAAAGAGGGAGTACTTAAAGAACCACTGCATTTTAATCTGGTTATGCATGTAAAAGGTTCAATAAGAGGAACTCCTAGAAATTTACTTCATATGGTAGAATCTCTTCCTAAAGGTTCTACATTTACTGTGTCTGGTATTGGACCAAGTCAAGTACCTATGCTTACCATGTCTATGTTGATGGGTGGACATACAAGAACAGGATTAGAAGATACTATATTATACGACAAAGGTACTATAGGAACTAATGCTATGTTAGTAGAGAGGATAGTAAGATTAGCAAAAGAAATAGGAAGGGAAATAGCAACTCCAGATGAAGCTAGAAAAATATTAGGATTATAAAATTCAAAGGAAAAGTTATATAAAATTTTATATAACTTTTCTTTTTTATGGAGGAAATACTTATCATATGTGGAATATTCTATATATGTAAATAAAGGAGGGGTGATTGTGGGTCAACTACAAGATTTTAGTGAAGAACATGTTTATTTTGTTTCTTATGCAAAACTTCCAGAAGACATGTCTGCAACATATATTCATAGAGTGGTGGGAGTAGGCTTTCTAATTAACACAAAAACTGGTATAATAGAAGATGTAATGGTTACTTTACTTTCTGATTTATGCAAGGAATTTTTACATTATTTAATAGTAGGACACAATATTGAAGAAGATGGTGTGGAGGGGTTAGTGGAGAAGGTAGAAAATAGATTCTTTGGATATTCGCAGAAAGCTATAATAGTAGCTATAAAAGGTGTACACAGACGTTATTTACACTGGAAAAAAGATAATAGAAAATAATAAAATATTAGGAGGCTTAGCATGTATAAGAAATTAAATTTAAAATCAGATAATTTAATAATTCAAAGTTCAAAATTTGTTGATTGTAAGGAATTTAATAGGTGGGAAAATAAAGAACATGTAAAAGAGTTTTTAACAATTGAAGATACTAGAAATTATGAGGAAATAGTAAGAGAATTTATAGAGTATGAAAATGATGAAACTAAACTTCAATTTACTATAATATATAGAGAAAATGCTAAGCCTATAGGAAGAATATATATAAGTAGATTAGATAACAACTTAAAGTCATTGGATATAACTAGGATATATATTGGAGAAGAAGAATATTTAGGAAAAGGCTGCGGAAAAGAGGCAATGGAAATATTGCTTAGATACTGTTTTGAAGATTTAAAGATGGAACGGGTTACATTAGATACTTTTGAAGAAAATAAAAGGGCTTCAAATTTATATAAGAGTCTAGGTTTTGTAGATGAGGGAACATTGCGTCATGGCACTAAAAAGGGAGGAAAGTTTTATAACTTAAATTTAAAATCTATGCTTAGTGAAGAATATAAAAAGCATTTCTATTAGCTAATAGAAATGCTTTTTATATTTTATAATATTGATTGTATTTTATATTTAGTTTAGAATAGATATTAATTGAAAAAACAATGGAAGGAGAAATATATATGCAGAAATTTAAGAATTTAAATGTTGTATTATTGCTAATGCTTATCTTAATATTATTTTTAACTGGCTGTGAAATCAACCCTGAGGAAAGTTTCCAATATAATAATGAGGATTTGATAGTACATTTTGTAGATATAGGACAAGGTGATAGTATATTTATACAATTTCCAAATGGTGAAACATCTTTAATAGATGCAGGACCTAAAGTTAGTAGTGATATAATTGTAAATTATTTAAAGGAAATGAAAGTAGAAAAAATAGATTATATAATTGCAACCCATCCACATGAAGATCATATTGGGGGATTGCCTGAAGTAATCAAAAATTTTGAAATAGGAAAAATATATATGCCAGATAAAACAGCTAATACCACTATATTTAAAAGATTATTAAGTGAAATTAAATCTAAAGACTTGAAGGTTAATATTCCTAGTGCTGGAGAATTTATAATAGATAATAATGATTTGAAATATCAGGTATTAGCCCCAAATGGGGACAAGTATGATAATACTAATGATTATTCAATAGTTTCAAAAATAACTTTTAAAGATAATTCATTTCTATTTACAGGAGATGCTGAAAAGATTTCAGAAAAAGAAATGGTAGAAAAAGGTTACGATTTAACTGCAAATGTTTTAAAAGTTGGACATCATGGAAGTAGTACTTCTACTACAGAAGAATTTTTAAGAAAAGTAGGACCAGCTTATGGAGTTATTAGTTTAGCTAAGGATAATAAATATGGACATCCACATAAGGAAACTATAGAGTTACTTAACAAGAATGGAATAAAAGTACTTAGAACTGATGAACTAGGAAATATAATTATTAAATCTAATGGAAAAGATATTGAAGTATTAGATAGAAATAATTTAGGTAATTCTATACAAGAAAAAAATGATGAAAAAGTTGAAGAAAATTATATAGGAAATAAAAATACTAAAATATATCATTCACCAGATTGTAATTCATTACCTAAGGAGGAAAATCAGATGAAGTTTAAATCTAAGGAGGAGGCGGAAAGTAAAGGGTATAAACTTCATGAAAAATGTATAAAATAGGGGGAGATAAAGTGAAGGGAATTGTAGACAGAATTGAAGGAAACTATGTAATATTAGAAATAAATGGAGAAATACAGAGTATTAAAAAAGAAAAATTTCCTGAAGAAATTAAGGAAGGAGACATAGTGAAGTTTAAAGAAAATAAATTTATTATTTTAAAAGAGGAAACAGAAAAAAGAAGAAAGTCCATTGAAGAATTATTTAATGATTTAAAGGAATAAATTAATTTTAATTGCTATTGACAAAACTTTGTTTGTTTAATAGAATACTTAAGTAAATCGAATATCTTATTGCTATGAAGAGAAGAGTAGACTATAAGATTAGTTATAGAGAGTTGGTGAAGGTGGAAATCCAATACAGGTCTATAGTTGAAGAACATCTCTGAGTTTCTAACCGAAATTTTTAAAAGTAGGCTTAGACGGTTTTGATCCGTTAAAAATCAAACAGTATCGAATGATTATTCTGTGCTGATATTAGAGTGCTGTAAATTAAGGTGGTACCACGGAAGTAACCTTTCGTCCTTTGGATGGAAGGTTTTTTGTTTTTTGATATTGAAATATATGATTTTAAGGGAGGTAAATTTTATGAAATATTTAGATATAAGAGAAACCCAAATAGCTATAAAAAAATTAAAAGATTTTTTCGAAGAGAACCTTTCAGAAAGATTAAATCTCACTAGGGTATCGGCACCATTGTTTGTAAAACCTAAAACAGGACTAAATGATAATTTAAATGGTATTGAAAAACCTGTGTCTTTTACAATGAGGAAATACAATGAAGAATTAGAAATAGTTCAATCCTTAGCTAAATGGAAGAGATTTGCATTAAGAAGATATGGATTTAAAAGTGGAGAAGGTCTATATACAGATATGGATGCTATAAGACCAAATGAAGTTTTAGACAAGACCCATTCTTTATATGTAGATCAATGGGATTGGGAGAAGGTAATATTGAAAGAAGAAAGGACCGAAAGACATTTGAAAAGTATTGTAGATGATATATATGATGTCTTTGTAAAGACAGAAAGATATATAAATTCATGTTATCCCTTTTTATCTAACAAATTGCCTGAAAGGATTACTTTTATAACTACTCAGGAATTAGAAAATCTATATCCTAAAAAAAATCCTGAGGAAAGAGAATATTTAATATGTAAAGAAAAAAAATCAGTTTTTTTGATGAAAATAGGAAAAGTATTAGACTCTGGGAAACCACATGATGGAAGAGCACCAGATTATGATGATTGGGAGTTAAATGGCGATATTCTATTTTGGAATCCAGTATTAAATGAAGTAATGGAATTGTCTAGTATGGGAATAAGAGTAGATAAAGAATCGTTATTAAAGCAATTGAAGCTCACAAATTGTGAAGAAAGATTAGATTTTGAATATCATAGACAATTAATTAAAAATAAACTACCAAGTACAGTTGGAGGAGGAATTGGTCAATCAAGAATTTGTATGTATTTTTTAGAAAAGCAGCATATTGGTGAAGTTCAAGCTTCAGTATGGACTGATGAAATAATAGAAGAATGCAAGGAGAAAAACATTTTTTTGCTTTAATAATGAGCTATTATAGAATATAATAAAGTTATTAATGGAGGAGATATTTTGAAGAATAAAACAAATATTTTTTATATGTCTTTAGGAATTGGCATAGGTATTATTTTAACTAGTTTTATATTTATATTGAATCCTAAAATCAAGTATATAGATTATAATGATGAAGAAATAATAGAAAAAGCAAAACAATTAGGTATGGTTTCAGTTAAAGATAAAATAGAAACTAATGAAAAAAACGACAAAAAGAATAAAAAAGAGGTAAAACAAAAAGAAAAGATTTTTTTTCAAATTAAAGATGATGATACGTTGAGTTCTGTTGCTGATAATTTATTTAAAAAGGGTTTAATAGCAAATAAAGAAGATTTTATTCAAATGGCAAAACAGATAAAAGTAGATAAGAAATTAAGAACGGGAAATTATAATTTAGAAAAAAACTTAAGTTATAATGAAATACTAAAAATTCTTACTGAGAAGAAATAGGAATATCATATGATATTCCTATTTCTTCTCACCTAATATAAAACCCCATCCTCCAAATAAGAAGAAGAAAATAAATATTATAAATATAAAATGGAAACCACCAAAGAATCCTATACTAGATTGTTCATGTTTTTCTTCTAATTCTTCAATTATATCAACATCTTGAATAGGTCTTCTATTCATGAATACACCTCCATTTAGTTATTTACTATATATTTATGTAATTCTTGAAAAATAGTTACCTTTTTATTTAATAAATATATAAATAGTGTTTTTTACAAAACATTTATATAAAAAGCAAAAAAGTATATATTTTTTACCACTATTAAAAATTATGTAGTATAATAATATGTGCCTTTATTTAGAGGGCATTTATTTTATTGTCTTAGGTTTAAACCTCCATTTCTTTGGTAATAATTGCTAGGGGAGGGATGTTTTAATGGCTACAGCAACGGTGAATTTGTGGCAAATGTATAAAGGATTAAAATACAATTTTTTATTTAATAATGATATAGATTGTATACATATCCTCCTTAACTTGTATGATTTAGAAGAAGATATAACCAATATCTGCCCTAAATACATGTGCATAAAAAATGTAAAGAAACGTGTAAAAAATTTATTAAGGTATAGAGATGATAAAGATTTAGTTGCTAATAAAATTAGCTATTTAATACATGAAGATGTGGATAGGTTAGAACTTTGTATTTATTTAGAAGGATATAAATATGGTTATTACAACAATAAATGGGTAAATATATTAGAGGAGAAGACACTTGAATATTGTACTGTAGAGGAGATATATGAAAAAAGGTTATTATTTCATTATGATTTTTCACATGATGATTTAAGGCTTTTGAAAGAGGAGTTTGAACTAGAAATAGAAGAAATAGAGAAAGAAAATAAATATATAGAAAATCTGGTGAATTCATTTTGTGATGAAATTATAAAGTATAAAATAAAAAATTTAAATGAATACATAGATAGACAATTGAAGATGGATTTTAGTTCAAGTTCTACTATAAAAGAAGAAGGCTTTAAATTTTCTGAGGAAGATTTAGATAGAATTTATGAGGCTATAATTAAAGATTTATTCAAGAGTATCTTCAAAATATATAAAGATGCAAGTTGGTTTGGAGTAAATGATAAGGTTATAAAGAGATACTCTATATAATAAAAATTATACTTAGTAGGTATTTTTAAATTATTATAGAATAGATTTAATTATTATTAGGGGGGATTATTGTGTATGTAAAAAATCATATGTTGCCAAAGAATAAATTAACGGTTGTTTATGTTGATGAAAGCATAGGTAATGCATTAGAAAAGATAAATAAAGGGGATTTTTTATCCTTACCTGTATTTGAAGGTAAGGAATTTAGGGGTATTTTAATGAAAGAAGCAATTTTTAGATATTATTTTGAATCAGATTATATAGGAAAAGATGATTTTTTAAGTGAGGTTAAAGTATCAGATTTGTATACTGAAGTATATAAATCTATTTTAGAAACAGAACTAATAGAAAATGCATCATATTTATTGAAAGAAGTCAGAACTCCATTTTTACCAGTTTTTAATGGAATTGGAGAATTTACAGGAATTTTAACCCATGTAGCTATTTTTGATGCTTTTTCAGAAATTTTCGGGCTTGGTAAAGGAACAAGAATATTGGTAAATTTATTTGATATACCTGGTCAGCTTGCTAAATTAACTGAAATAATAAGAAAAGAAGATGTTAATATAGCCAATATAGCTGTAATGGATGCAAAGGTATTAGATGTTTATAAGGTTGTAATCAGAGTTGATTCAGGAGATGTGGATGCTTTGATTGATAAAATCAATAAATCAGGTTTTAAAATAGCCAGTGTAGAAAGATAATTTGGAAATATTTATGTATAAAAAAATGTGAAATGGGAAAAATATCCCTCTAGATAGTACTGGAGGGATATTTTATGAAAAAATTTAGTGCTTTTCTCATATCTGTACTTTGTGTAACAATTTTTTTATTGAGTTTTGTCTATGGATATTATTTTATTAATAAAAAGATAAATAATAAACCTAATAGTGCCAAAAATTCTATTGATAAGACAAATGATTTAGAAATAGTCAGAGAAGAAAATGTAATTTCTCCTAATACCTTTATTGAAAAGGAGATAGACTATTCTGAATGTGGCCATACTATTGTAGATACATCTAAAGCAAATGAAGAAATAGTAAATAAAGATGAAAAAGATTTTAGAGAATATATAAAAGAAAATTATCCTAATACGAAAATAATTGCATTTTCTTCTCAGAAAATTGTTTTGAAAGAAGAAAGAAATCATCTTTGTCCAAATCATTATATAGTAGGTGAATCTGAAGGAAAAATTGCTATATTTAAAGTTAACGAGAACGGAGAAAAAATCTTAGATAAAATATTTAAAGATTATCCATTGTCTTTACTTAAAGAGGTAGATCAACAAAAATTAAAGGATGGAATAGTTGTAGACAATGAAGAGGAACTTTCAGATGTATTAGAGAATTTTATTAGTTAATATTTGATAATTAAGAGGGTTACGTCCCTCTTTTATTATCTTTTTTAGAGTTAATTTAATATTTTAAAATAAATATGTTAAAATAAATAGTAGAACTTTTGAAAGGGGATATTTATGATTATATTAGGAATAGATCCAGGTATAGCCATTGTAGGATATGGAATTGTAGAATGTAAAGGTAATAGATTTAAGGCATTGGACTATGGTGCTATAACAACTGATGCTAATACCCCTTCTCCAGAAAGGATAGATATAATATATAGAGAAATGTTGTCTATAATAGATAAATATAATCCAGTAGATTTAGCAATAGAAGAATTGTTTTTTAATAAGAATGTAAAAACAGCCATAAAAGTTGGACAAGCTAGAGGAGTAGAAATACTTGCTGCAGTTCATAAAGGACTAGAAATATATGAATATACACCTTTACAAGTTAAACAGGGTGTGGTAGGGTATGGTAGAGCAGATAAAAGACAAGTTCAAGAAATGGTAAAAATGCTTTTAAACTTAAAAAAGATACCTAAACCAGATGATGCTGCAGATGCTTTAGCGATAGCATTGTGCCATGGAAGTTCTTTAAAATTTAAAGAAATGTTTAAAATGGAATAATGAGGTGTTTTTATGTATGAATATATTATAGGAGATGTTGTGAATATACAGGAAGATTATTTAGTTCTAGATAATAATGGTATAGGCTATAAAATATATGCTTCTAAAAATTCTTTATCTCATATAAGTGAGAGGGAAAATGTTAAGATGTATACATATTTTAATTTAAGGGATGATGGAATATTTCTCTATGGATTTGGAACAAGAGAAGAACTAGATATGTTTCAATTGCTTCTATTAGTCTCTAAAATAGGTCCTAAAATAGCAATGGGTATATTATCAGTTTTAAAGCCTAATGATATTAAGGTTGCTATAATGAACAATGATACTAAACTTTTATGTAAGGCTCCAGGAATAGGTAAAAAAACTGCAGGTCGTATAGTTTTAGAGTTAAAAGATAGAATAGACCAAAATATAGATATTGAAGATAGTTTAAATATTGTTGAAGAGAATGGCAATGTAAAGGAAGCTATTGATGCACTTATGAGTTTAGAATATACAAAGGGTGAGATAGATAAGGCATTGGACAGAATAGATATTAGTGGTTTAACTACAGAAGAGATTATAAAGCTGGTACTTAAAAACATGTTTAAAAAATAAGAAGGGGTATGGATAGTCATGATTGAAGATGATAACAGAGTTGTATCAAGAGACCTAAGAAGAGAAGATATAGAAAATGATACGAGTCTAAGACCAAGGTTTATTAATGAATATATTGGTCAAGATAAGGTAAAAGAAAAATTAAATATTTTTATAAAAGCTGCAAAAGAGAGAGAAGAATGTCTAGATCATGTTCTATTGTATGGTCCTCCAGGTTTAGGGAAAACTACATTAGCTAATATTATTGCTAATGAAATGGATGTAAATATAAAAGTAACGTCTGGACCAGCTATTGAAAGACCTGGGGATTTAGCTAGTATTTTGACTAATCTAGAGGAGAATGATGTATTGTTTATAGATGAAATCCATAGATTAAATAGAAGTGTAGAAGAAGTGCTTTATCCTGCTATGGAAGATTTTGCACTAGACCTTATCATAGGCAAAGGACCTAGTGCTAGATCTGTGCGACTAGATCTTTCTAAATTCACACTTATAGGTGCTACTACACGAGCTGGTCTTTTAACATCCCCTTTAAGAGATAGATTTGGAGTAATATTAAATTTAGATTTATATGATGAAGAAAGCCTTAAAAGGATTGTAAAAAGATCTTCAAATATTTTAAATATAGATATTGCAGATGAAGGTGCATTAGAAATAGCTAAAAGATCTCGTGGAACTCCAAGAATTGCAAATCGGCTTTTAAAGAGAGTTAGAGATTATGCACAGGTATTAGCAGATGGAGTTATAACTTTGGATGTAGCAAATAATGCTTTAGAGCTTTTAGAAATAGATAGACTAGGGTTGGATAGCGTAGATAGAAAGCTTATTTTAACTATGATAGAAAATTTTGATGGAGGACCTGTAGGATTGGATACAGTTTCAGCAGCTACAGGAGAAGAAAGAACTACCATTGAAGATGTATATGAACCTTATTTATTACAAATAGGATTTATAAATAGAACACCTAGGGGAAGAGTGGTAACTACAAAAGCCTATGAACATTTTAATATCCCATACAAGGATGTATAAGAGGTGAAGATATGGAGCATATGGGAAAAATTTTAATATTAATGGGAATAATACTTCTAATATTTGGAGTTATTATAATATTAGGTGGAAAAATAGGATTAGGAAAATTGCCAGGAGATATATTTATTAAGAGAGGTAATTTTACTTTTTTCTTTCCTATAGTTTCAAGTTTAATTATAAGCTTGATTCTTACCATAATTTTAAATTTGTTTAAAAGGTAATCGTAAAATAAATAGTAAGGAATGATCGAATGAAAAAGGAAGACTTTTATTATGAACTACCAGAGGAATTAATAGCTCAACATCCTCTTAAAAATAGAGAAGATTCTAGATTAATGGTTTTAGATAAAAAGACTGGGGAAACTAAAAATAGATATTTTAAAGATATAATAAAGTATTTAAATACTGGTGATTGCTTGGTATTAAATGATACAAGAGTTATTCCAGCAAGGCTGTATGGAAGTAGAGAAGGAAAAAAAGAAAGTATTGAGTTTTTACTTCTTAAAAGGATAGAAAATAATAAATGGGAAACTTTAGTGAGGCCAGGCAAAAAAGCAAGGCCAGGACATAAAATAGTATTTGGAGATGGACAGCTTAAAGGTGATGTATTAAGTATTGAAAAAGATGGAACTAGAATTATAGATTTGAAATATGAAGGCATCTTTGAGGAAATACTAGATGAACTAGGTGAAATGCCATTGCCCCCATATATTCAAGAAAAACTTGAAGACAAGGAAAGATATCAAACAGTTTATTCAAAAAATAAGGGCTCAGCTGCTGCACCTACTGCTGGTTTGCATTTTACTAAGGAACTTTTAAAAGAAATTGAAAATAAGGGAGTAAATATTGCATATATAACTCTTCATGTAGGTCTTGGAACTTTCAGGCCTGTAAAGGTTGAAAATATAGAGGAGCATCATATGCATGAAGAGTATTTTGAGGTATCAAAAGAAGCTGCTAATATAATAAATAGAACTAAAGAAAATGGTGGAAAAATTGTAGCAGTGGGTACTACTTCTACAAGAACTTTAGAAAGTATAGCTAATAGTGAAGGAAAAATTGTAGAAGGAAAAGGGTGGACAGATATTTTTATTTATCCAGGTTATAGATTTAAATTAGTTGATTCGTTAATAACTAATTTTCATCTTCCAGAATCCACTTTGATAATGCTTGTCAGTGCCTTAGCGGATAGGGAAATAATTCTTAATGCCTATAATATGGCAGTTAAAGAGAAGTATAGATTTTTTAGTTTTGGGGATGCTATGTTAATTAATTGAGGAGGAATCATATGGCAATAAAGTTTGAAATTATTAAAGAATCTAGTGAATGTAATGCTAGGTTAGGGAAACTATATACTCCTCATGGAGTCATAGAAACGCCAATATTTATGCCCGTAGGAACTAAGGCTACTGTAAAGACTATGACACCAGAAGAGGTTGAAAAATTAGGAGCTCAAATAATATTAGGAAATACCTATCATTTATATTTGAAACCAGGGCATAAACTTATTGAAGAAGCAGGTGGACTCCATAAATTTATGAATTGGAATAAGCCTATACTTACAGATAGTGGAGGTTTTCAAGTTTTTAGCTTAGGAAAACTAAGGAAGATAACAGAAGAAGGAGTAGAGTTTAGATCCCATATTGACGGCTCAAAACACATGATAACTCCAGAAAAATCTATTGAGATACAAAATTCATTAGGTTCAGATATTATGATGGCTTTTGATGAATGTGCTCCTTATCCTAGTAGTTGGGAATATATAAAAAACTCAATGGAAAGAACTAGTAGATGGGCAAAGAGATGTAAAGAATATCATAAAGATTGGGATAGGCAAGGAATTTTTGGAATAGTACAAGGTGGTATGTATAAAGATTTAAGAGAAGAAAGTGTAAAAGCCATAACAGACTTAAATTTCCCAGGATATGCTATAGGCGGCTTAAGTGTAGGAGAACCATTAGATTTGATGTGTGAAATGTTAGACTTTACTACTCCTATGCTTCCTAAAGACAAACCTAGATATTTGATGGGAGTTGGAACACCAGATTATTTATTTGAATCTGCAATTCGTGGTATAGATATGGCAGATTGTGTATTGCCTACGAGAATTGCCAGAAATGGGACAGCTTTTACCAGTCATGGAAAATTAGTTATAAGAAATGCCAAGTATTCAAATGATTTTGGACCATTAGATCCTGAATGTGATTGTTATACATGTAAAAACTATTCAAGAGCATATATAAGACATCTTTTTAATGTAAATGAAATATTAGGTCCAAGACTTGCTACTATTCATAATCTTTATTTTCTTATTAAGTTGATGGAAAATGTAAGGAAAGCTATTAAAGAAGATAGACTTTTAGAATATAGGGAAGAGTTTTATAAAAAATTTGGATATATTAATTAAAATTAAGAAGGAGTTAGAAAAGTTTTGTTGAATAAAAATAAAGTGAAGGAGGGATGAAATTGCCAGCAAATATTCAAGGATTAATAGTACCAATTGCGTTTCTTGCGATTTTTTATTTCTTAGCAATAAGACCTCAGCAAAAAAGAGAAAAGAAAGTTCAAGAAATGAGAGAGGCTCTTAGAGTAGGAGATAAAATAATAACCATTGGAGGAATTTATGGAAAGGTAGTGAAGGTTAAGGAAGATATTGTAACAATTGAAGTAGGTTCAGATAAAGTGAAATTTGATATTTCTAAATGGGCTATAGGTAGTGTAACAAATAGTAAGCCTCCAAAGAAAGAAGAAAAGAATAAAGATGAAAAATAATATAAAAAACTTCCTTTTAAAAGGAAGTTTTTTAATGTTTAAAGTAATAAAACTTACTCCTATAAAATAAGTATGGATTAAGGAATATAGGAGGTGAGTTTTGTGGATATAAAAAAAACTGATTATGCTTTACATATTTTAAAGGGAATTGCAATTTCATATATTATTACTATTATAATGCTTACAATAGTATCTTTGCTTTTAACTTATACATCATTGAAAGAGAGCAGTATTCCAATTTTATCTACAATAATTATTATAGTCAGTATTGCTCTAGGAGCAATATACTTGACTTTAAAGATAGGGGAAAAAGGTTGGTTAAACGGAGCAATAATAGGAATATTGTATTTTTTAATTCTTATAATATTAAAGAAAATATTTTTAAAAGAATTTGGACTTAATATATATTTTATTTCTAAATTAATAATTTCATTAATTACTGGTATAATTGGTGGAATGATTGGAATCAATTTAGAATAGAACTTTAAATATATATTATTCTATGATATAATTTATAAGATATCATTGTTATCATAAGGAGGCCTATTTGTATGAAACACATTAAAACTTTAGGAAAGAGAAATTTAAAAGATACTTTAATTAAAGGCGGATGTGGAGAATGCCAAACTTCTTGTCAATCAGCATGTAAGACATCTTGCACTGTAGGAAATCAAAAGTGCGAGAACAAATAGTAATGTTTAAAAAGGTGGTGGTTTTATCCACTACTTTTTAATTTGTAGTTTTCTATGTAAATAGTTAGTAGGAGGATTTCACATGTTATATAGTAAAAAAATTCACAAATTTTATCTTAACAATAAATATATCGTATTGGATATAAATAGTGGTGCAGTTCATTTAGTAGATAAGATAGCTTATGATGTGTTAGATTATTATGAAAGTAAAGATTTAAAGGAAATATTATCTATACTAAGTAATGAATATTCTCAAAAAGAAATAGAAGAAGCTTATGAAGAGATAAATAAAATCAAAGAAGAGGGGCTTTTGTTTTCTGAAGCAATAAATATAGATAATTTCACTTATAACAGTCAGAATGTAGTTAAAGCATTGTGTCTACATGTAGCCCATGATTGTAATTTAAGATGTAAATATTGTTTTGCATCTCAAGGAGATTTCAAAGGTGAAAGACTTATGATGCCTTTAGAAGTAGGCAAAAAGGCTTTAGAATTTATTGTGAATTCCTCAGGAAATAGAAGGAATCTAGAAGTGGACTTTTTTGGTGGAGAACCTTTGATGAATTTTGAATTAGTTAAAGAACTAGTAAGCTATGGCAGAAAATTAGAAAAGATTTATAATAAAAGATTTAGGTTTACGATAACTACTAATGGAGTTTTACTAGATGAGGATAATATGGAATTTATTAATGAAAATATGGACAATGTAGTTTTAAGTCTTGATGGACGAAAAGAAGTTAATGACAATATGAGAAAAACTATCAATGGACAGGGTAGCTATGATACTATTGTTCCTAAAATCATTAATATGGTCCGTAAAAGAGGAGATAAAGATTATTTTGTAAGGGGGACTTTTACAGGCAATAACCTAGATTTTACCCAAGATATTTTAGAATTTTATAATTTAGGGTTTAAAAAAGTTTCAATTGAACCTGTAGTTACAGATCCTAAGGAAGAATATGCTATAAAAGAAGAAGATTTAGATAAAATATTAAAAGAATATGAAAAATTTTCAAAGGAATATATAAAAATAAAAAAAGTGGACAGGGATTTTACATTTTTTCATTTTATGATAAATTTAAATCAAGGTCCTTGTGTAATTAAAAGAGCAACAGGTTGTGGGGCTGGTTCTGAATATATGGCTGTAACTCCTGAGGGAGATTTATATCCTTGTCATCAATTTGTTGGAAATGAAGATTTCAAATTAGGAGATGTATATGAGGGAGTTAAAAATTCAGATATAAGACAAAAGTTTAAACAAGCCAATGTTTTTAGTAAAGAAGAATGTAAAAACTGTTGGGCAAGATTTTATTGTAGTGGTGGTTGTCATGCAAATGCCTTCAATGCTAATAAGGATATCACAAAACCTTATAAAATAGGTTGTGAAATGGAAAAGAAGAGAATTGAATGTGCTATATCAATTTTAGCAAATTTGGAATAATTAGCTTTTATAAGTTATTTGACTGTGAAAATCAAGAACTATATAATTATATAGTATCAGATACTAGAGGGAGGAAGAGGAATGAGGCTAAAAAACACTATTATATTTTTCATAATAATTGCTTTAGTCTTTTTTGGCACCTATGCAGCTATTAATGGAATAGAAATTGGAAAAGCTAAGATACCTAGTGTTAAAGAATCTATAGACCTAGGTTTGGATTTAGCTGGTGGAGTATATGTAGTCTTGGAAGCTCAGACTGATATTCAGGGGCCAGAACTTCAAAAGATAATGGAACAATCAAAGGCTGTAATTAGTGAAAGAGTTGATGGTTTAGGAGTTTCTGAACCTAATATAGTAATAGAAGGTAATAATAGAATTAGAATAGAACTAGCAGGAGTAGAGGACGTACAAGAGGCTATAAATATGATAGGAAAAACAGCACAACTTAAGTTTGTTGATCCAGAAGGTAAAGAAATTTTGTCAGGAAAAAATGTTAAAGGTTCTGAACCACAGTATCAAAAGATGGACAATGGTGTGGAACAACCTGTAGTGTCCTTAGAGTTCGATAAGGAAGGAAGTAAAAAATTTGCTGAGGCAACAAGAAGGTTAGCACCAAAAACTAATGATATGGAGAAAATAATTAGTATAATATTAGATGATCAAGTTATATCCAGTCCTGTAGTTAATGCAGTTATAGAAGATGGCAGAGCTGTAATACAGGGAGATTTTACTATAGAAGAAGCTGGGAGACTTGCTACTCTAATTAGAGCTGGTTCTTTGCCAGTAGAAATGAAAGAAGTACAATCTTCAGTAATTGGACCTACATTAGGCTTGGAAGCTCTAGATAAGAGTATAAATGCTGCAGCTATTGCAATCATAATTATATTCTTATTTATGGTTATTATATATAAACTACCAGGATTAGTTGCGGATATATCATTAACTATATATATTCTTTTAGTTTTACTTGGAATGAAAGGTCTTGGAGTGAAACTTACTTTACCAGGGATAGCAGGACTTATACTTTCTATAGGAATGGCTGTAGATGCAAATGTATTGATATTTGAAAGAATAAAGGAAGAATTGAGAGTAGGAAAATCCATAAGATCTTCAATAGATGCTGGATTCAAGAGAGCATTATCATCAGTACTTGATTCGAATATAACTACTCTAATAGCAGGAGTAGTATTATATGGATTTGGAAGTGGCTCTATAAAGGGCTTTGGAGTAACATTGGTATTAGGTATTATTGCTTCAATGATTACTGCTGTATTTATTACTAAACATTTGTTAAAACTTATAGTAAATATGACTAATGCAAAAAATACTAAGTTGTATGGAGCCTAGAAAAGGGGTGATTATAGGTGAATATAGTAAAAAATAGAAAGATATTTTTCTCTATTTCTTTAATAATAATTATATTTGGAATGATAATGATGGCAGTAAATGGATTAAATAGAGGGATAGATTTTGAAGGTGGTACATTAATACAAATTAAAATAGGCAAAAAAATATCTGTAGATGAGGTCAAAGCTATCACAGATAAGTTTGATAAAGATGCAAGTATAGTCCATTCAGGAGATAAAAAAGACGAGATACAAATTAAGAGTAAGAAAGATTTCCATAACAAGGAAATAAATAAAATGTTTAATGAATTTAAGGAAAAATATAATTTAAAAGATGAAGATCTAGTTCAATCTCAGAAATTTGGTCCAACAATGGGTAAAGAAATAAGAAGGAAGGCCTTATTATCATCAGTTCTAGCTGCAGTAGCAATGCTTATTTATATTTCATGGAGGTTTGAATTTAAGTTTGCTATATCTGCAATAATTGCATTAGCCCATGATGTACTTGTTACTCTTTCAGTATATGCAATATTTAGAATACCTATTAATGGCTCTTTTATTGCAGCTATATTAACTATTTTAGGTTATTCTATAAATGATACTATAGTTATATTTGATAGAATTAGAGAAAACGAAAGATTATCAAGAAAAGAATCTCATGAAAAAATTATCAATAAAAGTATTAAAGAATCTGTTACTAGAACTATAAATACTTCTATAACTACTTTAATTACAATTGTATTATTGTATATATTAGGAGTTGAAGATATTAAAATACTAGCTTTTCCATTAATTATTGGCGTTATTGCTGGTACCTATTCTTCTATATTTATTGCAAGTCCTTTGTGGTATGTATTTAAATCAAAGGAAAAAGATGCAAAATATAATCCTAGAAAAGCTTAGAAAAATATAAAAAAACTGCCGAGAGGCAGTTTTTTATAGTATAAAACAAATAAAGACTTTCTTTTTATCTAAAAAGATTGTAATATATTATTAAATCATGTATCAGGGAGGAAATATTATGCAGAAAGGTTTCATATTTTCATTATTGTTTGCAATTCTAGTAGCTATATTTGCATTAAAAAATGCTAATAAAGTTCTTATAGATTTTATATTTGGAAAAGTAAGTATATCCCAAGCATTAGTTATACTAATTTCTGCAATTTTAGGGGCAGTTATAGTAGCAATTATGGGGAGTGTAAGGAATTTTAAACTTAAGAAGAAAGTTAAAGAGTTAAATAAAAAGATAGAATCTATAGAGGTGGAAAAAAATGAATTGAGATTTCTTCTAGAAGAACAAAATGGAAATACATTAGACATTGAAAAGGATAGCAATATTATAGATGAACAGAAGAGCTAAATTTTGAGGTGATTATGTGATAAAGTTTAATAAGGTATATAGCTTGTATAAAGAAAATTATTCTGAAGTTGATATATTATGTAAGGAGTTAAATATTTCTCCTATTACAGCAAAAGTACTTATAAATAGAGGATTTAAGAATGTAGAAGAGGGAAAAGAATTTTTAAATACAGATATAAATAATTTAATAGATCCTTTCTTGTTAAAAGATATGGAACAAGCTGTTAAAAGAATTGTTAAAGCTATAGATTTAGGTGAAAAAATATGTATTTATGGGGATTATGATGCAGATGGAGTTACTAGTACTTCTACAATATTGCTTTTTTTAGAAAACATAGATGTAGATTACTTCTATTATCTACCAAATAGACTTGAAGAAGGTTATGGATTAAATAGAAATGCTATAGACAAAATACATAGTTTAGGTGCTTCTCTTGTAATTACAGTTGATTGTGGAATAACTAACATAGATGAGGTGAATTATCTAAATGAAAAGGGTATAGATGTTATAATTACAGATCATCATCAATGTGGAGATAGACTTCCAGAGGGGATTGCTATTATAAATCCTAACAGGGAAGATTGTTCTTATCCCTTTAAAAAATTAGCTGGAGTAGGTGTAGCCTTTAAATTAATACAAGGTTTATCAAAGGAATTAAATATTCCTATAGATTATGAAAAAATATTGCCTATAGTAGCTGTTGGAACTGTAGCAGATGTAATGCCTATAATTGGTGAAAATAGAGTTATAGTCAAAAATGGTCTTAAGATAATGGCTAATACATCTAATATTGGGTTGAAGGCTCTTTTAGAAGTTGTAGGACTTAAAGATAAAGAAATATCATCCTATCATTTAGGTTTTGTACTAGGTCCTAGACTTAACGCAGCAGGGAGATTAGGAGCTGCATCAACTGGTGTTGAAATGTTTCTTTCTACGGATTATGAAAAAGCCACTTTACTAGCAGGAAAATTAGATGAGGAAAATAAAAAAAGGCAGGAAATTGAAGATGAGATATTGAAAGAAGCAGAAGAATTGATAAAAAATGAAATAGACTTAGAAAAAGATAAAGCAATAGTATTAGCTTCTGATAAATGGCATTCAGGTATTATCGGAATATGTGCTTCTAAATTGACAGATAAGTATTTTAAACCTACAATTTTATTTTCCATAGAGGGAGACTTGGCTAGGGGATCAGCAAGGAGTATTCCAACTTTTGACATCTATGATGGCTTAGTTGAATGTAGTAATTTATTTGAAAAATTTGGAGGTCATAAGCAAGCAGCAGGTATATCTATTAAGACTCAGAATATAGAAGTTTTTAGAGAAAAAATAAATAATATAGTTGAAAATACTTTGACTGAAGCAGATTTTATTCCGGAAATATCTATTGATAGTGAATTAAATTCAGATGATATAAATTTAAAAACTATAAAAGAATTGAAGGAACTTGAACCCTTTGGTGTAGGTAATCCTTCTCCACAATTCATATATAAAAATGCAAATATTGATAATATTAGAAGTGTAGGAAGAGATAATAAACATTTAAAATTAGTATTAGAAAAAGAGGAAAGCAAAGTAGATGCTATAGCATTTAACTTTGGTGAATATGATAATGTATTAAGACCTGGGGATAGTATAAATGTTATAACTACATTGGAGATTAATGAATATAGGGGAATGATAAATCCTCAATTTAATATTAGAGAAATAGCAGATTTAGATTTTTATCAATCTAATATGTATGATGATTATCATAGCCATATGAAAAACTGTTTTAAAGTAAGTAAAAAAAATCATTCTTATAATTCTGTAAACTTAGATTTTTCTTCTAAGGTAGATAGATTAGATTTTATTATTGATAAATTAAAAAATGAAGATTCAACAATTGTATTAGTATTTAATTATTCTAATTTGGAAGAAATATTAAAAGCTATAAAAATGGAAGGAAGAGAAATAATTAGAAAGACATCTATTACTTATAATTTTAATAATAAAGGAAAAACAAATAATTTAGTTATACTTCCTATTTTGTCAGAACTAAAACTTGAAGATTATAAAAATATTATATTGTATGATCTAAGTTTTGATAAAAATAATTTATTTGAATTTATAGATGAATCAAAGAATTTGAATATTCAAACTTTATTCACTAGAGAGGATATTGATAAAAATAAAGAATTAATCAACTCTTTTATTCCAACAATAGATGAAATGAGAGTAGTATATAAAACGCTTATTTCTGCGAAAGGAAAGGCTTTTAAGATTGAACCATATGTATATTTAAGATCCATAAATAAAAAATCAGCTAGAAATATAACAAAGTTTAAGTTAGATCTAATATTTGAAATATTTAAAGATATAAATCTTATAGATTTTGTTTATAAGGGTAAATTTTATTTTATAAAGGTATTGGAAAATTCTAATGAAAAAATTGACATAGGAGAAACATCTAAAGTAAAATACTTATATAGTTTAAATAATTATATTTAATAAGGGTATTATCTAGGAAAGGGCATAGTAAATAGGAAATGAGTGGGTGAATTTATGTTAGAAAACTTAATTTTAAAAATACAACAATATAATCCACAAGCTAATATGAAACAGGTTATTAAAGCTTATAGTTTTGCAGAAGCTGCTCATGAAGGTCAGTATAGAAATTCAGGGGAAAGGTTTTTTGTCCATCCCTATAATGTAGCCATGATACTTGTTGAGCTAAATATGGATACTGACACTATAATAGCAGGACTTTTACATGATGTATTAGAAGATACAGATATTGGTTATGAAAGAATGGAAGAGGAGTTTGGAAAAGAAGTAGCAGATTTAGTAGAAGGGGTTACAAAACTTAAGAAATTAAAATATAAAACTAAGCAAGAAAATCAAGCAGAGAACTTAAGAAAAATGGTTGTAGCAATGGCTAAGGATATCAGAGTTATAATAATTAAATTGGCAGATAGATTGCATAATATGAGAACTTTAGAATATATGAGCGAAGAGAAGAAAAAAGAAAAAGCTTTGGAAACATTGGAAATTTATGCACCTCTTGCACATAGATTAGGTATTTCAAGAATAAAATGGGAGTTAGAAGATTTATCTTTAAGATTTTTAGATCCAGAAGGATATTATAAATTAGTAGATAAAATATCTAAACAAAGAAGAGAAAGAGAAGCCTATATTCAAATGATAATAAATACACTTCAGGATAAACTTGAAGAAATGGACATATCCTGTGAAATAAGCGGTAGACCCAAAAATTTTTATAGTATATATAGGAAAATGGTATATCAAAATAAGGGTTTTGAACAAATATTTGATTTAACTGCAGTAAGGATAATTGTAGATACAGTTAAGGATTGTTATGGAGCATTAGGTATAGTGCACACTATGTGGAAGCCTATTCCAGGCAGATTCAAAGATTATATAGCCATGCCGAAACCTAATATGTACCAATCTCTTCATACTACAGTCATGGGACCTCAAGGAGAACCTTTTGAAGTTCAAATAAGAACTTGGGATATGCATAGAACTGCCGAATATGGAATTGCAGCTCATTGGAAGTATAAAGAAGGAACTGTAAAGACAGATAATTTTGATGAAAAATTATCTTGGTTAAGACAACTTTTAGAGTGGCAAAAAGATATGAAGGATCCTAAAGAATTTATGGAATCTCTTAAAATAGATTTTTTTACAGATGAAGTTTTTGTATTCACTCCAAAGGGAGATGTTATTAGTCTACCTAATGGTTCTACACCTATAGATTTTGCATATAGAGTCCATACAGCCGTAGGAAATAATTGTGTAGGTGCTAAAGTAGATGGACGAATTGTTCCCCTTGACTATAAATTAAAAAATGGAAATATAGTAGAAGTAATTACTTCTGCAAATAATACAGGACCAAGTAGAGATTGGTTAAAAGTAGTCAAAAGTAGTCAAGCCAAAACTAAGATTAGACAATGGTTTAAACGAGAAGAAAAAGATTTAAACATTATTAAAGGAAAAGATATGTTAGAAAAAGAGGTAAAAAGACAAGGATTTAAACTAACAGAAATTTTAAAAGAAGATTGGTTGAAAAATATTGCAAGTAAAGTTAGTTTAAATACTACAGATGATTTATATGCTGGGCTTGGTTATGGAAGTGTGACTTTAAGTCAAGTAATGCCTAGGCTTAAAGAGTTTTATAAAGAGCATTATGATATAAAAGATGAAAAAAACATCATAGAACCTAAAACTGTTCCCCAAGCTCCAAAAAAGAAAGAAAGAGCAGAGCAGGGTGTAACAGTAAAAGGAGTGGACAATATAAAGGTCCGTTTCTCTAAATGCTGTAACCCAGTTCCAGGAGATGATATAGTTGGGTATATAACTAGAGGAAGAGGAGTTTCTATCCATAGAAGTGATTGTCCTAATATTACAGAATTAGGAAGTAGTGGAAGGTTTATATATGTAGAGTGGGCTGAAGACAAAAAAGCTTCATATCAAGCAGAAATTCAAATAAAGGCTACTGATAGGCCAGGAATTTTAACTGATATAACTCAAAAGATAACTGATGCAAAATTAGCAGTTATATCTTTAAGTGCTAGGACAAATAGAGAAAAGTTAGTTCTTATGAATATAACCCTTGAAATAAAAGATGTGGAACAGTTAAGACAATTAGTTAAAAAGATAAAAAAAGTAAAAGGTGTTATGGATGCTTATAGGGTGACTACTTAATCGTAAAGAAAGGATGAAAAAGAATGAGAGCAGTAGTTCAGAGAGTTAACTATAGTAGTGTTACTGTTGATAATAAAAAGATTGGAGAAATAGATAAGGGTTTGTTAGTATTTCTAGGAGTGGGTAAAGAAGATACTGAAGAAGATTTAAATTATTTAGTTAACAAAATACTTGGTCTTAGAATATTTGAGGATGAAAATGAAAAAATGAATTTATCACTTTTAGATATTAAAGGTGAATTATTGGTAGTATCCCAGTTTACTTTGTATGGAGATGCTAGAAAGGGTAAAAGGCCAAGTTTCACATCATCAGCTTCACCTGATATGGCTGAAAAATTATATAGAAACTTTATTGAAAAAAGTAAAAAATATGATATAAAAGTAAAAGAAGGTATATTTGGTGCAGACATGAAAGTTAGTATTGAAAATGATGGACCAGTTACTATTCTTTTAGATAGTAAAAAAAATTTTTAGGAGGGATATTTTGAAAATAGAAAGATTGACAGTAGGAGTATATGCTGCTAATTGTTATATTATTTATTGTGAGGATACCAAGGAAGGTATAGTTATTGATCCAGGTGAAGAAGGAGATAGAATATTAAAAAGGATAGAAGAATTAAATTTAGATGTAAAATATATAATTCTTACTCATGGACATGGAGATCATATAGGTGGACTAAAAGAAGTAAAAGAAGGAACTCAGGCACCTATTTTAATTCATGAAGGTGATAGGGAATTGTTAAACGATGGAACTAAAAATTTATCTAGTGTGATGGCTACAGGAAGTGTTCAACTAGAAGCTGATAGGTTTGTAAAAGATGGAGAAGAACTTAGTTTTGGAAATTATTTAGTTAAAATAATTCACACACCTGGTCATACTCCAGGAGGAATAAGTATAAATATAGATAGTAGTTTATTTACTGGAGATACTTTATTTGCAGGTTCAATAGGAAGAACAGATTTTCCAGGAGGCTCTTATGAGCAAATCATTAACTCAATAAAAGAAAAGTTAGTTCTTTTTTCAGATGATACTATTGTATATCCAGGTCATGGTCCATCATCAACAATAGGTAGAGAGAAAGTTTCTAATCCATTTATTATAAGATAAAGAATATCTATAAGTATTTTAAGAACTTAAGGTGATAAGATGATATTGATCTATTTAGAAGGGCATATGTATAACTATGAAGTTCATGAACTAACTAAATTATTTTTCTTTGGAGAAGATATTAAATTTATAGAAGACGAAAAAGATTATAATGAAAATGGAATATTAATAAAAAATTATTTAAAACAAAATGAAGATGATTATTTTTCTATCACTGAAATTGTAAGTGATGGAAAAATAATAAGTAAATATTTAGTAAGTTCTATTAATAGTATTGATGTTAAAAGAGATGATTTAAATAAAAAGATTAAGGTTGGTATAAAACAAAGTATTTATGAAGCAATATCAAATATATCTAAAGTGGAGGCTCCTTGGGGAATACTTACAGGAGTAAGACCAGTAAAAATTGTACATGATTTAATAGATAAACAAATAGGAGAAGAAAAAATATATAATATTCTTATAAATGAGTATAAATTATATTCTGATAGAGCTAGATTAATTATTGATATAGCTAAAAGACAAAGAGGATTTATCTATCCATTATCTAAGGATAGATTTAGTTTATATATAAGTATTCCATTTTGTCCTACTAGATGCATATATTGTTCTTTTCCCTCTAATTCTCTAGAGATAAGTAAAAATTATGTAGATGAGTATACAGAAAAACTTATATATGAGCTAAATATGGTTAAAGAGTTTATGGAAAATAAGAAAATATGTACAGTTTATATAGGGGGTGGAACTCCCACTGCTATACCTACAGAAAACTTAGATAGAATAATCAAGACTATATATAATTTATTTGGAAGGAATAATATAGAAGAGTTAACTGTTGAGGCGGGTAGACCTGATACTATGACTTCTGAAAAGCTTCATATGTTGAAAGAAAATAATATAGATAGGATAAGTATAAATCCCCAAACTATGAACTTAAAGACTTTAAAATTAATAGGTAGAAAACATACAGATGAAGATATAGTTAAAACATTTAAATTAGCAAGAAAAACAGGTTTTTCTAATATAAATATGGATATAATAATTGGACTTCCAGGAGAAGATATAAGGGATGTAGAAAATACATTAGAAATTATATCTAAGTTAAATCCTGAAAGTTTAACAGTCCATACACTGACAGTTAAAAGAGTTTCTGAATTTAGAAAAAAGATTAGTAGCTATTCGATAAAAGATCAAGAAATTATTAATTCTATGTTAAAATTAACTAAAAAGTATGCAGAAAATATGGAGCTTTTACCCTACTATCTATATAGGCAAAAACAAATGTTAGGTAACTTTGAGAACATAGGATATTCAATTAAAGGCAAAGAATGTATTTATAATATGCTTATAATGGAAGAAAAAGAAACTATAATAGCAGTAGGTGCAGGAGGAGTGTCTAAAATTTTTTATCCTGATGAAAATAGATTTGAAAGAGTACCCAATGTAAAAAATTTGGGAGAATATTTGACTAGAACAGAAGAAATGGCAGATAGAAAAAGAAAGCTCATTGACACTATATAATTTTTATCTTATAATTATAAAAACATATTAAAAGACTAGGATAAGGAGTAGTAGTTAAATTTCTAGACTATAGAGAGTCGGTGATGGTGGAAATCCGATGTCAATATTTAATGAAGACACCTTTGAGTCAATAAGTCTAAAAAAAGCGAGGTACAATACCTAATTAGGGTGGCACCGCGAGATATAAACTCTCGTCCCTGAGTTTCATGGATGAGAGTTTTTTTATTTTTGAAAATATTATGGGAGGTTAGAAATATGGTTGAAAAAATGGGTAAACTAAGAAGAACTCATATGTGTGGAGAGCTAAGAAGTTCAAATATTGGAGAAGAAGTAGTGCTTATGGGATGGGTTCAAAAGAAAAGAAACTTAGGTTCTCTAATATTTGCAGACTTGAGAGATACTATGGGAATAGCACAAATTGTATTTGATGATACTATTTCAGAAGATCTATTTAAAAAAGCAGAAAAAGTTAAAGGTGAGTATGTTATTGCAATTAAAGGAAAAGTCAGAGAAAGAGAATCTATAAATCCTAGCATTCCCACTGGAGAAATAGAGATAATAGCAGATGAATTAAAAATATTAAATGAATCAGAAACACCTCCAATTTATATTAAAGATAATGATGATGTTGCTGATAATATGAGGTTAAAATATAGGTATCTTGATTTAAGAAAACCATCTATTCAAAATAATCTTAAAGTAAGACATAGAACTAGTAAAATAATAAGAGAGTTTCTAGATGAAAATAATTTTGTAGAAATAGAAACCCCTATGCTTACTAAACCTACCCCTGAGGGTGCTAGAGATTATTTAGTACCTAGTAGGATTAATGCTGGTAAATTTTATGCTCTTCCTCAATCCCCACAACTGATGAAACAGCTTTTAATGGTTGCAGGTATGGATAGATATTACCAGATAGTAAAATGCTTTAGAGATGAGGATTTAAGGGCAAATAGGCAACCAGAGTTTACACAGGTAGATATAGAGATGTCCTTTGTAGATATAGAGGATATAATAGAAATAAATGAAAAGCTTTTATATAAAATATTTAAAGAAATAAAAGGTGTAGAAATAGAATTGCCTATTAAAAGAATGACTTATAATGAGGCTATGGAAAGATTTGGTTCAGATAAGCCAGATTTAAGATTTGGTTTTGAGCTTAAAGATATAACGGATATAGTTGCCAACTCAGATTTTAAAGTATTTAGTGGTACTATAAAAAATAATGGAGAAGTAAGAGGTATAAATATAAAAGGCCATGAATCTAATTTTTCAAGGAAAGATATTTCTAAATTAGAATCTTATATAAAGGATTTTGGTGCAAAAGGTTTGGCTTGGATTAAGATAACAGAAGAAGGTATTTCTTCGCCTATTGCTAAGTTTCTAAAAGAAGAAGAGCTAGAAAAAATAATTGAAAGAATGGATGGAAATAAAGGAGATTTGCTATTATTTGTAGCAGATAAATCTAAAGTAGTATTTGATAGTTTAGGCAATTTAAGGGTAGAAGTTGCAAGGAGACTTGATATAATAGAAAAAGATGATTTAAAATTAGTTTGGATAACAGAGTTTCCCTTATTCGAATATGATGAAGAGAAAGAAAGGTATGTAGCTAAACATCATCCATTTACTCATCCAATGGAAGAGGATATTCATCTTTTAGAAACTAGACCCCAAGACGTTAGAGCAAAAGCTTATGATATTGTTATAAATGGTGATGAAATGGGAGGAGGAAGTATTAGAATTAGTGATTCCAAACTTCAAGAAAGAATGTTTAAAGCTTTAGGACTTCAAGAAGAAGAAGTTAAGGACAAATTTGGATTTTTATTAGAGGCATTTAAATATGGAACTCCTCCTCATGGTGGAATAGCGTATGGATTTGATAGATTAGTAATGCTTCTAACTGATACAAATAATATTCGTGATGTAATTGCTTTTCCAAAAACTCAAAGTGCAACCTGTCTTTTGACAGGAGCACCAACTTATATAGATTCTGAACAGCTTAAAGAGGTTCATATGAAATTGGATTTAGAAAAATAATTATTCCAGGGCTTTTGCCCTGGAAAGTATTCATAATGTAGGTGATAATTTTGGATAATTCTTTTTTAAGAACAGAATTACTTTTAGGAAGAAGGAATATGGATATATTAAAAAAATCAAAGGTTTGTGTATTTGGAATAGGTGGTGTAGGTTCCTATGCTGCAGAAGCATTAGTAAGATCAGGAATTGGCAATATTGTTTTAGTAGATTATGATATAATAGATATATCAAATATTAATAGACAAATCCATGCTACACATAGTACTGTAGGAAAATATAAAGTTGAAATTATGAAGGAAAGAATTTTAGATATTAATCCATGGGTAAATATTAAAGTATTTAATACGAAAGTGGAAAAATCTAATTTAGACTTCTTGTTGAAAGAAAAGTATGACTATGTAATAGATGCAATAGACATGGTGACATCAAAACTAGCTCTAATTGAAAGATGTAGCCATGTGAATATGCCTATTATTAGCTGTATGGGTGCAGGAAATAAATTAGATCCGACAGTATTAGAAGTAGGAGATATATATGAAACGAGTGTTTGTCCATTGGCAAAAGTCATGAGAAGGGAATTAAGAAAAAGAAATATAGATTCTCTAAAAGTTATATGGTCTAGAGAAAAACCTATTAAAGTAGATTTAATAGATCAAAAAACTGGGAAGCCCATTCCAGGAAGTGTTTCCTTTGTTCCACCTGTAGCAGGATTAATGATTGCTTCAGAAGTGGTTAAAGATTTAATTAGTTAGGAGGGATTATATGGATCAAGTTGGACTTGTAACTGAAATAAAGGATGATATGGCAGAGGTTGAAATAAAGCGTATGACAGCTTGTGGACATAGCTGTCATAGTTGTTCAGGTACTTGTCGTGTACCGGGCATTAAAATAACTGTGCCTAATATTTTAAATGCCAGTGCAGGAGATTATATAGAATTAAGAGCTAAAGGTGAAAGCATATTGAAATATGCAATAATAACATATATGATTCCATTTTTTATGTTATTATTAGGCATTTTTGCAAGTATGTATATATTTAAGTCTATGGGCATAAAAAGCTATGAAAACTATAGTTTCCTAGTAGGATTAATATTTTTAGCAATATCCTATATGATCCTTAGAAAAATAGATAAAAAAGTAAAAGAGACTAATAATTTAAGTTTTGAAATGGTTAAAATATTATAAAGGGGGTATTAGGGTGGGTAAAGAAGAAGAAAAGAAGGTTGCTATAATAAATAGATTAAGACGAATTGAAGGACAAGTAAAAGGTATACAAAAAATGGTTGGAGAAGATAAAGTTTGTGGCGATATCCTTGTACAGATTGCTGCAGCAAGGGCTGCATTAAATAAGGTAGGAGGTATGATTTTAGAAGATCATATGAAAGATTGCATAAAAGCTTCTTTAGACAATAGTACAGATGAAAAAGTGCTAGATGATTTAATTGACACTATATTGAAATATACAAAATGAAAAATTACCTTGATTTATTTTTAACCCTTTTTATTGATCGACTTAAGGAAGAGGACATGACTATACCAATAGCAATAGCTACTGCAATAAATAAAGTTTCTGCTCCTATATTTACAGAATCATAAAATCTTTTCTCTATTAGAGCTAACATTGTATAGTACATTCCTGCTCCTGGTACCAATGGTATAATACCAGGTATAATAAAAACTGTGGCTGGCTTTTTGAAATGTCTAGCTAGTAGTTCTCCTAATATACCTACAGTTAAGGCACCAAAGAAAGTGCCAGCTACAGCTGAAGAATATTGATTTAAGATAAAAGTATAAATTATCCATCCAAAACCTCCTATAGCACCAGCTGATATTATAGAGTCCTTTGGTATGCTAAATAATACTGCAGCTCCTATAGTGGCAAAAAAAGAAAATATAAATTGTTTAAAAAGCTCCATTAAATCAACCCCTTAAAATATATTTTTAGTACCATACCTACTCCAAAAGCTATAGCCATTGCTGTTATTACAGCTTCCATTCCTCTAGAAAGTCCAGAAACAAAATCTCCAGACATAGTATCTCTAATAGCATTGGTTATGGCTACTCCAGGAACTAATGACATTATAGAACCTATTATAATTTTATCAATATTTGTTCCCATACCAATTTTTACAAATAATATTGATAATAATGAAGCGATAGCTGCTCCAGAAAAATTACTTATAAAGAATGTAATACCTAGGTTATTTAATTTAGTAGAAATTGCTACAACTATTATTCCTGTAAAGAAACTTGCCAAGAAATCAAGAAAACTTCCCCCAAATAATAAAGAAAAAAAAGCACAAATAATACCTCCAGAAAAAAATCTAGTAATACTTTTATAATTATCAATATCATCAATTTTTTTAAGTTTTTTTGTTGCCTCTTCTATATTCATATCTGATGATACAAATTGTCTTGAAAAATCATTTACCATATTTATTTTATTTAGGTCAATTTTTATAGTATTTATTCTCTGAAGATATGATAAAACTTCTTCCCCATATTCTAAAGATACAAATATTCCTGTAGGTGTTACAAAAGATTCTACGTATTTAATATTTTTTCTAGATTTACATATTCTAATTATTGTATCTTCAACTCTATAAGTTTCAGCGCCATTTTTAAGCATTATCCTACCAGCTAGAATGGCTAATATTAGGAGACGTTTTACTTCTTCTTTTTCGGATATTGGATTCATTGTCATTTTTTCACCTCTATTGTTAAAACTTTTTAACTTGTAAATATATTCTTAAATTTATATAATAAAATTATATAATGAACTAATATTATCTTAAATTATATTTATATTATATTATGAAACAGGAGTTAATCAAGTACGTATAGAATATTAAATTATAATAAAAGAAAGGAGATAAATAAATGGATTTTTCAAACTTAAGAAAAGCTGATCCAGAAGTAATGAAATTTATTGAAATGGAAACTAAGAGGCAAAGAGAAAAAATAGAATTAATTGCCTCTGAAAACTTTGTAACTCCTCAAGTAATGGAAGCCATGGGTAGTCAACTTACAAATAAGTATGCAGAAGGTTATCCTAATAGGAGGTATTATGGTGGTTGTGAATATGTAGATATGGTGGAGGATTTAGCTAGAGATAGACTTAAAGAGCTATTTGGTGCAGAACATGTAAATGTTCAACCTCATTCAGGTTCTAATGCTAATTTAGGAGTTTATTTTGCTGTATTAGAACCGGGAGATAAAGTTCTAGGTATGAACTTATCACAAGGGGGACATTTAACTCATGGTAGTCCAGTTAATATTTCAGGAACATATTACAATTTTGTTTCCTATGGAGTAGATAAAGATACAGAGAAGATTGACTATGATAAAGTAAGAGAGATTGCAATAAAAGAAAAACCTAAGATGATTGTAGCAGGTGCTAGTGCATACTCAAGAATTATTGACTTTGAAAAGTTTAGGGAAATAGCTGATGAAATAGATGCATATTTAATGGTGGATATGGCTCATATTGCAGGACTTGTAGCAGCAGGACTTCATCCAAGTCCAGTTCCTTATGCAGACTTTGTAACTACTACAACTCATAAAACTTTGAGAGGACCAAGAGGTGGGGCTATACTTTGTAAAAAAGAATATGCTAAGAAAATAGATAAGGCAATATTTCCAGGAATTCAAGGTGGACCTCTGATGCATGTTATTGCTGGAAAGGCTGTTAGTTTTGGAGAAGCTCTTACAGATGAATTTAAAGAATATCAAAAACAAATAATCAGAAATGCAAAAGCTTTAGCAGAAGGATTGAAAGATGAAGGATTTAGATTGGTATCAGATGGAACAGATAATCATTTATTATTATTAGATCTAAGAAATAAAAATTTAACAGGGAAAGAGGCAGAAGAACTTTTAGATGATATTGGAGTGACAACTAATAAGAATACTATACCTTTTGATCCAGAAAGTCCTTTTGTAACTAGTGGGCTTAGAATAGGTACTCCAGCAGTAACTACAAGAGGAATGAAAGAGAAAGATATGAAGGAAATTGCCGAAATTATAGGCCAAGCATTAGATAAAGATATTGATAGAGATATAGTAAAAAATAGAGTTAAGAATTTGTGCAATAAATTTCCACTATATGAATAAAAGTTAAAAACCTATGGTTTAGGCCATAGGTTTTTAGCATATATAAATTTAAAAAGGGAAATATATAATATAATGATTATTTAGGTGGGTGTTATAATGCTTAAATACAATTATATAATAATCCCTTCTATAATATTAGGTATAATATCAAGATTATCTATGCTTAGAGTAGATTATAGACAATATCCGAGTTATCCTCAAGGTGTATTTTCTCATTTTACATTAGGTATAGTATCTTCAAGTTTGGGAGCAGTGGCTCTTCCAGCCTTGTTAGAGAAGGAATTTTCAGCAGTAACTTTTTTAGCTTTAGCCGCACAGCAGTTTAGAGAGGTTAGAAATTTAGAAAGGCAAAGCTTGGAAAATATTGATAAAACTGAATTAGTAGCAAGGGGAACAGCTTATATTGAAGATATAGCGAAAGCTTTTGAGGCCAGAAATTATATGACTATGATGACTTCTTTATTTGTAAGCTTAGCTATTTTTATTTTTGATAAACTCTTAATAAGATCTTATTCAATATTATTAGGTGGTATTTTAGGACTTTTGATTATTGTTTTATTTCATAAGATAGTTTCTAGGGAACTGATTGGGGAGATAGCAGATATTTATCCTGCTAAGATATCTTTTAAAGGTCCTATTTTAACTGTTAATGGTATAGGAATAACAAATATAGGGTTAACAGAATCTAGAGAGATTTTTTTAGAAAAAGGTATGGCAGTTGAAATAGTTCCTAAAAACCAAAATGCAGTAGTAACTCTTTCAAATTTAGGTCAAAGAAAGGCCATAGAGCATAATGTAGCTATACAATTAGGAATAAGAAAGGATTTAGACCAGCCAGATTTTGCACCTTATATAAGTAGAGACCCAGATACAGGAAATCTTGTATTTGTAATAGTTAGCATGGAGAATGATATTGAATATTTAATATTAGCAGTTAAAAGGACCCTTGTTCTTGAAAGTGCTAAGAGAAAACCTTTATCATCCTATGTGGGAAAAAAGGCTGCAGATTAGGAGGAATTTCATTGGATATTAAGATAAAAAATAATATATTGGCTATTGTAACTACAGATGAAAGTAAGATAATTGGTGGAGATGCCCCAGTTTTTTTGGCTAAAGATGAAAAAGAAAGAGAAAATATTGCAATTCTATTGTCCAAAATTACTTTAGGAATGATCCATGAATTAGAAAATGGATGTTATGTTATAGTCAGACACTAAATTTAAATTATATCTATTTACATATTTATTCTGCTATAATAAAATAGATGCAATAACAATATAATATGGAATTGTTAATTATGTAATAAATGTTCTAAAAATATGAGGTGATAGAATGAGACCAGTAGTTTGTATAGTAGGAAGGCCTAATGTAGGTAAATCTACACTTTTCAATAGAATAGTAGGAAGTAGAATTGCAATTACAGAAGATAGGCCAGGAGTTACGAGAGATAGGATTTATGCTGAGGCAGAATGGTTAAATAATTATTTTATTTTAATAGATACAGGAGGCATTGAACCTTATAGTGATGATATTATATTGTCTCAAATAAAAAGACAAGCAGAGGTAGCCATAGATACTGCTGATATAATATTATTTGTAGTAGATGGATTAGATGGAGTTACATCTACTGATAGAGAAATTGCTAATTTATTAAGAAAATCAGGAAAAAAAGTTATTTTAGTATGCAATAAAGTAGATACACCAAAAACTCCTGATATAGTATACGAGTTTTATGAATTAGGTTTTGGAGAGCCTACAGTGGTATCTGCTGGGCAAAGTTTAGGATTAGGAGATTTACTTGATAAAGTAATAGAAAATTTTCCTGAAGGAAAAGATACAGAATATGAAGAAGGGGTAATTAAAGTTTCTATTATAGGTAAGCCTAATGTAGGTAAATCTTCTTTAATAAATAATGTATTAGGTGAAGATAGAGTTATTGTAAGTAATATACCTGGAACTACTAGAGATGCAATAGATACTCCTTTTACATATAGGGAAGACAAATATGTATTTATAGATACTGCTGGAGTTAGAAGAAAGAGAAATGTTTCGGAAAATGTAGAAAGATATAGTGTTATAAGAACTCTTACCGCTATAGAAAGATCAGATATATCTATTTTAATGATAGATGCTACAGAAGGAGTTACGGAACAGGATGCTAAAATAGCAGGTTATGCCCATGAAAGAGGGAAAGGTTTGATTATTGCAGTTAATAAATGGGATTTAATAGAAAAGGCTAATAATACTTATAGGGAATTTGAAAAAAATATCAGAAATAAATTATCTTTTGTAATTTATGCACCTATAATTTTTGTATCTGCAAAAACAGGAAAAAGAGTTGATAAGCTACTCCAACTTATTAAAAAAGTTTATAATAGTTATACCCAGAAAATTAGTACAGGAGTATTAAATGATATTATAAATGAGGCTGTCCTTTTAAGTCCACCTCCAACAGATAAAGGAAAAAGTCTTAAAATATATTATGGAACTCAAATAGGGGTCAAACCGCCCAAATTTGCTATATTCATAAATAATGCAAAGTTATTACATTTCTCCTACGAAAGATATATAGAAAATCAAATTCGATCCCACTTTGGTTACGAAGGAACTCCTATTAGGTTTCAATTTAGAGAAAAGGGGGATTAAGTTGGGCAATATAATAAAGGTCATTATTATATCTTATTTTATAGGTAATTTTTCTTCAGCTTATATCTTAGGAAAATTGTATGAAAAAAAAGATATAAGAAACTATGGTAGTGGAAATGCTGGTGCAACTAATGCTTTAAGAGTTTTTGGGATAAAAATAGGTATTTTAGCATTTATATTTGATATTTTAAAGGGCTTTATAGCTGTTACGGTAAGTAAAAATATTATGGGATTTAACGGAGGTTTAATAGCAGGATTATTTGTAGTTATAGGACATAATTGGCCAATAGTTCTTAAATTTAGGGGAGGAAAAGGTATAGCAGCCTCTCTTGGAGTTATGCTGTGTCTAAATCTGCCTACAGCAATTATATGTATGGCTATAGGTTTTTTAGTTATAGCTAAAACTAGATATGTTTCTTTAGGCTCAATAATGGCTACAGGACTAGTACCTATTGTAGGTTTGTTTACTAAAAAGCCTTTTAATTTTAATTTCTTCTTTTTTACTATTGCTTTAGCTCTTATGGCTATATTAAGACATAAAAGCAATATAAAAAGATTATTGAATGGTAAAGAGTCAAAACTTGGAGAACGAGTTTAGTATATTAGTTATAGGGGGCTAATTAAATGGTGGAAAAAATCGGAGTAATAGGAGGAGGAAGTTGGGGAACTGCATTAGCCATACTTCTTTCTAAAAAAGGATATGAAGTAGAGCTTTGGATAAGGAATAAAGCTCAATGTGATAGTATAAATATTTCTAAAGAAAATGTAAAATATTTACCAGGAGTAATAATTCCCAGTAATGTAAGGATTATAAATGATTTAGAAAGGGTAGTAAAAAATAAAGATATTTTAGTTTTAGCTACTCCTTCCCATGGGGTTAGAAATATCTTAATAAATTCTAAAAATTATATAAAATCAGGACAAATAATTGTTAATGTAGCTAAGGGAATAGAAAATGAAAGTCTTATGAGAATTTCACAAGTTGTAAATGAAATTGTTCCCAAAAGTAAGTATGCAATTTTATCAGGACCATCTCATGCAGAAGAAGTTGCAAGGGATATGCCTACAACAGTAGTTGCAGCTTCTAGAGAAAAAGATATAGCAAACTATGTTCAAGATATATTTATGGCACCTAAATTTAGAGTCTATACTAATCCAGACGTTATAGGTGTAGAATTAGGTGGATCTTTAAAAAATGTTATTGCATTAGGTGCGGGAATTTCAGATGGACTAGGCTATGGAGATAACACAAAGGCAGCTCTTATGACTAGAGGAATTATAGAAATGGCAAGACTTGGAGAAAAAATGGGGGCTAATTATGAAACTTTTGCAGGTCTTTCAGGTATTGGTGATTTAATAGTGACGTGTACAAGCATGCATAGTAGAAATAGAAGAGCTGGTATACTTATTGGAGAAGGAAAAACCTTAGAAGAGGCTATAAGCAGTGTAGGAATGGTAGTAGAGGGGATTAAAACAGCTAAATCTGCATATGAATTAGCTGACAAATATAATGTGATAATGCCAATAGCTGAAGAAATATATGAAGTATTATATAAGGGAAAAGATGTTAAAAACTCTGTTGTAAATTTAATGCTTAGAGATAAAAAGCATGAGATGGAGGATATCGCAAAAATATTGAATAATGAATGGTAAGACATACTTTCTAGTATGTCTTTTTTAATGGTTATCATATTTCTAAAATTAAGACATATATATATAATGTTAAGGAGCGATTCTTTATAGATAAAATATGTTTTAAAGGAGGGAATAAAATGGAGAAGTTTGATATATACAAAGATATTAGTGAGAGGACTGATGGAGATATTTATGTAGGAGTTGTAGGACCAGTTAGAACAGGAAAATCAACTTTTATAAAACGTTTTATGGAATTATTAGTACTACCTAATATTGAAAATAGGTATAAAAAAGAACGAGCTAAAGATGAACTGCCCTTAAGCGGTTCAGGAAAAACTATTATGACAACAGAACCAAAATTTGTTCCTAATGAAGCTATAGAACTAACTTTAAAAGATAATGTTAGATTTAAAGTTAGAATGGTAGACTGTGTAGGATATTTAGTAAAAGGTGCTCTTGGACATGAAGAAGATAGTATTCCAAGAATGGTTACTACTCCTTGGTATGAAAAAGAAATACCTTTTGAAGAAGCAGCAGAAATAGGTACTAAAAAGGTTATAACTGATCACTCAACAATAGGGATTGTTTTAACTACTGATGGTTCAATAACTGATATAGATAGATCTAATTACATAAAGGCAGAAGAAAGAGTTATAAATGAACTAAAAGAATTAGAAAAGCCATTCATTATATTGTTAAATTCAAAACATCCAAATTTAGATAGTACTATTGCATTAAGAGAAAGTTTAGAAGAGAAATATGAAGTAGCTGTAATAGCTGTAGATTGTTTGAATATGGAAACTAATGATATTGAGAAAATATTTGAAAAAATATTATTTGAGTTTCCAGTGAAAGAAATAAACATAAACTTACCAGGTTGGATGGAAGGTTTGGGCAGAGATCATTGGATAAAATCTAGTATTTTAGATTCTTTAAAAGAATCTATACAGACATTACAAAAATTAAGTGAAGTTAGTTCTTCTATAGAGAGCCTAAATGAATTGGATATAATAGAAAAAACTAAAATAAATGAAATAAAATTAGGAGAGGGTATTGCAGATATAGATATAATATTAGAAGATAATCTTTTTTATAATGTATTAGAAGACATGACAGGTTATACTATTGAAGGGGATTATCAGCTTTTAGGTCTTATATCTAAATTATCAGAAGCAAAATATGAATACAGTAAGATAGAAGCTGCATTAAATGATGCAAAAGAAATTGGATATGGATTAGTAAATCCAGGATTAGAAGAATTAGAATTAGCAGAACCTGAGATATATAAACAAGGTAATAGATTTGGTGTGAAGCTTCGTGCTAAGGCGCCATCGCTGCATTTAATAAGGGCTGATATAACAACAGAAGTTTCTCCACTTATAGGAACAGAAAAACAAAGTGAAGAATTAGTAAAATATTTCATAGATGAGTTTGAAGAAAACCCATCAAAAATTTGGCAGTCTAATTTATTTGGAAAATCTCTATATGATTTAGTAAATGAACAACTTCAAGTAAAGTTGAATACTATGCCAGAAGATGCGAGAGCTAAAATGAGAAGAACTTTAGAAAGAATAATAAATGATGGTAGCGGTGCGCTCATCTGTATTATAATATAATAAAAATGAATGGAAATATTTAAGCACATTAAAATAAATTTATTTTAATGTGCTTTTGTCGTGTGATGAATTAAAAATAAATATAATTGAGAAAAGCTTACTAAATTTAATACTAACTATTTAAAAGATAAAATTTGCATTTTCCTTAAAAATAGTATATACTATAGTAGTCGTAATGGAAGTCGGGATGTGGCGCAGCTTGGTAGCGCACAAGTCTGGGGGACTTGGGGTCGCTGGTTCAAGTCCAGTCATCCCGACCATTTTTATTTTCTCTGTAAATAAGTTTATAACTAGCATACATCTATTTGATAGTCTTAATGTTTTGTAATTTCGTGCCACTTTTACTTTTCCTTTCATTTTTTCTATTATGTTATTAATTTTATCAGTGGCTTTTTCCTGTATGGATTCTAAAATATGGAAATAAGTATCTAATGTTATTGAAGTACTAAAATGGCCTAATTTTTTATTTGCTACTTTAGTAGGTGTTTTAGATTTTAGCATTAGAGTAGATTAGTATGCCTCATATCATGAAATCTTATCTACTTTTCTTAATTATATTATCAAAATCTTCAGAAAATATAGGAGGACTTATTAACAATTTTATTTTTATATGTAGAAATCTATGTTTATAATATGTTTAAGTAATTATTTAATTATGATATACTTATACTAATAATAAATAGCAAAACATAATATGGGGGTAATAATATTTTGTTAAGATTTATTGAAAATATTTTATTAATATTATTTATTGTAAGTATAACAGGATATATACTTTCAGTATTAAAAGAGAAGATTTATTTGAAGAATAATATGATAGTTATAAATAAAAAATCAGTAACTCAAAAGCATATAGATGAAGCAGATATGAAAGAATTTATATTTGATGGGCATAGGGTTAAATCAGGTGATGAAATTAAAGTTATTTTAAAGGGCAATAAAATAATTCATGGTATTTTAATAGGGGCAAAAAGGCAAGAAAGAGCCATCCTTATGGTAACTCATAGTGATGAAATTAAAAAATTTTGTATTGACAATGTAAAAAAATTTAGGATAATTAGTAAGTATGGAAAGTTTTTTTAAAAAATAGGACTTTAGACCTAGGACTTTTTTTAAAAAAATAGAAGGAAAAAACAAATATATAGAGAAAGTGTAATTATTACCTATTTGTAAAAAAAGGATGGTTATTTATGTCTAGAGAAGAAAGAGATAAGAAACGAAGTAAGAGAAAAAAGATTAGGGCTTTTTTCATAGCTTTTATATTTATATACTTGATTTTTAGGAGCGTGCCTGCATTGCATGCTTCAACACTGAAAACAGCTATCGTAGAAGAAGGTACTGTAGAAGATAAAGTTGAATTAAAAGCTATAGTAGTTAAAAATGAGAAAGTATATACTTCTAAAGGAGAGGGAAAGGTTAAGCTTTACAAAAAAGAAGGTGAAAGAGTAAAGGTTGGAACAGAAATTGCTCAGGTTTCTTTGCTGGACAAAGATGCATCTTTAAAAAATGAATTAGAGGAAATAAATAGAAAGATTGAAAGTGTTGAAAAGATACAAAAAGAAAGAGAAACAGTGAAATCTGATAAGGATAAAGCCAATAAAAATTCCAATGAAGTATTAGATAATATACAAAATAGTATTGCGAATAAAAATTATGAGGAAATACCTAATTTAAAGGAAGAACTTTATTTTTCTTTAGGGAAACAAAAAGATGTATCTGGAGGAAATACTCTTTCAGAACAAACTTTGGAAAATTTAAATAGAGAAAAAGAAAAGATAAAAAAAGAAATTGCTAACAATTCCATTAAATATATATCTGAAGAGGCAGGAATAGTAAGTTATGAAATTGATGGATTAGAAAATATTTTTTCTCCTAAAAATTTGTCTAAATACAATGTAGAAGATATAAAAGAAGCTGAACTTCGTTCAAAGGTTACAAAAGATGGAAATAAAATAAATGCTGAGGATATCCTTTTTAAAATAGTAGATAATCACCATTTTTACCTTTTAGTTCAGATAGATGATATCAAACAGATTTCACCACTTAAAGAAGGAGATAGCATAAGTTTTTTAATAGATAATGATAGTCAAAAGTTAAGGGGAAAAATTCGAAGAATAGACAAAAAAGGAAGACAAGCTGCAATGGTTATTGAATCTGATTTTTTCTGCCATAATTATTATAATAAGAGAAAAGTTAATATAAATTTAATTAAATCTAGTTATGAAGGGTATAAAATACCTATAAAATCTATATCTAAAAAAGATGGTGTTAATGGTGTTTATATTAAAGACATCAGTGGTATAATAAAATTTAAACCTATAAAAATTTTAGGTAAAAATAAAGAATATGCTATTATTTCTAGTGGAGATCAAAATAATAATATAGATATAAATGGAAATAATAAACCAGTTAAAACTGTAAAGCTATTTGATGAAATTCTTTTGAGTAACGGTAAAATAAAAGAAGGACGAATTGTAGACTGACAACAAGGGGGGATTTAAAATTAGCATTAAAGATAATTTGTTAAGGATTCAAGAAAATATTGAAAATGCATTAATAAAATCTGGTAGAAAGGATGATGTAAATCTTATTGCTGTAACGAAGACTGTAAATGTAGATACTATCAATGATGCAATTAGTTTAGGAGTAAATAATATAGGAGAAAATAAGGTTCAAGAAATACAAAAAAAATACGATAATATATATGATAAAGTAAACTGGCATATGATAGGACACCTTCAAAGTAACAAGGTGAAATATATAATCGATAATGTTGATTTAATACACTCTTTGGACAGAATTTCTTTAGCTAAAGAAATAAATAAAAGAGCAAAAGCTAAGGAGAAGATTAAGGATGTACTTATACAAGTAAACATTTCAGAGGAGAAGTCTAAATTTGGTTTAAAAAAAGAAGAAGTTCTTCCCTTCATAGAAAGAGTTTTAGAAATGGAAAATATAAATATTAAGGGATTAATGACTATGGCACCATATGCTGAAGATCCTGAAAAAATAAGATATGTTTTTAGGGATTTAAGAAATTTAGGATATAAAATAGAGGACAGAAATTATAAAAATATTGAAATGAAATACTTTTCTATGGGCATGACTAATGACTATGAAATTGCCATAGAAGAAGGTGCTAATATGATAAGAGTTGGCACAGCCTTATTCGGGAAAAGAACATATTAAGGGGGTAAATAGTATGGCAGATATGTTAAATAAATTTAAGTACTTTATGGGGCTTGAAGACTTAGATGAAGAATATGATGATGAGGATTATGAGGATTATGAAGAAGAATTAGAAAGGTCACAACAAATGAGAGTAAATAACAATGTAGTTAGTATTCATAACAATGTAAATATGAAATTAGTAGTTCATGAACCACTAAACTATGAAGACGCTCCTAGTATTATTGAAGATTTAAAAATGAGAAAAGCAGCAGTAGTAAATTTAGAACAATTAGAAACAGATTGTAAAAGGCAGGTATTTGATTTTATTAATGGAGGTTTATATGCTTTAGAAGGAAATATTCATAAAGTAACAAAAGATGTTTTTATACTTGCTCCAAAAAATGTAGAAATTGATGGATATCTAAAAGAAGATTTTGAAAATAAAGGATTATTTTCATGGTAAAAGATAAAATAAATATACAATGAGGTAATAATATGATAGTTTTATATAGAGCTTTAAATATTCTATTTTATATAATTGAAACATTTATTTTTATTAGAATTGTGTTTTCTTTTTTGCCAATAAATATGAACAATTTATTTGGAAAATTTATATATGATATGACAGAACCTATTTTAAGCCCTTGTAGAGAGTTACTTTATAAGATTGGTTTAGATACGGGACCTTTTGATTTTTCACCATTAGTTGCAGTGCTATTTTTAAGAATTATTTCTGCTGTTATCACAAGAATTATTTTTTGAATTTTGGTGATTATAAATGATTAAAGACAAAGATAGATTTATTTCTCATATAAATGATGAACATCAGATATTTAATATGAGAAGAGTATTAGATAAGGTGGAAATTGTATTAGCTAGACATAGTATTGAAAACACAGACTTTTTAGATCCATATGAGAGAAGATTATCAAAATCTATATTAAGTAGATTTGATGATATATCTTACTCAGAAGATGGTGGACTTTTAAATGCTGAAAGAAAAATTATCTCTATTTTTCCTGATTATTTAGCATTTGAAAAAATTAGAGCACCTATTGTGCCATTGTCTATAAATGGAAGTGTAGAAGGTTTAAAACATAAGGATTTTTTAGGTTCTCTAATGGGGTTAGGAATAACTAGAGAGAAAGTTGGAGATATTCTTTTACATGAGGAAGAAGTTCAGATTATAGTTGAGGATTCAATCTCAGATTATATAATGTTTAATTTGAAGAAAGTAGGAAATAAAAGTGTGAATGTAAATTTAATCAGTAGAGAAGAATTAAAGGAAGGTAAGAAAGATTTTAAGAAGAAAGGCGTTATTATTCCTTCCTTAAGACTTGATGCAGTAATAAGTAAAACCTTTAATTTATCTAGAAAAGATAGCTTAAATCTTATTAATAGTGGAAAGATAAAGGTAAACTGGGAACCTATAAATAAACCTTTTCTTGAGATAAATGAAGGAGATTTAATATCTGTAAAAGGATATGGGAGATTTATTTTATCTAATGTACTGGGGAAAACTAGAAAAGAAAGAATTAAAGCAAATATTACAATATTTAAGTAAATGGAGTGAAGGGAATGCTTACACCATTAGATATACAAAATAAAGAGTTTAAGAGCTCTTTTAGGGGATATAAAGAATCAGAAGTAGATAGTTTTTTAGATGAAATAGTTATAGATTATGAAAAACTTTATAAAGAAAATATAGAGTTAAAAGACAAAATTACTGCTTTAAATGATCATTTAAAACAGTATAATAATCTTGAGGAAACATTGAAAAATACTTTAGTAGTGGCTCAAGGTACAGCAGAGGAAGTTACTAATACAGCAAAACAAAAAGCTGATTTAATAATTATGGAATCAGAGGAAAAGTCAAAAAGAATAATATCTGATGCAAATGATGAAGTGCTTAAAATACAGAAAGAATATGAAAGTTTAAGAAAGGAAATTTATGTTTTTAAAACTAGATTTAAATCTTTAATTGAAGCACAACTTTCAACATTAGATGATTATTATAGTGAAATAGAAAGTGCGGTAATTAATGATGCTAAAGAAAAGTCAAAAGATGAAGCAGATAAAGAAGGTATAGATAATGCTCATAGCTCAAATAATATTCGTATGAAAGATTTAGACAAAGAAGAAAATGATATAGACAAATTGGATGACATGGGGGCTTAGCCTCCTTTTTTATTTTCAAGCTTGACAGAGATTAAGAAATAATGTAAAAACTGTATATGAACTATAGTTTTGGAGGAGTATATATGACAAAAGTTATTAATATTGGAAACGAAGCAAAAATTGGAGACGGGAGTTTTTCTATAATAGGAGGACCATGCGCTGTAGAAAATTATGCTCAGATGGAAAAGGTAGGTTGTTTTTTAAATTCTCTTAATATCAAATTTTTAAGAGGTGGAGCTTTTAAACCTAGAACTAGCCCTAATTCTTTTCAGGGCTTAGGTTTTGAAGGTTTTAAAATTCTTAAGGAGATAAAAGAAAAATATGATTTTAAAGTTGTATCAGAAGTTATGGACCCAAGAGATGTAGAAAAAGCTTCTGAATATATAGATATAATTCAAATTGGTTCAAGAAATATGCAAAATTATGTTTTGTTAAAAGAAATAGGAAAAACTGAGAAACCTGTACTTTTAAAAAGAGGAATGAGTTCAACTATTAAAGAATGGATAATGGCTGCAGAATATATTAAAAAGGAAGGAAATGAAAATATTATTTTATGTGAAAGAGGAATAAGGACATTTGAAGATTATAGTAGAAATACTTTAGATTTAGTAAGTGTTCCTATAATTAAATCAAAAACAGATTATCCTATACTTGTAGATCCGAGTCATGGCACTGGAAGAAAAGAGCTAATTCTTCCAGCTACAAAAGCTGCATTGGCCATTGGTGCAGATGGTGTCATTATAGAGGTGCATCCTGAGCCTTCTAAGGCATTATCTGATGGATTTCAATCTTTAGATTTTAGTCAATTCAAGAGTTTATTTAATGAAATTAAAAAAATAAATGAATTAGTATAGGTGGAACGAACCTTACCTATGATCATAATATGTAGTAGAGTTATATTCATAGGGAGGGTTTTTTTATGTTAGAAATAAAAAATGAAGAAAATGACAATTACCTTTTGTTTTTTTTCTTGCTTCTTACTCAAATTTGGAATGCTAAATTTGATAGACATAGCCTTTTGTTTTTCTTCTTATTATTAAGCATTAATGCAATTTAAAATAATATATTTTTTACACATTTTATTTTTCAAATAGGGAATATTATTTTTGAGGGGAGTAAATTGAAAAAAAGAAAAGAGTTATATGAAAAACTTGATGATATAGTTTTAACTTTAGAAAAAACAAAAATAAACGAATATGTTGATTATATAAATAATAGGAAAAGACTTATTTATTTAAACTTTATTCAGGGTATTGCAAGAGGCTTTGGTATGGCAATAGGTTTTACTATATTAGGTGCATTATTTCTTTATTTTTTGCAACAATTAATAAAATTGAATTTACCTCTTATTGGGAATTTTATATCGGAAATTGTAAAAATAGTTAAGGATAATCTTTAGTTGGAGGAATATAATGGATCAAACTAAAAAAGAACATTATAAAAAACTATTATTCAAGGAAAAAGAAAGAGTTGAAAATCTTTTAAATGGAATGGAAGGAAATCATCTAGGGTCTATGGAGGAATATGGAAAAGAACTATCTTTCTATGACAATCATCCAGCAGATTTAGGAACGGAAGTATTTATGATGGAACATGATATGGGACTAAAGAATAAAAATAAAGATATTATATATGAAATTGAAACCTCTATTGATAAATTAGAAGAAGGAAATTATGGGATATGCGAAAATTGTGGCGTTGAAATTGAAAAAGATAGATTAGAGTTAATTCCGTATATAAAATTATGTTTAGATTGTTCAAAGAAAAAATTGCCTTTAGATATAAAGATGAGTTTTAGACCTGAGGAAGAAGATAGAGAAAGTCCTTTTGGAAGAAGAAATATTGAAATTTCAGATAAGACTGATATGGACTTTGATAGAGAAGATAGTTATCAGGCAGTTGCTAGATACAATAAAGTTGAAAAAGATCCTTCTGATACAACAGGAGATAATCAAGGGATATTTGATGAAACAGAAGAGGGTATTGTGGAAGATGTAGAAAAAATATCAGAAAAAGATTTTAAAGATACACTTTAAGAAATTATATTTAAGACTAGTTAGAAGGTTAACTAGTCTTTTATGTTGTAATAATTTGCTTAATGAATTAAAATATAATATGTAATTATTAACTAAGGAGGAAATACATTTGCTATATGTAATATCTATATTAATTATAATATTGGATCAATTGACAAAGCACGGAGCTATAAAGTATTTAAAGGATAACAAACCTATAGCGGTTATAGATAATTTTTTGGAATTCAATTATGTAGAAAACTTTGGAGCAGCTTTTGGAATATTACAAAACTGTAGAATATTTTTTATTATAATAACTTTAATAGTAATAATAGCGATATTTGTTTTTTTTAGGAAAAATTTTTATTTTTTGAATAAAGGAATGAAGGTTTCTTTAGTTATGCTTTTAGCTGGTGCTATAGGAAATTTAATAGATAGAATACGATTTGGTTATGTAGTAGATTTTATTTCAGTTAAATTTAAAAATGGCTATGGATTTCCAGTATTTAATATTGCTGATAGCTTTATAGTCATATCTACTATATTGATTATATATATGGTTTTATTTGATAAGTATAAAGTATAGGGGAGAAAAAATGGATATTATTGAAATATGTGTAGATGAAAAAGGGAATCAAAGAATAGACTCTTATTTAGTTGAAAAACTTGGTAATATATCAAGATCTAAGATACAAAAAATGATTAAGAAAAATTTGATAATAGTGAATGGAGAGAAAGTCAAGCCTAGATATTTAGTTAAAGATGGAGATTATATAGAGGTAAAGATATTGAAACCTAAGAAAATAGATATTCCTCCTGAAAATATTCCTATAGATATAATATATGAGGATGAAGATATTGGCATAATTAACAAACCTCAAGGCATGATTGTACATCCTGCATCTGGAAATTATTCTGGTACTTTAGTGAATGCCCTTTTGTATCATATGGATAGTCTTTCTTATATCGGGGGAGAAGAAAGACCAGGAATAGTTCATAGACTGGATAAGGATACTTCAGGACTTCTAATAGTGGCTAAGAATAATTTTTCCCATAGTATTTTAGTAGATGAAATAAAGAACCACAAAGTTAAAAGAATTTATTATTGTCTTGTTCATGGAAATATAAAAGTAGATAATGGAATTGTAGATGCTCCTATTGGAAGGGATGTTGTAGACAGAAGAAAGATGGCCGTGATAAATAAAAATAGCAAGGAAGCAAGAAGTCATTTTAAAGTGTTAGAAAGATTTAAGGAATATACTTTAGTAGAAGTTAAATTAGAGACTGGACGTACGCATCAAATTAGGGTTCATATGTCTTATATTGGACATCCAGTAGTTGGTGATAAGGTTTATTCAGATAGGAAAGATTCATTTGATTTAAAGGGACAATTACTCCATTCAAAGAAAATAGGTTTATATCATCCTAGAAAGAAAAATTATATAGAATTTGAATCACAACTTCCAAATTATTTTATAAATATTTTAGAAAAATTAAGGGGGGTTACATTTGATAACTAAAGCGATTATTTTAGATGAAAAAGCAATTCAAAGAGCAACTACAAGGATAGCTAATGAAATATTAGAAAGAAATAAAGGTACTAAAGACCTTATATTAGTAGGTATAAAAACTAGAGGGGTTCCTTTTGCAGAAAGGCTCTCTAGGAAGATATTTGAAATTGAAGGGGAAAAAGTTCCAGTTGAAATATTAGACATAACTTTTTATAGGGATGATTTGGAGGAAATAAGTAAAAATCCAATTATTAATAAAAGTGAATTTAGTTTTGATATAAATAATAAAATTATTGTATTAGTAGATGATGTAATATATACAGGAAGAACTGCAAGGGCAGCATTGGATGCTTTGGCTCATAAGGGAAGGGCAAAAAAAGTACAGTTGGCAGTTTTAATAGATAGAGGACATAGAGAGTTACCTATACGTCCAGATTATATAGGAAAGAATGTACCTACATCTAGAAATGAAATAGTAAGTGTTGAATTTGAAGAAATAGACGGAAAAGATCAGGTGTTGATTAAAGAATAAAAAGGTAGAAATTTAAATTTCTACCTTTTTTATTTTGTTAATTTCTTCTTTTTTAGGTGTTACATAAATAGTATTATTTTTTTCATATATGACCATTCCTGGTTTTGCACCTTTTGGTTTTTTAACATTTTTTTTCTGGGCATAATCAATGGCTACATTTTGTGAATTTTTTGCTTTACTATAGAAAGCAGCTAAAAGAGCAGCTTCATATAAAGTTTCTTCTGGAACCTCAGCATCTTCTAATCGAATAATAACATGGCTTCCAGGTATATCTTTACTATGAAGCCATATATCATCTTTATTTGCAAATCTAAGGGTTAAATAATCATTCTGTTTATTATTTTTTCCTACATATATGTCAAGATTGTTGGAAGAAATAAAATGATAAGGTTTAGAGGTTCTTTCCTTTTTATTTTTATTCTTTTTGTCTTTACCTTTTAAATACCCTTCTCTTCTTAACTCATCTTTTATTTCATCTAATTCTTCTACTTCTGTACAGTTGTCAATACTAATGAGTATATTTTCTAAATAATCAATTTCGTATTTAGTCTTAGGAATCTGTTTTTCTAATAGTTTAGAGGCATTTTTGAGTTTTGCATATTTTTTATAATATCTTTGAGCATTTTGAGGTGGAGATAATTTTGGATCCAAAGGAATATTTATTTCTTCTAGATTTTCTGTATAGAAATTTTCTAATTTTACTTTGTCTGCTCCCTTATCAATTTTATATATATTTGCAGATATTAGATCTCCATATACTTTGTATTTTTCTCTTTTTTTAGATTCTAAAAATTCTTCCCTTTGCTTATTTAATTTGTTTAGATCTCTATCTAATTTAGTTTGTACAGTTTTTCTAATGGATAAAGATTTTTGCCTAATTCTATCTAAAATATCCTTCTCTCTATAATAATTATCTAAAATAGTACTCATAGATTCATTGTATTCTTTATCTATGCCATCATACTGAGTAAGTTTCAAAGCATGAAATGCTAAAATCTCATTATTATCATTTTTTATAATATTTGGTGTAAATCTTTTTTCTAAAATATCATCCATTGTTAGTTTAAAAGAGTTATATAATTCTTTTTTATCTAAATCCGTTAAAACATCAGTAGTAGACCTTTCGTCTATATTAGCTCTATAGCAAATTTCTCGACTAATTAAAGGGCTTAGTCCAATAAAATTTGTATAAAAATATTTAAATACTTGAGAATTTTTTTTGCTTTTATCCCCTATTTCTAAAAATGTTTTAAAATCTACATTTAAAGGATTAATTTTATTGTTAGAAGGAGGATATTGGTATTGAAGTCCTGGTAGAACTTGACGCACTCTACTTATATTTTCAGGGATTCTCTTTATAGAATCTAATATAATTTTAGAGGACTCATCAACTAAAATTATATTACTATGCTTTCCCATGATTTCAATGATTAATTGTTTTATATTGATTTCACCCATTTCATCCAAGGATTTAATATCTATAATTATTATTCTATCCAATTCGTATTGGTTAATATCTAGTATTATTCCTCCTTGTATTTGTTTTCTTAAAAACATACAGAACATGGGAGGATTATTAGGATTTTGTTTGGAAAAGTTCGTTAAATATATTCGAGGATTATTGCTACTAGCTGATAGAAGTAGTTTATAATTGTTTCCTAAATTATGAATATGGATAAGTATTTCATCTTTTTCTTGTTGATATATTTTATCAATTCTCCCACCAACAATTGTTTCTTTAAATTCTGTTACTAAAGCATTTGTTACAATTCCATCAAAAGACATTTTCTATTCCTCCATTTAATTTATTAATTAAAGTATACCATTTAATAAGAACTAAATAAATAAAACAATATAAATGAATTTAAAAAGTTACATTTTTGTAATATATTATAGATAAAAAATTCTAATTACAATATAATTATATTGTAATTTACTTTGACAGGAATAAAAAATATGGTAAAATTGACTATAATGGATTAGAAAGGGATGAATACCATGTTAATGAGTATGACTGGATTTGGAAGGGGAGAGAGCAGTGATGATACATATAATTTCACTGTTGAGGTAAAATCACTTAATCATAGATATAATGATATTATAATAAAGATGCCTAAACATATCAATTATATGGAAGAAAATATAAATAAAATGATAAGAAAAAGGGTAAGACGAGGAAGAGTGGAAGTTTACATAGATCTAAAATACATTAATGACAACAATGTAAATGTTAACGTTGATATTCCATTAGCAACGGCTTATAAAGAAGCATTAGAAAATATGAGAGATAATTTAAATATAGATGAAGATATTAATATAAATCATATTATAAAAATGCCAGAAGTAGTTAAAACTGAAAGAAAAAAAGATGATGAAAATAAAATATGGTCATGTCTAAAAGAGGCTTTGGATGAAGCTTTGAATAATTTAATAAATATGAGATGTAAAGAAGGGGAACAAATTTTTAATGATATAACAAAAAAAACAATGAATATTAAAAATATGATTGAAGAGATTGAAAAAAGAGCTCCTATAGTAGTTGAAGAGTATAGAGAAAAATTAGAAAAGAGAGTTGGAGAACTTTTAAAAAATCAATACGAATTAGATGAAAATAAACTAGCAAATGAAGTTGTATTTTTTGCTGACAAAAGCAGTATTGATGAAGAGGTAGTAAGGCTATACAGTCATGTAGATCAACTTTTTGGATGCTTAAATAGTAATGAATCAGTTGGAAGAAAGCTGGATTTTTTAATTCAAGAAATGAATAGAGAAATAAATACCATTGGTTCAAAATCTAGTGATATAGCAATTAGTAGACTAGTTGTAGATTTTAAAAGTGAATTAGAAAAAATTAGAGAACAGATTCAAAATGTAGAATAATTAAGGGAGGGTAGGTTATGAACATTAAACTAATAAATATTGGTTTTGGTAATATAGTATCAGCAAATAGGATTATTGCTATAGTAAGTCCAGAATCAGCACCAATAAAGAGAATGATACAAGAAGCTAGGGATAGAAGTATGTTAATTGATGCAACTTATGGTCGTAGAACTAGAGCAGTCATTGTAACAGATAGTGATCATATTATTCTATCTGCTGTTCAACCTGAAACTGTAGCCCATAGGTTAAATAGTAAAGAAGTAATAGATGTGGAAATAGATTAGAGGAGGAAGGAAATATGGCAGAAGGTCTACTTGTTGTAGTGTCTGGTCCATCAGGATGTGGTAAAGGTACTATATGTAGAAAATTTTTACAGCGAAATGAAGATATGAATATTTCTATATCTGCTACTACAAGAAGTCCTAGAAGAGGCGAAAAAGATGGAGTGAACTATTTTTTTTTAACAGAAGATGTATTTAAAAAAATGGTTAGTAAAAATGAATTCCTAGAATATGCTAATGTACATGGAAATTTTTATGGAACTCCAAAGAAATATGTATTAGATAAAATTAAAAAAGGTGAAAATATATTTTTAGAAATAGATATTCAAGGAGCATTACAGATAAAGAAAATTTATCCAAATGGAGTATTTGTATTTATATTGCCTCCATCTATGGAAGAATTAAAAAATAGAATTATAAGAAGAGGAACAGAAAGCAAAAGTGACATAGACAGAAGATATAAAAATGCCTTTAAGGAAATAGAGTATATAAATGAATATGATTATGCAATTGTAAATGATAAGGTTGAAAAAGCTGTGAAAAAATTAGAATCTATAGTAACAGCTGAAAAGTCTAAGGTAGATAGACAAATTGAATTAATAAATAAAATATTATTGTGAGGAGGTTTCTTATGTTATATCCTTCTATTAATGAAGTGACAAAAAAAGCAGATAGTAGATATACTTTAGTTATGTTGACAGCTAAAAGAGCAAGACAATTAGTTGATGGTTCCAAGTCTTATATAGAAACAGATTCAACTAAACCAGTTAGTATTGCTATAGAAGAAATAGCAGAGGATAAAATAACTTATAAACGTCCAGATATTAAAAGTATTAAGTAGGTGAGGAAATGTTAAATGGTAAAAATATATTAGTAGGAGTAACTGGAGGAATAGCAGCTTATAAGACAGCTGATTTAGTAAGTAAATTGAAAAAATTGGATGCTAATATACAAGTTATAATGACAGAAGCTGCAACTGAATTTGTATCTCCTTTGACCTTTCAAACTTTAAGCCAAAACTTTGTTTATGTAGATATGTTTGAAGAGCCAAAAACTTGGGAGGTTGAACATATTTCATTGGCAGAAAAAGCTGATTTAATATTAGTGGCTCCAGCTACAGCTAATACAATAGGCAAAATAGCCAATGGAATAGCAGATGATATGCTTTCTACAGTTATTATGGCTACAGAGGCTAAGGTTATATTTGCTCCTGCTATGAATAGTCATATGTATTCTAATCCTATTGTAGAGGAAAATATGAATAAGCTATCAAATCTTGGCTATGAATTTATAGAACCTGGAAGTGGACTTCTTGCCTGTGGAACCTATGGAGCTGGTAGAATGGCTGAGCCTTTAAATATAATAGAATATGTAAAAGGCTATTTTGGACCTAAAGATTTAGAAAACCAGAAATTAGTTATAACAGCAGGACCAACTATAGAACCATTAGATCCTGTAAGATATATGACTAATTTTTCTAGCGGCAAGATGGGTTATGCATTGGCAGAAGAAGCCAAAAAGAGAGGTGGAGATGTAGTCTTGATTACTGGACCTACTAATTTAAAACCACCTACAGATATTAAGGTAGTTAATATAAATACTACAAGGGAAATGCTTAATGCAGTAGAGAAAGAATTTAATGACTGCCAAATTTTAATAAAAGCAGCTGCCCCTTTGGATTATAGACCTAATGTGGTAAGTAATTCAAAGATTAAGAAGAAAAATGATATCTTAGAGATGAAGTTTATTAAGAATCCAGATATCTCCAGACATTTTGGGAAAATAAAAAAATCTCAAATAATGGTTGGATTTGCAGCAGAAACAGATAATATTATAGAATCTGCAAATGAAAAGATAAAAAGAAAAAACTTTGATTTTATTGTAGCTAACGATGTGTCAAAAGAAGGAGCTGGCTTTAAGACTGATACAAATATAGTTACTATAATAGATAAAAATGGAAATATTGAAAATTATCCTTTGATGCAAAAGAAAAAATTGGCAAATATTATTTTAGATAAGATAGTAAAATTGAAAACTAAAAGCTAGATAGATTTTCGTCTGGCTTTTAATTTTTTAATAGATAAAGAGGATTGGTAATTATGAGTAAAATCATTGCTAAGGTGATAGTGGACAATAGGGCTTCAAAAACGGACAAACCTTATACCTATGCAGTTAAGAAAGATATGGAAGAGGATTTGAAACAAGGAATGAGAGTTCTAGTTCCCTTTGGAATGGGAAATAGATTTATTAAAGGTATTGTAATAGAAACGGAAAGATATAGTGGAGATATTTTTAAATTAAAGTATATTGAAGAATTATTAGATGATAGGCCTATTATTTCTGAGGAAATTTTAGAATTAGGTTTATGGATGAGAGAAAAATATCTATCCTCTTATTTAGATGCATTGCATGCTGTTATGCCTCCGGGAGATATCAAAGAAATAACTACCTATATCTATATGAAAAACAGACCAAGTTCAGAGACATATAGTTTATCTCATATTCAAAAGAATATAATTAATTTATTAAATAAAAACGAGAAAATTTCTTTTAAAGAATTAAAAGAAAAAATTAAAGATAATAATATAAGAAAGCATATAAAGAAATTAGAAGAAATAGGAATATTGGAAACTGATTTAGAAGTTGGAACGAAAGTTGGAAAAAGATATGAAAAGTATATTGATTTAAAAGATAATAATATTAAATTAGAAGAACTAATTTCTGAAATTGACAATAGAGCTTTTAAGCAAAAGGAAATTATAGAATATTTGTATATGCATGGAGAAACTCCCTTAAAAAAATTATTAAAAGAGGTAAATACTTCTCATGGAGTTATAAAATCATTAGAGAAAAAAAATAGAATAGCAATTATTGAAAGAGAAGTTTTGAGAAATCCAATACCAAAGGGTATTTTAAATTATGAAAAACATAGATTGACAGAAAAGCAGCAATATTGCTTAGATGAAATATTAAATTGTATAAAAGAGAATAAAGAAAATAAGTTTTTAATCCATGGAGTAACAGGAAGTGGGAAAACAGAGATATATCTTCAATTAATTGAAAAGCTTATTGAAAAGGGAAAAGAGGCTATAGTATTGGTACCAGAGATTTCTCTTACACCTCAAACAGTAGAAAGATTTGTAGGGAGGTTTGGTCAAAATGTAGCAGTATTACATAGTAGACTTTCAGCTGGGGAAAGATTTGATGAGTGGAGAAGAATAAAAAGAGGGGAAGTAAAAATAGTTGTAGGTGCAAGGTCTGCTGTTTTTGCTCCTTTTAATAATTTAGGTATAATAATAATAGATGAGGAACATGAAAATAGTTATAAATCTAGTATGAACCCTAAATATAATGCTATTGAAGTAGCAGAAAAAAGATGTGAACTAGAAGGAGCTGCTTTGGTTCTTGGAACGGCAACACCTTCAATAGAAACATATTATAGAGCTAAAAATGGAGAAATAAAACTTTTAACTTTATTAGATAGAATCAATAATAAAAAATTACCTATTATGAATATAGTAGATATGAGAGATGAGTTAAATTCAGGAAATAAATCTATTTTGAGTACAGATTTATATAATGCCATAGAAGAAAACTTAAAAGATAAAAAGCAAACAATTTTATTCTTAAATAGGAGAGGATATTCAACTTTTATATCTTGCAGAAAATGTGGCTATATAGCAAAATGTAAGAATTGTGATATTTCTTTAACATATCATTTCTCTGATAATAAATTAAAATGTCATTATTGTGGTATGATAGACACACCGCCTAGAATTTGTCCTAAATGTGGAAGTAAATATATTAAGTATTTTGGATCAGGTACTCAAAGGGTAGAGGATCTAATAAAGAAGCTTTTTCCTCAAGCTAAGGTGGCAAGAATGGATGTAGATACTACTTCTAGAAAAGGAAGTCATGAGAAAATTTTACAAAATGTAAAAAATGGGAATATAGATATTTTAATTGGAACTCAAATGATTACTAAAGGATTAGATTTTCCCCTTGTGACTTTAGTAGGCATTATTGCAGCAGATACTAGTTTAAATTTACCAGATTTTAGATCTTCTGAAAGAACATTTCAACTTTTAACTCAAGTGGGAGGTAGAGCTGGAAGGGGAGATTTTGAGGGTCAGGTAATAGTGCAAACTTACAATCCAAAACATTTCAGTATTCAGATGGCAAAAGAACATAATTATACTCAATTTTATAATAAGGAAATATTGTTAAGAAGGGAATTTAAATATCCACCTTATATGGAGATTATTAGCTTAGTTATATATGGTAGAGATAAAGGGAAGGTATCTGAAGTATCTAAAGAGGTATATGGAAAAATAATACTAGAACTTAGAAAAAATAAGTTGGAAAAACTAGAAAAAGATATATTTGGACCTAATCCTGCACCATTAGAAAAACTTAAGAATAATCATAGATGGCAAATTATTTTTAAATCAGACAAAGGGGATTCAAGTATGTTAAAAGATATAATTAATAGGGTATGTATATATAATAGTCAAAGTAAAAAATACAAAGGCATAAAGTTTAGTATAGATGTAAATCCAAATTCAATATTATAGGAGGAATAAAAATGGCAATTAGACAATTAAGATATGTAAATGATCCTATATTAAGAAAAAAATCTAGGGAAATAACTAAAATAGATGATAGAATAAAAACTCTTTTAGATGATATGGTTGAAACAATGCATGAAAATGAAGGAGTAGGATTAGCAGCTCCACAGGTAGGGATATTGAGAAAAGCTATAGTTATTGATATAGGGGAAGGAATTCTAAAATTAATAAATCCAGAAATAATAGAGAAAGAAGGAGAAAATTTAGATGTAGAAGGATGTTTAAGTGTGCCAAATAGAGCAGGAAAAGTTTTAAGACCTGAGAAAGTAAAGGTAAAATATTTAGATACAGATGGTAAGGAACAAACAATTGAAGGAAATGGTCTTTTAGCTAGAGCCCTTTGTCATGAAATAGATCACTTAAATGGAGTCTTATTTATTGATAAAATTGTAGAGGAAATAGAAGAGGATTAGGAGGGGTTCAATGAAAATTATTTATATGGGAACGCCAGAATTTGCTGTAAAGCCATTAGAAAAACTATATGAAGAAGGGTTTGATATCCCATTAGTAGTATCTCAAAAGGATAGACCAAAGGGAAGAGGGAAAAAGCTTTTACCTACAGCTGTAAAAGCTAGAGCAGAAGAATTAGGTTTGGAAGTATTCCAGCCAGACAATATAAATAGTGAAGATAGTATAAATAAATTAAAAGATATTAAACCAGATTTTATAGTTGTAGCTGCGTATGGTCAAATTTTAAGGAAGAAGATTTTATCAATTCCTAAATATGCTTGTATAAATATTCATGCATCCCTTTTACCTAAATATAGAGGAGCAGCACCTATAAATTGGGCAATTATAGATGGAGAAGAAGAAACTGGGATAACTATTATGGAAATGGTTGAGAAATTAGATGCAGGAGATATATATATAAAAGAAAGTATAAATATTAAAGAAGATGATGATGCAATAACCATTCATGATAGTTTATCTGAATTAGGTGGAAAAACAATTGTTAAAGCATTAAAAGGTATAATTAGTGGTAAAATAACTCCTGAAAGCCAAGATGATTCAAAATCCAACTATGCTCCAATGTTAAATAAGAAAATGGGAAAAATTGATTGGAATGAATCAGGTGAATCAATAAAAAATCTTGTAAGAGGACTAAAGCCTTGGCCTACTGCTTATACATTTTATGAAAAGAACAATGTAAAAATTCACAGAGTTGAATTATGTTCTAAATTTAAAGAAGGCGAAAATGGTGAAATAGTTAAGGTGGATAATGAAGGAATATTTGTGAATTCTAAAGATTCATGTATTATAATTAAAGAATTACAATTTCCAGGCAAAAGAAAAATGAGGGTAGAGGATTTTATTAAGGGCAATGAAATAAAAGTAGGGACAATTTTGGAATAGTTGCATTATTATAAAAACTATAGTATTATATTATGATACTATAAAAAAAGGAGGGTTTTTATGGATTATTATTTATTACTCATGATAGCTTTAATCATATCTTTCTATGCTCAAATTAAAGTAACCACATCCTTTAACAAATATTTAAAGGTTCCAAGTAATTCAGGTTATACAGGAAGAGAAGTCGCAAGAGAGATATTAGATAGAAATGGCTTATATGATGTAAGAGTTGAACCAATTGGAGGAAATCTTACTGATCATTATGATCCTAGAACCAATGTTATTAGATTATCTAATAATGTTTATAATGGACGTTCTATAGCTTCTCTAAGTGTAGCAGCACATGAGGTTGGTCACGCTATTCAACATGCAGAAGGATATTTCCCTCTTATACTAAGAAACAATATTGCACCTATTGCTGGCATTGGGTCTAGATTTGTTTGGATATTAATCTTTTTAGGATTTTTAATAAGTCCATTCCTTATAGAAGTTGGAATAATATTATATTTAGCGATAGTATTATTTCAAATTGTAACATTACCAGTTGAATTTAATGCTAGTAGAAGAGCATTGTATCAATTAGATACAGGAATAGTTACAAGTGATGAAATAGGTCCAGCTAAGAAGGTATTAAAAGCTGCAGCATTAACTTATGTAGCGGCAACATTAGTAGCCATTGGACAATTATTAAGACTTATGTCTCTATCTAGTAGAAGAAATTAAAGAGGTGAATCTCACCTCTTATTTTTTTATGAATTTTGTATATAATAATCTTGGAGGTGAATATATGAAGAAAAACACGAGAGAGGCTGCCCTTAAAATATTGATTGAAATAAATGAAAAAGGTGCTTATTCAAATATAGCATTAAATAAATATATTAAACTAGATACAAATAAATTAGATGAAAATCTTACAAGAGGAATAGTTTATGGGGTATTAGAAAACAGAATATATTTAGATTGGACAATATCAAAGTTTTCTAAAATAAAAATTAAAAAAATTGCTCCTATTATTTTAGAGATTTTAAGAATTGGAGTATATCAAATAATCTTTATGGAAAGAATTCCAGATAGTGCAGCTGTAAATGAATCTGTAAAGCTAGCAAAGAAATATTCTCATAAAGGTGCAGTTGGATATGTAAATGGAGTTTTGAGAAACATAGCTAGAAACAAGGAAGAAATAGACAATATAAATATAAAAGATAAATTAGAATATATATCTATAAAATATTCACATCCTAAGTGGATGGTAAGAAGATGGATAGAAGATTTTGGAGAAGAGTTTACATTAAAATTATGTAAAGCAAATAATGAGAAGCCAAAATTAAATATTAGAACAAATACATTAAAAACTGATAGAAAGACTTTAAAAAAATCACTAGAAGGTAAAGGATACAGTATTTTAGAAACTAAATATGCTTTAGATGGATTAATAGTAGAAAATCCTTATAGGATTACAGATATAGATGAGTTTAAGAATGGATTATTTACTATACAAGATGAAAGTAGCATGTTAGTTTCTCAAATAATGAATCCTAAAAAAAATAGTACTATAATAGATATATGCAGTGCACCAGGTGGTAAAACTACGCATATGGCACAACATATGGAAGATGAGGGAAGTATAATAGCAAGGGATATTTATGATCATAAATTAAAATTAATCAAAAATAATTCTAGCCGTTTAGGTATAAATATTATAAAAACAGAATTATTTGATGCCTTAAATATAGATGAAAAATTGTTGTCGAAAGCTGATTATATATTAGTAGATGCTCCCTGTAGCGGTTTAGGGCTTATAAGACGAAGACCAGAAATAAAATGGAATAGAAAGGAAGAAGATATACAAGAAATAAAAGAAACTCAATACAAAATATTAAAAAATGGAAGCAAATATTTAAAGCCTGGAGGAATTTTAGTATATAGTACTTGCACTATTGAAAGAGAAGAAAATATAAATATAATTAGAGAGTTTATTTCAGAGAATGATAGTTTTGAATTACTTAGTTTTAAATCTCTTTTGAAATTTGAAGAGGGTTTTGAGACTGCAAAAGATGGGTATATTGAGCTTTTTCCTCATATTCATGGTACTGATGGCTTTTTTATAGCTAAACTTTTAAAGAAAAATGAATAAAATTTTATCAATTATGGTATAATATTTAATTAAGAAAGTTAGGAGGGTTTTTTTGCAAAAAATAGATTTTAAATCGTTGTCTTTAGAAGAAATGAAACAATTATTTCTTAAAATAGGGGAGAAAGAATATAGGGGAGAACAAACTTTTAATTTCATTCATAAAAATATGGTGGATTCAATATCTAAAATAACAGTTCTACCCAAAGACACTAGGGACAAGCTAGAAAAGAATTATACTATAGGAAATATTTCTGTTTTAGAGAGATATGATTCAAAAATAGATGATACGAAAAAATATTTATTTTTATTAGAAGATGGGAATATAATTGAAAGTGTAGCTATGAAATATAGTTATGGAACATCAGCCTGTATTTCAACTCAAGTAGGTTGTAAAATGGGTTGTGTGTTTTGTGCTTCTACTAAAGAGGGACTTGTAAGAAATTTAACTTCAAGTGAAATTTTAAGCGAAGTTTATAATATACAGAAGGATCTTAATCTAAAACTTAGCAATATTGTTTTAATGGGCAGCGGGGAGCCTTTAGATAACTACGATAATGTAATCAATTTTTTAAAATTATTGCATGATGAAAAAGGACAAAATTTTGGATATAGAAATATTACTTTATCTACTTGTGGTTTAGTTCCAAAGATATACAAATTAGCTGATGAGAAAATTCCAATTACTTTGTCTATATCCTTACATTCTCCTTTTGATGAGGATAGAAAAAGAATGATGCCTATAGGAAAAAAATATAGAGTAGAAGAAATTTTAAAAGCATGTTATTATTATGTAGAAAAAACTAATAGAAGGATAACCTTTGAATATACTTTAATTAATGGAGAAAATGATAGAAGAGAGGATTTAGAAGAGCTGGCTAGAATATTAGGGGGGCTTTTGTGTCATGTAAATTTAATTTGTTTGAATCCTATTGAGGAATTTAATAAAACTAAAGCTAAGGAAGATAAAATTCAAGAATTTAAAAATAGATTAAATCAAAAAGGTATATCTACAACTATTAGAAGGGAAATGGGTTCAGATATTAATGCAGCTTGTGGCCAGCTTAGAAGAAAATACATAAAAGGCTTATAGGCTAGTATAGCTTGGCGAGGTGATATTATGAATATGGGAGTAAGTACAGATAAAGGAAAGGTAAGAAAAAACAATCAAGATGCTTATTTTATTCCAGATAAACTAAATATACCTTTATTTATTATAGCAGATGGAATGGGAGGTCATAAGGCAGGAGAAGTGGCAAGTAGTATGGTTGTTAAATTAGTTAAGAACTTTTTCGTATCTGAGGAGGAAGAACTATTAAAAAATAATATAAATATCTCTGAAACTATTAAAAATAGTATTGAAAAAGCTAATATGGAGATTTATGAGAAATCTATTAAAAGTGAAGAGTTCCATGGCATGGGTACAACAATAACAATGGCTTATTTTTCTGAGGATAAATTATATATAGGACATATTGGAGACAGCAGGGCTTATTTATTAAGAGAAGATAAACTTGTTCAATTAACTGAAGATCACTCTCTTGTTGCTGAGTTAGTTAGAGCAGGAAGTATAAGTGAGGAAGAGGCTGAATGTCATCCCCAAAAAAATATAATAACCAGAGCTATTGGAACAAATAAAGAAGTTGATATTGATGTTATAGTTAAGAGTACTAATAAAAATGATATCCTATTATTATGTACTGATGGTTTAACCAACATGATATGTGATGAGGAGATAAAGAAATTGTTAATGGAAAATGTAGATTTACAAAAGACATGTGATAATTTAGTAGAAAGAGCAAATAAGCTAGGTGGAGTAGATAATGTGACTGTAATGGCTATTAAATTGGTATGAATTGAGGTGAGAGTATGGTTGAGATAATTGGAAAGGTTTTAGGGAAGAGATATGAAATAATCGAAAAAATAGGCGAGGGAGGAATGGCAGTAGTTTATAAAGCAAGATGTAGACTATTGAATAGATATGTAGCTGTAAAAATATTGAGAGATGAATTAACTACCGATGAAGAATTTATAAATAAATTTAGACATGAATCCCAGGCAGCCGCTAGTTTGTCTCATCCAAACATTGTTGGTATATATGATGTTGGAGTAGAAGATGATATTCACTATATTGTTATGGAATATATTAAAGGGAAGACATTGAAGGATATTATAAAAGAAAAGGGTAAATTAGGCCCAGAGGAAACTATTAATTATGCTATGCAAATTGCTGAGGCTATAGGTCATGCCCATAAAAACCATATAGTTCATAGGGATATAAAACCTCACAATATTATGGTGACAGATGATGGCAGGATAAAAGTTACAGATTTTGGAATAGCTAGAGCAGCAACTTCAGCTACTATGACTAATACTTCCAGTGTAATTGGTTCAGTCCATTATTTTTCACCAGAACAGGCAAGAGGTAAATTTACAGATGAAAAATCAGATATATATTCTCTAGGGATAGTAATGTATGAGATGATAACTGGAAAAGTTCCTTTTGAAGGAGAGAGTCCTATTTCTGTAGCTTTGAAACATGTAGAGGAAGAAATAACTCCCCCTAGTGAAATTGATCATAGTATTCCTAAAAATATCGAATATATAATTATGAAGGCAGCTAAAAGAGATCAAGCAGGAAGATATAAAAATACAGAAGAACTTTTGGAGGATTTGAGAAAAGTGAAATATTCAGATGAAGATTTACATTTTACTGAAGATACAAATAGATTTGATTCAGAAACCATAATATTGCCTCCAGTAGGAGAAAATGGTGACGAAGATGAAGAAAAGAAAAAAAAGGAACCAAAAAAGAAACTAAAAAAGAAACCAAAAGATAAAAAAGGAAATAAAAAAGCAGTATTTTTAGGTATACTTCTTGCGTTTTTATTAGTAAATGGAATAGCCTTTGGAATTTTAAAACTCAAAGATGGATTCATGTCTAGAGAAGTAAAGGTACCAGATTTGATGGGCATGCAAGAAGAGATGGCTAAAGAAAAAATAGAAGAAATGGATCTTGAGTTTGTTGTTAAAGAAAGAAAATATAGTTCCGAGTTTAAAGAAGGAGAAATTATGTGGCAAAGTGAAGATCCAGGAAAGACAGTTAAAAAAGGATATTCTGTTGAAGTTATAGTTAGTAAAGGTGATAAAAAAGTAAAGGTACCAGATTTTACTGGCAAAGATATAGGAGAAATAAGCTTTTTATTAGAAGAAGCGGGACTTCAAGAAGGAGTTGTTGACTATTCATATAGTGATAGTGTTCCTAAAAATATAGTTATGAGTCAAAGTATTGAATCAGGTACAGAAGTAAAAGAAGGTAGTAAAATAAATCTAGTTGTTAGTAAAGGACCAGAAATCAGGACTACAACTATGCCAAAACTAATTGGTCTAAAAGAAAATGAAGCTAAAAGAGGTATTGTCGCTAAAGGATTAGTGGTTGGCAATATTAGATATGAAGTTAGTAACAGTGTAGAAAGAGGTATAGTACTATGGCAAAGTTATGATCAAGGAACTCAATTACAACAAAATACTAGTGTGGATTTAGTTATAAGCAGCGGACCTCCAAAAAAACCTAAGGAAGAGGAGAAAAAAGAACTGCCAAAAGATGAAAAAGATCAAAACGAGAAAAAACCAGGAGGGGGTAAAAAACCTGGAGAAGGAGAAGAAAATGGTTCGGGTCATGGAGGAGAAGGTTCAGGAGAAGAAGGAGAAGGAAGTGGCTCAGGCTCTGGAGGAGAAGGTTCAGGAGAGGGAGAAACTAATACTCAGAGAGAACAACAATAATTAGTATCAAAAACTTATTATAACTAAACCTAGGGAGGTAATGGATGGTAGAAGGAATTATCATAAAAGGTATAGGTGGATTTTATTATGTAAAAACAAATAATGGAATATATGAATGTAGGGCAAGGGGAGTTTTTAGGGAAGATAATATAACTCCCCTTATAGGAGATAAGGTAAAAATAAGAGTAAATGACTTAGATAAGACAGGCTATGTGGAGGAAGTTATGGAAAGAAAAACAGAACTTATTAGACCTCCTGTAGCTAATATTACTCAAGCAGTAGTAGTTATGAGTGCTAAAGATCCATCTCTAAATCTATGGCTTTTAGATAGATTTCTAGTATTATCAGAAGAACAAAACTTAAATGTAGTTATAGTTATAAATAAGATAGATTTAGATAACAGTTCTTTTGTAGAAGATATTTATAAAATTTATACTGATATAGGTTATAAAGTTATATTATCTAGTTGTAAATTAAATAGAGGAATCCATGAATTAAAGGAAGCTCTTAAAGATGAAATAACTGTATTTGCAGGACCTTCAGGAGTGGGAAAATCTTCTGTTTTAAATGAGATACAACCAAATTTAAAACTTGAAACAGGTGAAATAAGTAAGAAAACTAAAAGAGGAAGACATACAACTAGACATGTAGAACTTATAGAGCTTGAAATAGGTGGATATGTATTAGATACACCTGGTTTTAGTTCTTTAGAGTTAGATTTTATTAAAAGAGAAGAAGAAGTACAATATTATTTTAAAGAAATAAGAAAATATAGTGATGGGTGCAAGTTTAATAGTTGTCTACATTTTAAAGAACCTAATTGTGAAGTGAAAAATCAAGTTGAATCAGAAAATATAAGTAGGGAAAGATATAAGAATTATTTAAATTTTTTAGAAGAAGTCAAAAGACATAACAGGAGGTATTGATATGGCAAAAATTTCACCATCAATCTTATCATCGGATTTTAGTAAACTAGGAGAAGAAATTAGAAAAATAGAAGAAGGTGGTGCTGATTTTGTCCACTTAGATGTAATGGATGGCATATTTGTTCCAAATATAACTTTTGGACCACCAGTTATAAAGGAAATTAGAAGTATTACAGATATTCCATTTGATGTACACTTGATGATAGACAGACCAGAAAGGTATATTGAAGAGTTTGTTGAGGCAGGAGCAGATATTATTACAGTTCATGAAGAATCTACTATTCATCTTCATAGAACTATACAAAATATTAAAAACTGTGGAAAGAAGGCAGGAATATCTTTAAACCCTTCAACTCCTTTAGAAAATATAGAATATGTATTAGAAGATATAGATATGGTACTTATTATGACGGTCAATCCTGGATTTGGTGGACAATCCTTTATTCCAGCTATGGAAAGAAAAATTAAACATCTTAGAAAAATAATTGATGATAGAGATTTAGCTATAGAAATAGAAGTGGATGGAGGCATCAAACTGGATAATGCAAAAGAAGTTACAGATTGGGGTGCAGATATATTGGTTGCAGGCTCAGATATCTTTAAAGCAGATAATATAGTGGAAAGAGTTAGATTGTTTAAAGAGGTATAATATGTACAAAACAATTATATATGATACAATTGAATTAAAATCTAATATTTTATTGGGGAGCTTTAGAGGCTGAGAGGAAACAATAATTGTTTCGACCCTTAAACCTGAACTAGGTAATGCTAGCGGAGGAAATATAATATTATTTTAATAACCCATTACTTTTTTCAGGTAATGGGTTTATTTTTTAAAAAACAAAGGGAGGTGTATATAATGAATAAAAAATGGAATGTTAGAATGTTGGCTGAAGGGGGAGTTATGATTGCTTTATCAATTTTATTGAGTTATATTATAATATATGAAGCGCCTCAAGGCGGCTCTGTTACGGCAGGAAGTATGATCCCTATAATGTTTTTTGCTATGAGATGGGGAGTAGGCCCAGGAGTGTTTGTTGGCGCCACTTATGGTGTATTACATTTTATTCTAAAGCCTAATTTTTATCATCCAGTTCAATTTTTATTAGATTATCTTATTGCTTATGGATTTTTAGGATTAGCTGGAATAGCAAAAATGAAAAGTAGAAAGTTAAATGGAAAAGATTATTTTAAAATATTTCTAGGAGTATTATTATCTATAGGGGGAAGATTTATATCTCATCTTCTTTCAGGCGTAGTATTTTTTGCAGAGTATGCGGGGAATCAAAATCCTTGGATATATTCTGCTATATATAATGGAGGCTACTTAGTTCCCGAACTTATTATCTCATCTATAATATTAATGCTTTTATGGAAACCTTTAAGTAAAATTGAAAAATAATGAAAAGAATGGAAGGATTTTTATGAAGAGTTTAGTTGTTTCTAATGGAGAAATTAATGATTTAAACCAGTTAAAATCTATATCTAAAGAGATGGATTTTATTATAGCTGTTGATGGAGGAGCAAAATATATTTTGAAGTCTGATATACAACCAGATTTAGTAGTTGGAGATTTAGATTCTATTGATAAAGATATTTTAAAAGAAATAAAGGAAAAAAATATTCCAATATTAAAGTATCCCTCCCATAAGGACTATACAGATACAGAATTAGCTTTAAAATATTTAATTGACAAAGGTTTTAAAGAGATTGTTCTTATGGGAGTTATTGGTAGTAGAATTGATCATACTTTGGCTAATATATTCTTATTAAGTGAATTACTTAATCAAGGTGTAAAAGGAATAATAATAAATGAAAAGAATACTATGCATATAATAGATGATGAGATGGAAATTAAAAAAGAAGATGGAGTTTTTATTTCTGTATTACCTATAAATTCAGATGGGGCTAAGGTTACTTTAAAGGGATTTGAATACGAAACGGATAGAGTTGATTTTAACTTTTCTTCTACCTTAGGGGTAAGCAATAGAATAATAGAAGAGAAAGGATATATAAAAGTCGAAAATGGAATATGCCTTATAATTGAATCTAGAGATTAAAAAGCCTATTTTAGGCTTTTTTCTTTTGTAACTTATAATATGTAAACTGAATAATATATTGTAAAGACTGTTTTGAGGTGATATAAGTGAAAAAGAGATTTAGAAAATTTTATTGTAGATTAAATAAAAAGAAAGTATTAGGAATATTGCTGTTTTTAGTAGGATTATCAATAATATTAAAAGTCTTACCTGTAAGTATCTGGTTTTTTATATTTGGTCTTATTATTTTAATAATTGGATTATTTTTTATTAAAACTGGATAAAAAGATGGCTTCCGCTATATGTATTGGAAGCCAATTCTTTTATAATGCTCTTGTTACCTTTCCAGATTTTAAACATTTTGTACAAGCATAGATTCTTCTTGGAGAACCCTCTACAATTGCTTTAACTCTTCTCACATTTGGAGCCCAGGTTCTATTATGCTTTTTATTTGAAAAGGATACTTTATGTCCATGACTTTTTCCTCTTCCACATACTTGACAGTATTTAGCCATGTAAAACACCTCCTTGACTAACTATTAAAAATAATATTTAATTTATATATTATCTTAAAATAACATATTATATTTTAACACAATGAATAGTATAATTGCAAGATTGAAAGAATTTTATTAATATAAAATGGTAAGAGTTGAACTATTTATTGCAATAAGGTAAAATATAGTCATAAATAAATTAATTAGGGAGGAGATTAACAATGCCTGGTAAATTAGATAATGATTTTGGAATTATTAGTATAGATGATAATGTAATAGCTACTATTGCAGGTCTTTCTGCTATGGAGTGTTATGGTATAGTTGGTATGGCTAGCAAAAGTGCAACAGAAGGACTTTTTGAATTAGTTAAATGGGAAAATTTATCTAAAGGTGTTAAGGTATATACAGAAGAAAATAGAATAACTATAGGTTTACATGTTATATTACAATATGGGGTCAAAATTTCAGTTGTTGCAGGAAACATAATAGAAAAAGTTAAATATAATGTGGAAAACTTAACAGGACTTAAAGTAGAAAAAATAAATGTATATGTACAAGGGATTAGAGTTCAAAAGTAGTAAGGGGAGGTACTAATATTGAAGATTGAATATGCAAATAGTTTGCTGCTTAGAAAAGCATTTATTGGGGCAGCTAATTATCTAGAAGAAAATAAAGAAGATGTTAATGCACTAAATGTGTTTCCAGTACCAGATGGTGATACAGGCACAAATATGTCTTTAACCGTTCAATCTGCTATGAAACAAGTATTAGAGCTAGAAGAATACAATACTATTAGTGAAGTTGCTATGGCAGCTAGTAATGGTTCTCTGATGGGAGCTAGAGGAAATTCTGGAGTTATACTATCTCAGCTTTTTAGAGGATTCGCTAGTGGTTTAAAAGATAAAGAGAAAGCTAATACAATAGATTTGGCTGAATCTTTTAAACAGGCAGCAGATATGGCATATAAGGCAGTTATGAAACCTACTGAAGGAACTATCCTTACAGTTGCCAGAGAATGTGCAGAATACGCATTAGATTTAGCTAAAAGGGAAAAAGATATAATAGTTTTCATGAGTAAGGTAATAGAACATGGCAATGAATCTTTAAACAATACTCCTAATTTGCTACCAGTATTAAAACAAGCTGGAGTAGTAGATGCAGGAGGAAAAGGACTTATTGTAATACTAACTGGAGCTTTTAGAGCATTAACTAATAAAGGAGAAATTGAATACTTAGGTTTAACTGCTTCTAAAAAGAAGGATACACATCAAGTTCATAAGGATGAATTAGAAACAAGTGATATTAAATTTGGATACTGTACTGAATTCATAATAAATAATACAAATGAAGATGTTGAAAAATTTAGAGAAGAGTTAGCTTTATATGGAGATTCTCTAATGGTTGTAGGAGGAGACAGTTTAATTAAAGTTCATGTTCATACAAATAATCCAGGATTAGTTTTAGAAAAAGCACTGTCTGTTGGGGAGTTAAATGATATAAAAATTGATAATATGAGAATACAGCATAGAAATTTACTAATACAGGAAGAAGAATATAATGAAACAAACAATAATGTAATAAATATAGATTCTAAGAAGGAGACTAAAAAATATAGTTTTATAACAGTGTCAATGGGCGAAGGAATTTCTAAGGTATTTAAAGATTTAGGTGTAGATTATGTAATTCCAGGTGGGCAAACTATGAATCCAAGTACAGAAGATATACTAGATGCTGTGGAGAAAGTAAACGGTGAAAATATAATAATATTTCCCAATAATGGAAATATAGTTCTTGCTGCTAATCAAGCAAAAGAAATGAGTGAGAGAAATATCCATGTATTTCCTAGCAAAACAATAGCAGAGGGAATTGTTGCACTTTTACACTTTAATTTTGAAGATAATATAGAAGAAAACCTTGAAACTATGGAAGAGGCTGTAGAGCATGTTAAAACAGGCCAAGTTACCTATGCTGTTAGAGATACAGAGATAGATGGTATAAAAATAAAAAAAGATAATATTATTGGTATTTGTGAAGGTGATATTAAAGCTATAGGAGAGGATATTCAAGATGTTTCTTTAGAACTTATTAAAAAAGTTGCCGATGAAGAAACTGAGCTTATAACAATCTTCTATGGTGAAAATATAGATGAAGAAAAAGCAAATATTTTAAGAGAGTTATTAGAAGAAGAATTTGGAGATTGTGATATTGAAGTAGTTTATGGAGGACAGCCACTTTATTATTATATATTTTCAATTGAGTAATTTCTCCCCTACCAAAAGGTAGGGGAAATATATTTATTTGAGGTGAAAAAATGGATAGATTGTCTATGTCAGTTCAATATGTGAAAGGAGTTGGGCCAAAAAGAGCAGCTAAATTGAGAAGAATAGGTATAGATACTGTTGAGGATCTAATCTATTTTTTTCCTCGTGCCTATGAAGATAGAAGAAAGTTTAATAATATATATAATTCTGTAGATGGAGAAAAAGCAAGTTTCAATGTGAGAATAGCTGGTCATCCTACTGTATTAAGGCCTAGAAGAAATCTTTCCATTTTAAAAATTCCAATAAAGGATAGTACAGGAATAGCATATTTAATTTGGTTTAATCAAGAATATTTAGCTGATAATTTTCGTATTGGAGAAAAAATAATAGTTAATGGGAAAGTTAAAAAAATAGCAAATGAAATTCAAATACAAAATCCAGTTTATGAGAAAGAAGGTTCATCAAATAAAAAAGTTGGACGAATAGTACCTATATACCAATTAACCGAGAATTTAACTAATAATGAAATGACTTCAATAGTTAATAATGCTTTAAAGAGTTATATAAATAATGTAAAGGAAATACTCCCTAGGCATATTATTAATAAATTTAATTTAATGTCTGTTAAGGAGGCTATATTGAATATCCATTTTCCCCAGAGTAGGGAGAATTTTTTAAGAGCAAGGCAAAGGTTAGTATTTGAAGAACTTTTGACTTTGCAATTAGGTCTTTTTATAATAAAAAATAGAACTAAGTCAAATAATAAAGGGATTAAATTTGTAAAATCAGAAGATCTAAATAGATTTATTGAAAAATTACCATTTAAACTAACAAAAGCCCAATTCAGAGTTTTAAAAGAAATTGAAAAAGATATGGAATCAGATGAACAAATGAATAGATTAGTTCAAGGAGATGTAGGTTCGGGAAAAACCGTTATTGCAATTTTAGCAATGTTTAAAGCATGGAAATCTGGTTACCAATCAGTTATGATGGCACCAACTGAAATATTAGCTACTCAGCATTTTGAAACTATTAAAGGTATGTTAGATGATTATGATATTAGCTGCGAGTTATTAGTGGGAAGTTTATCACAAAATAAAAAAGATGAAGTATTAGATAAACTTGAGAAGGGAAATATAGATATACTTGTAGGCACTCATGCTATTATACAAGACACAGTAAAATTCAATAAGTTAGGTCTTGCTATTACAGATGAACAACATAGATTCGGAGTTAGCCAAAGAGCAGTTTTAAGCCAGAAAGGGTCAAATCCAGATGTATTAGTAATGACTGCTACACCTATACCTAGAACTCTTGCTCTTATATTATATGGAGATTTAGATATATCTATTATAGATGAATTGCCTCCAGGGCGAAAGGCCATAGAAACTTATGCAATAGGAATGAATATGGAAAAGAGACTAACTGAGTTTATAAAAAACCAGATTAAGGAAGGTAGACAAGTATATATTGTTTCACCTTTAATTGAAGAATCAGAGATATTGAATATAGAAGCCTGCGAAGAATTGCATAAAAGATTTAAAAATGAAATTTTTAAAGAATTCCAAGTAGAACTTCTTCATGGAAGGATGAAAGCAGAAGAAAAAGAGAAAATTATGAATAAATTTAAAGATGGAGAAATAGATATTCTAGTTTCAACTACAGTTATAGAAGTTGGTGTAAATGTTCCAAATTCAAATATAATGGTCATTTACAATGCTGAACGTTTTGGACTGGCACAACTTCACCAGTTAAGGGGAAGAGTTGGAAGGGGAGAGTACCAATCTTATTGCATATTAATTAATGAAGGAAAAAGTAAGATTTCACAGGAAAGAATGAGAATAATGCAAAAAACTAATGATGGTTTTAAAATATCTGAGAAAGATTTGGAACTTAGAGGGCCAGGCGAATTTTTTGGAACTAGACAACATGGATTACCTGATTTAAAGATTGCTAATTTATTTACTGATATAAAAATACTAAAAATAGCACAGAAAGAGGCTTCAGAAATATTAAGTCAAGATTTATATCTTAGTGATAAAAAATATGAATTAATGAAAAACAGAATTAAATGTATGTTTGAAGGGAAAACAGATAATATAATATTTAATTAATTTATATTATATTTTATTATAGTTTTAAATTATGTTAAAATAGAATTAACAACAAAAGAGGAGTGGTTTGTTGAGAGTTATTTCAGGAAGTAGGAAAGGACATAGATTGAAAGCTCCAAAAGGGTTAGATACTAGACCAACCCAGGACAGAATAAAAGAATCATTATTTAATATATTGGGCAGTATAGAGAAAGATAGTTCAGTATTAGATTTATTTTCTGGTTCTGGTTCTATAGGAATAGAGTTTTTAAGTAGAGGTTCTGAGGAATGCTATTTTATTGACAATAGTTTTAATAGTATTAAAGCTATTAAAGAAAATTTAAATAGTACAAAACTTAATGAGAATGCTAAGGTATATAAAAATGACGTACTTAAAGCTATGGAAATCCTAGGTAGAAAAGGTTTAAATTTTCACTACATTTTTATGGATCCACCATATAGAAGTAATCTAATTGTAAATGTTTTAGAATCTATATGTAAAAATCATCTATTAAAAGATAAAGGAATTATTATCATAGAACATGAAAATACATTAATATTAAATGAATGTATTTATAATTTACATAAAATAGATGAGAGAAGATATGGGGATAAAACTATAACTTTTATGAATAGATGATAAGGAGGTAGACTAGTGGAAGTTATATATCCAGGAAGCTTTGATCCTATTACAAATGGCCATCTAGATATTATTGATAGATGTGCTAAAAAATTTGATAAAGTTGTAGTTGCGATTTTGAATAACAGATCAAAGAACACTCTATTTACAGTAGAAGAAAGAAAAGAGCTATTGAAAAAATGTCTAGAAGGATATGACAATATTGAAATAGATACATTTTCAGGACTTTTAATTGATTATGCAAAAGAAAAAAATATAACTACTATGGTAAGAGGACTAAGGGCAGTATCAGATTTTGAGTATGAAATGCAAATGGCTTTGGTAAACAGAAAATTATATGAGGAAATAGAAACATTATTTATGGTTTCAAGTGGTGATTATGCTTATTTAAGTTCAAGTATAGTGAAAGAGATAGCTATGTTTGATGGAGATGTATCGTGTCTAGTTCCAGAAGTTGTGGAAAAGTTTTTAACAGAAAAAATAAAAGGAGGTAAGGAACTTAAATGAGTGTATTAGAACTAATTGATGAAATAGAAAGTATTATAGAAGACAGTTCTTCTGTTCCTTTTTCAGGCAAAGTAGTAATTGATAAAGAAGAATTGTTAGAAATTTTAAATGAAATAAAAGAAAAATTACCTAGTGAAATTAAACAAGCTAATTGGGTGAAAGAGGAACAAAAGAGAATTCTTGCAGAAGCACAAAAAGAAGCAGATACTATTGTCTTAGAAGCTAAAAACCATTTAAAAGAATTAATTGAGGAAGATGAAGTTACAAAAAAAGCAAAGGATAGAGCAGAAGAAGTTGTTACAAAAGCTCAAAATAATGCAAAGGAAATTAGACTAGGCTCTATGGAATATGCGGATAGTATCTTAATGGAGACTCAGGAAAATCTAAAAGAACTAATAGAAGTTCTTGATAAAAATAGAAGAGAATTAAGAGGAGTTAAATAAAACTATTTATTTTTAATTATTGTATTTATAAGACCAATTATTATAGCAGCTAAAAGAGTAAATATTATAATATTAAGTTCTAATTGCATAGAAGATATTAAAGTGTTAATCCAATTTGGAAAAGAAAATCTATCCCATGAACTAAAATTAGGATTAAAGGAAGTTAATACAATATCACTATATTTAAATTTGTATATAAGTATTGTATAGAGGCTTGCAAACATACCATGTAAAAATTTTGAAAAAATGTATAATCTAACATTTAAATCGGTTTCATTTAAAAAACTCAAAGCTTGACTATGTATTGAAAATCCACTCCAGCCAATTAGAAAGTTTATCATAATAATTTTATATAATAAGGAAACTTCCTTTAATTCTACAATTTTTTTAGCACCTATGGTTATTTCAAATAAACCAGTTATTAAGCTTTTTAAAGCATTTTGATTGTTACTTATGGAAAACAAATAGCTAATTTTCCTTATTATTGAATTAAAAAAATTAGATAGATTTAATATTTCTACTAATACAGAATAAAAAACTATAAATCCTCCAATTAATAACATAGAGTTTATGCCCTCTTTTACAGCATTAGAAAGAAGAAGTCCTAGGGGTTTATTATTTTTTTCTCTTGATTCAAAAAGTTTTCTTAATGCAATTTTAAAGATATTCTGATTATATCTAATTGGCTTGATTTGTACATTTCTTTTATAATATTTAAATATTAAACCAATGGTTAATGCTGCTAAATAATGGGGAAATATTATTAAGGGGCTAATTAAGGGATTGTTTAGCATACCTGTAGCTATAGCACCGATCATAAAAATAGGTCCAGATGTGCTACAAAATGATAACAATCTTTGGGCTTCTATTTTTGTAATATGATTGTTTTTTCTTAAATTTGAAACTATCTTTACTCCTACTGGATAACCAGATGTTATGCTCATTGTTAAAGGAAAAGCCCCTTTTCCAGAGACATTGAATATAGGTGACATTGCTGGTTCTAATAGTATACCAATAAAATCTACAAATCCAAGGCCTATTAGCAATTCAGATGTTATAAAAAAAGGCAATAAAGAAGGTATCACAATATTAGACCAAGTTAATAATCCATTATGAGCAGCTTTCATACAATTTTGAGGGAAAGCTATTATATTAAATAAAAACCATAGAATTATTATAAGATATAGTATAGTATTTATATAATTTTTTTTAAGAATTTTTATTTTTTCCATAAGGCAGTACCTCCATTTTTATATATTTATATTTTAAAGTTCAGGTTAATATGATAAATTACATACATAAAAAGTACTTTGGGGGGGATTGATATGGCAAATAAACCTAAAATAGGGATAGCATTAGGTTCAGGTTCAGCTAGGGGTTTTGCACATATTGGAGTTCTAAAGGCATTAGAAGAAAACAATATCTCTGTAGATATAGTTACAGGAAGTAGTGCAGGGGCGTTAGTTGGAGGATTATATTGTTGCGGTATAAAGCCAGAAATGATTAAAAATATAGCCATTCAAGTAGATAAGAAATTATGGATGGATTTTACTGTTTCTAGAAGAGGGATTTTAAAAGGAGATAAAATAGAGGAAATATTAAAATTACTTACTGGTGGAAGGAATATTGAAAAATTAAACAAGAAAATGGCAATTGTAGCAACAGATTTACAAAAAGGAGAGAAAGTTATTTTTACAGAAGGACCAGTATATAAAGCTATTAGATCAAGTATATCTATTCCTGGAGTTTTTGAACCAGTAAATCACAAGGATAGGGTCTTGGTAGATGGTGGCGTAGTTGATAGGGTTCCTATATCTTTAACTAAGGACATAGGTGCAGATATAGTTATAGCAGTAGATGTAGGATTTAGCGAATATGGAAATAGAGTGTTTCATTTGCTTGATATTATTCAACAATCCATAGATATTATGGCAGAAAAAATATTGGATGCAGATAAAATATATGCAGATATTATAATGGAACCACCTTTATCCCATATAGAATCCTCCCAGTTTGAAAGAGTAGAGGAATGTGCAGAGATAGGTTATAATACAACATTAGATCATATAGACGAAATAAAGGAAAAAATAAAGCTTTGGAAAGAAAAAAACTCAAGGACTAATTCTTAGTCTTTGAGTTTTTTATATAAGGTGATTTATAATAATCTAAATTGGCTAATCTATTTATTTCATTATTTAGACCTAAAAAATACAAATCTGTTCCTATTTTATCATAATTAATTATGTTATTAATTTTAGGATTATTTAATTTTTTATAATCCGCAAATTTATTTATTATTGGGATATTAGTCTTTTTAGCTATTTTATTTAAAAGTTTCATACCTTTATTATTCATACCAAGCACTCTTATATATTGAGGATAAGTATTTTTTGCTTGAATAAATATATCTCCATTAATACCTATTAACAATTGAATTAATATTCTTTGGATACGGGTTTTAGGATATCTCTTAGTTACAGTATTATTTATGACTTGAATAATATTATTATATTTAAAGCTATTTTTAATGAATCGATTTTCTAAACCATCTTCTATATCCATAATTTTAGAAAATTTACGTTCATCAATTGTTCTCAACAAATACATAAGTATTTGAGAATAGTTTTCAATAGAATTAAAAGATTTATATTCCTTTAAATAATTATTAAGATGATAATATGTTGGTTTAGGTAGATAGTCTCTTATTTTATCTAATTCACCTTTAAAAGCTTTGTTTCTTATAGATGTGGCACTAGAATATTTATCATTAAAAAATTTCTCATTATAATTACTTCCAATTCTTTTTATTGTAATAGGTTTAATACTGCTATTGAGTTTATAAAGAGATTTTAAGTATTCAATGGCTAAAATATTATTTGGGGATTTTAAAATGTCTATATAATTATTTTCTTTATACTTTGTTTCCTTTAAGAAATCTTCTAATGCAAGACTTCTTGATACAGAATAAGAATTTCCTTTATCTAAATATTTTTTAAGCATTGACTTAAAATAATAAGGTTCTTTGGCAAAAATATTAGCAATAATTTTCAATTGTTCTAATTGGCCTAATTCACTGCCAAAGGAAATATAATCTACAATTTTTAAACTATCTAAAAGTTTTACTCCTCCATATGCAAAAAATTCTGCACTTTGAACTGAAAAAATCACAGGAAGCTCTAAAACTAAATCAATGCCATTATCTATAGCCATCTTTGTTTTTGTCCATTTGTCTACAAAAGATGGTTCACCTCTTTGTACAAAAGAGCCACTTATTACAGCTATAGAATATTCAGCATTAGTTATTTTTTTGGATTCTTCTAGATGGTATAGATGTCCATAATGAAATGGATTATATTCGCTAATTATACCTAAAACTTTCATTTTTTCCTCCTATATTTATAAAATATACTAAATTTAATTATAACATAAGTTTAATAAGTTGATTTTTTGATATAATTATAATATTATGTTTTATAGTGCATAGACAAACAATAGGAGGTATATATTATGAACATATTAGTAATTAATTGTGGTAGCTCTTCATTAAAATATCAACTAATTGATATGAATGAAGAAAAAGTATTAGCAAAAGGACTATCTGAAAGAATAGGAATTGAAGGTTCAAGAATAAAGCATACTACTACTGGCAAAAAGGAAATTATCATTGAAAAGCCAATGTCAGATCATAAGGAAGTTTTGGAAATAGTATTAAGTACTTTAGTAGATTCAGAACATGGAGCTATAAAGTCCATGGATGAAATTAATGCAGTAGGACATAGAGTAGTACATGGAGGAGAAAAGTTTGCAAATTCAGTTAAAATAGATGATGAAGTTATGAAAGCTTTGAATGAATGTATAGATTTAGCTCCATTACATAATCCACCTAATATTATGGGAATTGAAGCTTGTAAAGAACTAATGCCAGATACTCCAATGGTAGGTGTATTTGATACTGCATTTCATCAAACTATGCCAAAAGATAATTATATATATCCTCTTCCATACGAACTATATGAGAAATATGGAATTAGGAAATATGGTTTCCATGGTACATCACATAAATATGTATCATTAAAGGCAGCAGAAATATTAGAAAGGGATATTAAAGACTTAAATATTATAACTTGTCATTTAGGAAATGGAGCAAGTATTTGTGCAGTAGAAAAAGGAAGGTCAGTAGACACAAGTATGGGATTCACCCCATTGGAAGGACTAGCTATGGGAACACGTACTGGAAATATAGATCCAGCTATAATACCATTTTTAGTAGATAAAGAAAATTTATCAATGGAAGAAGTAAATAACTTACTAAATAAAAAGTCTGGAGTTCTTGGAATTTCAGGAGTAAGTAGTGACTTTAGAGATATTGAAGAAGAAGCTGAAAAAGGAAATGAAAGAGCAAAGCTTGCATTAGATGTTTTTGTAAATAGAGTTAAGAAATATATTGGTGCCTATACAACATTAATGGGTGGAGTAGATGCTATAGTATTTACAGCTGGCATTGGAGAAAATTCTGCAGAAATTAGAGAAATGGTTTGCAATGGATTAGAAAGTTTGGGAATAAAATTAGATGAAGAAAAGAATAATGTGAGAGGAAAAGAAGCTTTAGTTAGCCAAGATGACTCAAAAGTTAAAGTATTAGTTATACCAACAAATGAAGAGTTGATGATTGCAAAAGATACTGAAGAACTAGCTTAATTTCAATTATATTTCTTGACAAAAGTATTTTACCTTTATATAATAAAACTTGTTAGATTTAAGAGGTGAAATAAATGTATATTGATCTAGCAAGTTTTCTTGATGAAGCTGTAAAGGATATACCCTTTGATGAAAAATTAGAATTAGGTAAATTGGATATAGGTCAAAGGGAGATAGTTTTTGTAGAACCAGTTAAAGTATCAGGACATATTTATAAGATGGAAGGTATTAATTATTTAACTGCCAATATTTCTTTTAAATATACTGAGAACTGTGATAGATGCCTAAAAGAATTTACACAAACTATAGATACGGTTCTGTCAGGAGAACTAAGAGAAAAATCAGATGAAATTATTAATTCAACTGAGAAAGATGAGGAAATTATTTATTATGAAGGAAATGAATTAAGTTTAAGGGAGCCAATAATTAGCACAATAATTATATCTCTGCCTATGAAATCCTTATGTAAGAATGACTGTAAGGGCTTATGTTCTAAATGTGGTAAAGATTTAAATAAGGGTGAATGTGATTGTGTAATAGAAAATATAGATCCTAGATTGGCAAAATTGAAAGATTTTTTTAAGTAGTAAATAAGGAGGTGTATCTAATGGCAGTTCCAAAGAGAAAAACTTCAAAAAGTAGAAGAGATAAAAGAAGAGCTTCAGCATATAGATTATCAAAAGCAACTTTTGTTGAATGCCCACAATGTCATGAGCTTAAATTACCTCATAGAGTATGTAAATCTTGCGGATATTATAAAAATAGAGAGGTTATAGAAGTAGAATAAAGGTAAAAAGATAGTGAGGAGGGTCACTATCTTTTTTAACTTTTTGTTGCTTTTTTATTTTATCTAATATATATTTAATACAGTAACGTTTATTACTAGGTTTTAGGAGGATAAGAATGAGAATAATAGTAGATGCTATGGGAGGAGATAATAGTATTCAGGCAACAGCTTTAGGAAGTGTAGAAGCAGTGGAAGAGCTTGATTTAGAAGTTACTCTTATAGGTAAAAAAGATTTAATAGAAAAAGAGTTAAATAAAAATAATTATACTGGAAATAAGATTGAAATTATTCATGCTGAAGATATAATTTTAAATGAGGACAGTCCTACATTATCTATAAGAAGGAAAAAAAATTCTTCTATGGTTATAGGTTTCAATAAACTGAAAGAAGGATATGGAGATGCATTTATTTCAACTGGAAATACAGGTGCTCTTCTGGCTGGAGGATTGTTCATTATAAAAAGAATAGAAGGAATAGATAGGGCTGCTATTTCAAGTGTTTATCCTACTAGAGATGGTATGACTTTACTCTTAGATATGGGAGCAAATGTAGATTGCAAGCCTGAATATTTACAACAATTTGCTATAATGGGTTCTATATATAGTGAAAAAGTTTTAGGAGTAAAATCTCCCTCTGTTGGTCTAGTAAATGTTGGAACAGAAAAAGAAAAGGGTAATATTTTAATTAAAGAGGCCTATGAATTATTGGCAAATTCTAATATTAATTTTTATGGAAATATTGAGGCAAGAGATGTTCCAGAAGGAATTGTAGATGTAATGGTTTGCGATGGCTTTGTGGGAAATGTTATACTTAAGTTAACAGAAGGTTTGGCTAATTTGTTTTTTTCTACTTTGAAAGAGGAGTTTAAGAAGAGCTTTTCTTCAAAAATTGGCGCTCTTATGTTAAAACCTCAGCTTAAGTCTTTTAAAGAAAGATTTGATTATAGAGAATATGGTGGTGCACCATTATTAGGAGTTAGAAAACCTATTATAAAAGCTCATGGAAGTTCTGATGGGCTAGCAATTAAAAATGCTATAAAACAAGCCAAAATATTTACTGAAGGAAAAGTTATTGATAGGATTGAGGAAGATGTAAAAAAAATATAAAAAATTATTTTACAATCTAAGGAAGTTAAAGGAGGTGTATCAAATGGTTTTTGAAGAAATAAAATCCATAATATCCCAACAATTGGATGTAGATGAAGATGAAATTACAATGGATACTTCTTTCCAAGATGATTTAAATGCTGACTCTTTAGATTTAGTTGAATTAATAATGACATTTGAAGATGAATATGAACTAGAGGTTGAAGATGATGAAGTGGAAAATATAAAAACAGTAAAAGATGTAGTAGAGTATATTCAAAATCGACTAAATCTAGACTAGTTTTATATATTAGGTCTCGGATTGATTTCGAGACCTTATAAATACTTAACTTTTTTGGAGGTATGTATGTGAAAAAAAGCAATAGGAGAAAATTAATCTATAATCTACAGCAGGAATTAAATTATAGATTTAAAGATTCAAAGCTTTTAGATGGAGCACTAACCCATAGTTCTTATGCTAATGAGCATAAAAATGGAAATATAGTATACAATGAACGATTAGAGTTTTTAGGGGACTCTGTATTAAATTTAGCAGTCAGTGATTATATATACAAAAAATATTCTTATTTTTCAGAAGGAAATCTGACAAAGATAAGGGCAACTGTAGTTTGTGAATCTGCATTAGCTTTAATTGCGAAAAGAATAAAATTAGGTGATTATTTGTTATTAGGCAAAGGAGAAGAAGCTACTGGAGGTAGAAATAGAACTTCAATATTGGCTGATGCATTAGAAGCTCTAATTGGAGCTATATATTTAGATAGTGAATTTAAAACTGCCCAAAAATTTGTTATAGATATATTAGAAAAAGAAATTATAGAAGCATCAAATAAGGGAGAGCTATTTATAGATTATAAAACTAAATTGCAGGAAATATTGCAAAGGACTACAAAGGCAAAAATAGAATACAGAATTGAAAAAGAGGAAGGGCCTGATCATGATAAAAAATTTCACATATTAGCTTTAATAGATGGTAAAAAACTTGGAAAAGGTTGTGGAGGAAGTAAAAAAGAAGCAGAGCAAATGGCGGCAAAAGAAGTTTTGATTAGGATGGGTGCTAAAGATGAATAAAAAATATTTTATAATACCTATATTTGTACCACATTTAGGATGTCCACATGATTGTGTTTTTTGCAATCAAAGGCGGATTACTGGATTGAGTACAGATATGACAAGTGAAAAAGCTGATAATATAATAAAAGATCATTTGAAAACTATTCCTTCACTTAATAGAGGATTGGAAATTGCCTTTTATGGCGGAAGTTTTACCGCTATTTCACCAGATATGCAAAGAGAACTTTTAAACATAGCATCTTATTATAAAAAGGAAGGAATTGTAGATAGAATAAGATTATCTACTAGACCAGATTATATAAATGAAAGAGAACTTCTTCTTTTAAAGGAATATGGAGTGGATATTATAGAATTAGGAGTACAGTCTTTAGATGAAGAAGTTCTATTTCTTAGTGGAAGAGGGCATAAAAGTGAAGATGTATATAAGGCTTCTAGCCTTATAAAATCATATGGATTTCAATTAGGTCTTCAAATGATGATTGGACTTCTAGGGGATACTGAAGAAAAAAGTTTATATACTGCTAAGGAAATAGTTAAACTAAATCCCATATGTACGAGAATTTATCCTACATTAGTAGTGAAGGATACTTTTTTAGAAAAAATGTATTTGGATGGCAGGTATAAGCCCTTGTCGCTTGAGATGGCAGTAGATATATCGACTAAATTATTAATGATTTTCCAATACAATAAAATAAATGTAATAAGAATAGGACTACAGCCAACTGATAATATAACTCTAGGTAAGGATGTAATAGCTGGGCCGTTTCATCCAGCTTTTAGACAATTAGTAGAATCTAATATTTATAAAAAGATTTTAGATGAATATTTTTCTGAAAAAGATTTTAAAGATATAAAAGAATTTGTAATTAATATAAATCCTAAGGAAATTTCCAATCTAGTAGGTCAAGGTTCAATAAATACTAAATTTATTAGGAACAAGTTTAATATTAGTAAAATTAAAATTCATGGAGAAAATATTCCAAAAGAAATATTTTATATTAAAAATCACGATTTTTATGATAAAATTAATAAGGATGAGATTATTGAAAAGTATCTACTAAAGGAAGATTTAATAAATAATTAAGGGTTTCCATAATGGAAACCCTTTTAGATAAGACTTAAGAGGTGTTTAGATTGCATTTAAAAAAACTAAAAATACAAGGATTTAAATCTTTTGCAGATAAAACTGAAATAGAATTTAAAAAAGGAATCACAGGAATAGTAGGACCTAATGGAAGTGGAAAAAGCAATATTTCAGATGCTATTAGATGGGTATTAGGAGAGCAAAGTATTAAGACTTTACGTGGCAGTAAAATGGAGGATGTAATTTTTTCTGGCACTAATGGTAGAAAACCTTTAGGATATGCTGAAGTGAGTATTATATTTGACAATAAAGATGAAACAATACCTATAGAGTACTCAGAAGTTTCAATAACTAGAAGAATGTTTAGATCTGGAGAAAGCGAATATTATATAAACAAGAACTCTTGTAGACTTAAAGATATAAGAGAGCTATTTATGGATACAGGAATAGGAAAAGATGGTTACTCAATTATTGGACAAGGTAGAGTAGATGAAATATTGAGTACAAAATCTGAAGATAGAAGACATATATTCGAAGAAGCTGCAGGTATAGTTAAATATAAAACTAGAAAAGAAGAGTCAGAAAAAAAGCTTAAAAAGACAGAGGAAAATCTAGTTAGAATAAATGATATTGTATTTGAATTAGAGGGCCAAATTAGTCCTTTAGAAAAACAGGCTATTAAGGCAAAAAAATACTTGGAAATTGCTCAAAAGCTTAAAGAATTAGAGGTTAATTTTTATATAGAAGAAATTAGTAGATTAAAACATAAACTCATATCTATAGGAGACAAAAGAAAAGAATTAAATAATTTAATAAAGGAAAATTTAGACAGAAAAACAATAATGGAAAATAGATATTTTTCTATGAAAGATGAAATTGAAAAAATAAAACATTCTGCTGAAGAGTTACAAGATGAAAAATATTCTATTCAAAGTAATATAGAGAAAAAAGATAATGAACAAATATTAAGTAGTGAAAAAGAAAAGTTTTATTTAGAAGAAAAAAGACGTTTAAATAGGGAAGAAAAAGAGCTTTTAGATAAAAAAGAAAAACTATTATTAAAAAAAGAAAAGATAAAAGATGAATTGGAAGAAAATATCGAAAATCTAAGTAAATTGAAGTCAGATTACTTAAAGGAAAAAAAGCTTTTAGAAGATATCAATAAAGAAATAATATTAAAGGAAAAGCATATTGAAGAAGAAAAAAACAATAATTTTAAGATATATAATTTAATGTCAGATAAAAAAAATAAAATTGAGAGTTTAAAAACTTTTAAACAAAATATAAAAAGTAGAATAACGGAAATTGAAAAAGAAATAGATATAATAAAAAATATCAAAATAGAAAATGAAAAATTATTAGATAATTTTTGCATAGAAAAAGGAAGAAATGAAGAATCATTAGGTTCATGTAAAAAGGATATAAAAGAGTATACAGAAGAAGAAAAAAATATTGAAAATGAATACAGTATTTTGAGTAAAGAGATTAATGAAATAAAGGGATTATTACAAGGAAAAATTTCCAATTACAACCTTTTAAAAAACATGGAAGAGGATTATGAGGGTTATTATAAAAGTGTAAGAGGTCTTTTATTAGCTTCTAAGAAGAATGATAAATTGAATAAAGGTATTGTTGGAGTAGTTGGGGAGCTTATTAAGGTTGATAGAAGGTATGAAAAAGCTATTGAAATTACATTAGGGTCAAGTATTCAAAATGTAGTTACTAGGACTGAGGAAGATGCAAAGGAAGCTATCCAATATCTTAAGAGAAATAACCTAGGTAGAGTTACTTTTTTACCATTGACTTCAATAAAAAGCAGAAAGCTTAATATGGATTTTAATGCAATAAGAGATATGGGTGTCATAGGAATAGCTTCTCAATTAGTCCAGTTTGATGAAGATTATAGAAATGTTTTTGAATATCTTTTAGGAAGAACTTTAATAGTTGAAGATATTAATTCTGCTATGAAAATAGCTAAAAAGTATAATCATTCTATAAGAATAGTAACTTTAGATGGAGAGCTTTTTAATCCAGGAGGCTCTATTACAGGTGGAAGCATATTGAAAAACTCTACAAATATTTTAAATAGAAAAACAAGGATAGATGGACTAATTAAGGAGATTAAAGAATTAAAGGCCGAATTAGCATTATATAAATCTAAAGAAAATAAATTAAATCTTAATTTAAGTGAAGTTAAAGAATTTATTGAGAATGGAAATAAAAAACTTCAAACTTTAAACATTGAAATAATAAAATTAGAAAATGAAATTACAAGAATAATTCAGGATAATGAAAAGAATGATATCTCCATATCAAAGTATTATAATGAAATAAATAAATTAAAACAGGAAGAGAAAAATATTGATAGAGAGATTGATGCTTTGAGTTTAGATTTAACTAAGCTTAATAATGAGAAAAATTTAATAGATCAAAATTTAGATGAGAATACAGGAGAGTTTCAATATAAAAAAGAAAAGAAAGAGAATATAGATGAGAGAGTAACAAATTTTAAAATAAAGATAAACTCTTTTAAACAACAAATAAGTTCCTTGAAGAATGAAATTTCAAATACAGATGAAGATTATAAAAATACATTAGATACTATTTATAGTAGACAAAAAGATTTTAAAGAAAACACTTTACAAATAGAGAAGCTGAAAAATACAAAAAGAAGACTTAAGGAAGAGATTAATAATCTTAAATCATTATTAAATAATTGTTCTATAAAACTGGAAAAAATTAAAGAGGAAAAAGAAAAGAAAATGGAGAGTTTTATCCTTGAACAAAGAAATTTAAAAGAAATAGAAAATAATATAAATACTTTCGAAAAGGAAATCAATGCTTTAGATATTGACTACACCAAATATAGTGTTCAAGTTGAAAATTATAATTCTAGACTTTTAGAAGATTATGAAATGAATTATGCTGAAGCTTTAAATTATAAAGTCCATATTGAAGATATGGCAGAAGCAAAAAAGAATATTAGAAAGTTAAAGAACAATATAAAGAATTTAGGAACAGTTAATTTAGGGGCTGTTGAAGAATATAAAAACCTTAAAGAAAGATTAGAGTTTATACAGACCCAAAAAGAGGATTTAATTTCTGCTAAAAATGGATTGAAAGAGGTTATTAAAGATATAGAAAAGGAGATGGAAGAAAGATTTTTAGAAAAGTTTGTTGAAATTAGAAAAAGTTTTAATCAAGTATTTAGGGAGTTATTTGGTGGAGGAAAGGCAGATGTATATTTAATCAATGAAAATGATCTGCTTTCTAGTGGAATTGAGATAATAGCACAGCCACCAGGTAAAAAATTGCAAAGCCTTTCATTATTATCTGGAGGTGAAAAATCTCTAACAGCTGTAGCATTATTGTTTGCAGTATTGAAAACTAAACCTACTCCATTTTGTATTCTTGATGAAATAGATGCTGCATTGGATGAAGCAAATATTTCAAGATATACTAATTATCTAAAAAGTTTTTCAGATGATACTCAATTTATAATGATAACACATAGAAAAGGTTCAATGGAAATGGCTGATATTCTATATGGTATAACTATGGAAGAAGAAGGAATAAGCAGAATGGTTTCAATAAAACTATCAGATAAAGCAAGCTAGATAAGGAGGAATGAAATGTTTAAATTCTTTGATAAATTTAAAAAAGATAAAGTGGAAGATTTAGAAAATGAAGTAAAAGACGAAATAAAAGAGGTTGAAAAAGATGAAGTAATAGAAAAAGAAGATTTTTTTACAAAGCTTAAAAAAGGCCTTTCTAAAACACGACAGGGAGTAACAGATAAAATAGATAGTATTCTTAAATCTTATGGGAAAATAGATGATGATTTATTTGACGAGTTAGAAGAGATTCTTATTACTGCTGATGTAGGAGTTAATACTACTATGGAAATAATAGATAATATTAAAGAAAGAGCTAAAGAAAATAAAATTAAAGAAGCTAATGACATTAGGATACTCCTGAAAGAAGAGATAGAAAAAACCTTAAAAAGTGTAGAAGAATCAAAATTAGATAGAAAATTAAATGTAAAGACGTCTCCAGCCATTATTTTGGTAGTAGGAGTTAATGGAGCAGGCAAAACTACCACTATTGGAAAAATGGCCTGGAATTTAAAAGAAGAAGGCAAAAAAGTATTAATTGCAGCAGGAGATACTTTTAGAGCAGCTGCTATTGAGCAGTTGGAAGAATGGGCAAATAGAGCTAATGTAGATCTAATAGCTCACCAGGAAGGCTCGGATCCAGCAGCAGTTATATATGATGGCATTCAAGCAGCAAAAGCTAGAGAATCTGATGTGCTAATATGTGATACTGCAGGTAGGCTTCATAATAAGAAAAATTTAATGAATGAGTTAAATAAAATATTCAGGGTAGTAGAGAGAGAATATCCAGAAGCTAGTAAAGAGGTTCTATTAGTTGTAGATGCAACTACAGGACAAAATGCTATTTTACAAGCAAAAGTATTTAAAGAAGCATGTGATATTACAGGAATAGTTTTAACTAAACTTGATGGAACAGCAAAAGGTGGGGTAGTGATAGCATTACAATCTGAATTAAATGTACCGGTAAAACTAATAGGTGTAGGAGAGGGAATAGACGATCTCCAACCTTTTGATGCAGAAAAATTCATAGAAGCTTTGATTGGATAAAAGGAATAGATTTGTTTGTAAAACATCATCTATTCTGGTATAATATGCTTATAAGATTTTAGATAGGTGGAGGTGGCCAACTTGGCAGGTATTGTAAATAATGAAGGGGTAGAGTATGGAGATGTAAAAATTGCTAATGAAGTAGTAGCAATTATAGCAGGTTTAGCTGCTACTGAAGTTGAAGGTGTTGCTGGAATGAGTGGCGGCATCACCGGTGGTATAAGTGATATGTTGGGAATGAAAAACTTATCAAGGGGAGTTAAAGTAGAAGTTGGAGAAAAAGAATGTGCTATAGATATATTCGTAATAGTTGAATATGGTTCTAAAATTTCTGAAGTTGCTTTTGGAGTACAGGAAAATGTTAAGGAAGCTGTAGAGACTATGACAGGTTTAAAAGTTATTGAGGTGAATGTAAATGTTCAGGGAGTAAATATACCTAAAGAACCTGAAAAAGAAGAACCTAGAGTAAAATAAAATACTTACCCTCTGAATATTCAGGGGGTAAATTTAGTAATATAGGAGGTAGAGGTATCTTATGAATATTATTGATAGAATTATATTGACTATATATACTTTTTGCCTTGCTTTAGTATCTATAGTATTTATATTATTTCCTTTTGAACAAATTGATTTTTTATCTTTAAAAAATGTAGAACTTTATTTGATGCAACTAAAAGGCAATTATATATATTCTGTAATAGGAGTAGCTTTTTTATTAGTAAGTATTAGATTTTTAGTGTCTGGGCTAATTGGGAATAATGAAAAGAATAGAGGAACCTTTTTAATTAGACATACTGATTATGGTGAATTAAAAATTTCGACTCAAACAATCGAGGGAATTGCACAAAGTGTAGTAACTAAATTTTCAGGTATTAGAAATATAAAAATAAAAGTAAATGTGCTTGAAGGAGTAATAATTTTAGATATGAGAGGAGAAGTTTCCCCTGAAATAAATATTCCAGAAACTACAATACAATTACAAAACAAAGTGAAAGAACATGTAGAAAAATGTACAGGTGTTGAGGTAGGGGAAGTTAAAGTTGAAATAAGTAGTGTAATGACGCCAACTAGAACTGTAAAATAAATTGTAGAGGTGTTTTAATGGTGGATAAGGAAAAGATTTCAAGACTTATTCAAATGTTAGGAAATAATAAAGGAAAAACCGTAGGAACAATAATAGGATTTATAATTGCTATATTTATACTTACTATTGGTTTTTTTAAGACTTTATTTATTGTAATTTGCACAGGATTAGGATATTACATTGGAAAAAAATCTGATAGCCAGGAAAATTTAAGAGATTTTTTGGATAAAATACTTCCTCCAGGGAAATCAAATTAATTATAATATTAGTATATATTATCTATAGTTACAAGGAGGACAAATATGGGTAGAAAAATTGCAAGAGAGGAAACGATGAAGTTATTGTTCCAGATGGAAATGAATAATGATTGTTCAGATAATCTAGTAGAATTATATATAAATGAAAATAATCTTGACCATGATGAACAAGAATATATGAGGCATGCTGTAAGAACAATAATGACCAATTTAAATAATATTGATAAATCTATTGAAAAATATATAAAAGGTTGGAAAATTCATAGACTTGCAAAAGTAGATTTATCTGTTCTAAGAATAGCTGTATATGAAATTGTTTATAGAAAAGATATACCAATAGAAGTTTCTATTAATGAGGCTATAGAAATTTGTAAAAAATATAGTACCGATGAATCATCAAAGTTTATAAATGGTGTTTTAGGAAGTTTTGTACGCGAAAAGGATGAATAGCAGATGGCAGACAAATATTATCTAGGAATAGATACAAGTGCTTATACTACTTCAATTGGAGTTGTAAATTCAGAGGGGAATGTAATTTTAGATTTAAGAGAAACTTTAAAAGTTGGAAAAGGTAAAAGAGGTTTAAGACAACAAGAAGCAATTTTTCAACATATTAAAAATATATCTAAAATGTTTGCAAAAGTATCTAACTCCATAGATATAGGTAATCTAAAGGTTATAAGTGCTAGTGCAAAACCAAGGAATATAGAAAAATCGTACATGCCTGTTTTTGTTGTAGGAAAAGAACAGGCATTTATTATCTCTAAATTGCTCAATATACCATTTAAACAATTTAGTCACCAAGAGGGACATATATCCGCTGGAATTATGAATAGTCCTTTAGAAAGTGAAGAAAAATTTATTGCCTTTCATATATCAGGAGGTACTACTGAATTAGTTCTTGTAGACAATAAAGAAGGAGAATTTGATGTTCAAATAATAGGCGGAACATTGGATATAAGTGTTGGACAATTAATTGATAGGATTGGAGTTAATTTAGGGCTAGATTTTCCATGTGGAAAAGAGATGGATATATTGTCTCAAGATGGAGATATAATTAATAAAAAATTACCTGCGAGCATAAAGGATACTTGGGCAAATTTTTCTGGATATGAAAATATATTTAATGATTTGATAAATAATAGAATATATTCAACTGAAGATATAATTAAAACTTTATTTTATACAATTTATTTATCTTTAGAAAAGATGATAATAAATTCATGTATGGAATTAAATATAGATAAGGTATTATTGATAGGAGGAGTAGCTTCTAATAATTTTATTAGAAGAAATCTTAAAAGAACTTTGAATGAAAAGGGTATAAATTTATATATACCCTCCATTGAAAAATGTTCGGACAATGGAATAGGAATTGCTTACTTAGGAAAGATGAAAAAAGAATGAATATAGGTGAGGGGTCAATTATGTCAATTAAACCTTTAAAAGTAAGTGAAGTAAATCAATATATCAAGAGGTCTTTTGCAGGAGATCCAATATTATCTAATATATGTGTTGAAGGAGAAATATCAAATTTTAAGCATCACTATAGTGGACATATGTATTTTTCTCTAAAGGATGAAAAAGGAAAAATTAAATCTGTTATGTTTAAAAGTTATAATGAAGATATTTCATTGAAATTAAAAGATGGAATGAAAGTAATAGTTAAAGGATACATATCTGTTTTCGAGAAAAATGGTAATTATCAATTATATGTCAAAAGTATAAAAGAAAAAGGATTAGGAGAATTATACATAGCTTTTGAAGAACTAAAAAGCAAATTGGAAAAGGAAGGACTTTTTAATGAAGAACATAAAAAAGAGATACCTTATTTTCCTAAAAAAATAGGGGTAGTAACTTCTTCTACTGGAGCAGCAATTAGAGATATAATTACAATATTAAAAAGGAGATTTCCATTAATTGAGATTAAAATATACCCTGTTTTAGTCCAAGGAGAATTTGCACCTGAAGAAATATGTAGGGGCATAAGGTATTTTGACAATAGGGATGATATTGATTTAATAATAACTGGCAGGGGTGGAGGATCAATAGAAGAGTTATTTGCATTTAATAATGAGGAAGTGGCAAGAACTATTTACGAAATGAATAAACCAATTATTTCAGCTGTAGGCCATGAGACGGACTATACAATATCAGATTTTGTTGCAGATTTAAGAGCTCCAACCCCTTCGGCAGCTGCAGAATTAGCAGTTCCAGAATTGGAATTTTTAAAACAAGAATTAGAAGATGATTTTTCAAAATTAGTTAGCAGTTTTACTTCTATAATAGATAATAGTTTTAAGGATTTAAATTATCAAAAAAACAAATTAGATTATAGAAATCCAATTGTCAGACTTGATAATGATAAACAGTATTTAGATAATTTATTCAAAAATTTGATTACAATATTAAACTTGAAAATGACAGAATTAAATAATCAGCTTGATAAGCTAGGAAATAAGCTTAATGTTTTAAGTCCTTTAGCTTCAATGAATAGAGGATATGGACTTGTTCTAAATGAAAAAAAGCAGCCAATTAAAACTGTTAATAATATAAAAAAAGGTGAGAAGCTGAATATTTTACTAAAAGATGGTATAGTTGAAACTGATGTGGTAAAAATTAATAAAGGAGAGTTTGAAGATGGATTTAACTAAATTGTCTTACGAAGAAGGAATAGAACAATTAGAAGATATAGTGGATAGTTTAGAAAATGAAGATCTAACTTTAGAAGAATCTTTAAATAAATTTCAAAAGGGCATCGATTTGTATAAATATTTATATAATATGCTTAATAGGGTAGAGGGAGAAATAAAAATTATAATGAAAGATGGAGAAGGAGAAGAAGAATTTCAGTTGGAGGGTTAACAACATGAGTTTAATGGATGAAATTAACAATTTACAATCTGTTGTAGATAATGAATTGAGTAAAGTTTTTACTAATAAAACAGGAAATTATCAAGAAAAAATATTTGAAGCTATGAAATATAGCCTTTTCACAGGAGGAAAGCGCATTAGACCTATATTGCTTTTGAAAAGCTGTGAAATGGTTAAAGGTAGCTATGAGGAGGCTATACCTTTTGCCTTAGCTTTAGAAATGATTCATACCTATTCTCTCATCCATGATGATTTGCCATCTATGGATAATGATGATTTTAGAAGAGGAAAGCCTACGAATCACAAAGTTTTTGGAGAAGCAATTGCAATACTTTCAGGAGATGGTCTTTTAAATTTATCATATGAAATTATGGTGGAAAGTATAATTAATAAATCTAAAGATAAAAATGATTATAATAGATATTTATTAGCTTTTAAAGAAATTAGTAATGCTAGTGGAGTAGAGGGAATGATAGGTGGGCAGGTAGTTGATATATTATCAGATGGAAAGATTATAGATAGCTCAGAATTGAAATATATGTATAAATGCAAAACAGCAGCATTAATTAGAGCAGCAGTTGTTTCGGGAGGAATTATTGGTGGCGCTAATAATGAGGAAATTAAGAAATTAAAAACATATGGAGAGTGTGTTGGTTTAGGATATCAAATAAGGGATGATATATTAGATATGGATGAAGATAGGAAAATTAGTAAAACTACTTATTTATCTTTTAATCCACCAGGAAAAGCAAAGGAAAAAGTGGAATCTTTAAGTAAAGAGGCAAAAGAATCTGTAAAAAGTTTCAAAAACAATAAATTTTTAGATGAAATTTCATATTATTTAATTAATAGGAATAAATAACTTTTTTATAGTATTGAAATAAGGGTTTTTATATGCTATAATTGTTTTTAGTTCAGAGTGGTGCAGTATTCTAGTCAGCACAGCTATTCTCGAAGGCGGGGCTAAAAATCCGTCAAAGGGCATATCGATGAAGTTTCTAACCTTGGCTTTTGACGCCCAGTTGAGGGCCATTGTTGGAAGTAAGAAAGATGGGGCGATCTGCAATGGCATGCAGGCGTTGACCCTACTTTCGTGGAGACTTGTTTTTAATTAAAAAACAAGATAAACCTGTAAAGTAATAAAAATTACTTGCAGTGTAGCCTGCCTTGAGTGAATTGGGCAGAAGATAATATATAACTAGGCTTTTCAAAGGGCCCAGAAAAGTCAGGTTTTGTTGTCGAAACCCATTTTGCAAAAGAGGCTAAGGAATAGACTGACTGTTTGGGGAAAACTCCTAGACTGTTCTTCAGAAATATGTTAAGGATTACAGTGCGGTCTAAGTGGTAATCTAGTTTCACTATTTGGCGACAATGTGAAGATAAGATTGAAGGGTAACCGCTAGTATGGCGACATAGAGTTCTTATCTGGGAAATCCTGCTAGACCTTAAGCCGTAAGATTTACTTATCATATTGCCACTCAAAAAGCTGATAGCATTTGCTATCAGCTTTTTATTCTTATATATAGTTTGAATTAATAATAATTTGGAGGTAAAGGATTAGATGGGAAAAAAAGATGCTGATGATATATCTCATAGGCAAAATAAAAAATGGGTTATTACTATTTTCTTTTGGACATTTATAATGGCTATTCTTTTCAGTTTAATAGCTGAAAAATTGATGAATAGATTAGAAATTTTTTTTGCATTTATAATATTAATTATTATTATACTATTGGGGATTGTATTTGATATAATAGGTATTGCAGTAACTGCTTCAGATGAAAAACCTTTTCATTCCATGGCAGCAAATAAAGTAGAAGAAGCGAGATATGCAATAAAACTTATTAAAAATGCAGGACAAGTATCAAATTTTTGCAATGATGTTATTGGAGATATAAGTGGAATTATTAGTGGTTCTGCTGGAACAATTATTATTTTTAAACTTATAAATATATATGATATTAAAGATGGGACTATATTGAGTATTATAATAACAGCTTTAATTGCTTCTTTTACAGTAGGTGGAAAAGCTATAGGCAAAGAAATAGCTATAAATAATTCTGAGAATATTATTTTTCACATAGCAAAGCTACTTAATTTTTTAGAAAATAAATTTAAAGTAAATTTATTTAAAAACCAAAATAATTGTGAAAAGAGATAGATATAGGAGAGATTATATGAAGAAGGAGAGAATAGATACTCTATTAGTTGAAAAGAAACTTGTTAAATCTAGAGAAAAGGCTAAAAGGATTGTTATGGAAGGTATAGTTTTTGTAGATGAACAAAGAATTGATAAACCTAGTGAAAGAATAGATATAACTAAAGATATTATAATAAAAGGGGATCCAATTCCTTATGTAAGTAGAGGAGGATTGAAACTAGAAAAAGCTATTGAATATTTTAACATAGATTTAAAAGATAAATTGGCAATAGATGTAGGTGCATCTACAGGAGGATTTACAGACTGTATGCTTAAAAAAGGTGCAAGAAAAGTATATGCAATAGATGTAGGCTATGGACAAATAGATTGGAATTTAAGACAAGATGATAGAGTAATTGTTAAAGAAAGGACTAATATAAGATATGTAACTCAGGATGATATAGGTGAGTTAGTGGATTTTGTCTCTATAGATGTTTCTTTTATCTCACTAAAATTAGTTTTACCTGTTGTAAAAAAACTTATAAAAGAAGATGGGGAAATTGTCTCTTTAGTTAAACCTCAATTTGAAGCTGGCAAAGAAAAAGTGGGCAAAAAAGGCATAATAAGGGATAAAAAAGTTCATGAAGAAGTATTATTAAATGTTTATGAATTTTGCAGGGAATTAAAATTATTTGTGAAAAATGTAACGTATTCTCCGGTAAAGGGTGCTACTGGGAATATAGAATATTTATTTTACTTAACAGGGAAAATATCTGAGAATAATGAAAAAATGGAAAGTAACCTTAAAGAAATAGTTAATAAATCTCATCAAGTACTGTAATTTAAAAAACACACTATCCTTGTTCATAAGGAGGAAAAATATGAAGAAATATGCAAGACAAAGAAAAATTTTAGAATTAATTGAGGCTTATGAAATAGAAACTCAAGAAGAGCTATCGGAGCATTTAAAGAGAACTGGTATAGATATTACCCAAGCTACTATTTCTAGAGATATAAAAGAATTGAGATTAGTTAAAGTATTATCTAAAAGTGGAAAATATAAATATGCAGTTATGGATGAAAATATTGAGGGAGCGACTGAGAGGCTTATAAAAATATTTAAAAGCTCGATTATAGGCTTTGATATAGCAGGTCATATTTTAGTTATTAAAACTTTACCTGGTGCGGCTCAAGTATGTGCTTCGGCTATTGATACATTAAAAGTTGAGCATGTAGTAGGTACAATTGCAGGAGATGATACTATATTTATAGCAGTTAGTGATATGAAATATGTTGATTCAGTAGTAAAGACTTTCCAAGGCTTACTTAATTAATTGGAGGGAGCTTTATGATTGTAGAATTAAATATTGAAAATTTTGCTATTGTTGAAAAACTACATATAAACTTTAATAAAGGATTAAATGTATTAACAGGAGAAACAGGAGCTGGAAAATCAATAATTGTTGAAGCTATAAGTCTTATTTTAGGTGGGAGAGCCAATAAAGATTTAATAAGAACAGGTTATGATAAGGCTATATTAGAGGGGCTTTTTTTTCTTGAAGATTCTAAGAAGATAGAAAAAATTTTAAAAAAATATGGCATTGAAAATGATAATAATAATTATATGCTTATAACTAGAGAATTGCATTCGACAGGTAGAAGCGTTTCTAGAATCAATGGAAGAACAGTTACTGTTAATATGTTAGATAATATTACTAAACATTTAATTGATATACATGGTCAGCATGAACATCAATCTCTCTTAAATACAGAAAGTCATATAGATATTATTGATTCATTTGGAGACAAGTCTTTTAACAAATTAAAAGAAAAAGTAGCATCTGATTATATGAAAGTATTAAATTTAAGAAAAAAATTAAAAGAGCTTTCTTTAGAAGAGATGGAAAGAGATAGAGAGATTGATATTTTAAAGTATCAGATAGAAGAAATAGATAGTGCAAAATTGTCTCAAGATGAAGAAAAAGATATCCTCAATGAGTATAATAAATTAAATAATGCAAAAGATATTGTATCTAGTTTAGGTCAATCTATAAATATTCTCCAATCTAAAGAGTATGATAGTTTTTCTACAATAGATAGTTTGAATGAAGTTATTAGTTTAATTGAAAAGATAAAAGAAAATGATATTCAGTTAGACAAAAGTTATGAAGAACTTTTAAACATTAACTATGAATTACAAGATATTACAAGAAACTTAAATACTTATATGGATAATTTAGCTTTAGATAATAAAAGACTAGAATTTTTAGAAGACAGGATCAATACTATAAATAAATTGAAAAAAAAATACGGAAATACTATAAATGAAATCTTTATATATAGAGATAAAATGTACTCAAAACTTCAATTGTTTTTAAATATGGAAGAAGAAATACAAGAAATTAAGGATGATATAAAGAAGATTGAAGATATTTTAAAAATTAATTGTGGAGTTTTAACTGATAAAAGGAAATTAATTAGTAAAAAACTTGAAAATAATATTTTCAGGGAATTACAAGAATTGAATATGAAGGATATAGTTTTTAAAGTAGATTTCAAGGAATATGATTATTTTACAGTTAGCGGTGTTGATAAAGTTGAATTTTTAATATCCACAAATCCTGGTGAAAAATTAAAACCTCTTTCTAAAATTGTTTCAGGTGGAGAGATGTCTAGAATAATGTTAGCCTTTAAATCCATATTGGCGGAATATGATTATATACCTTGCCTTATATTTGATGAAATTGATACAGGAATTAGTGGAAGGACTGCTCAAGTTGTAGGAGAAAAAATTAATAAAATTTCAAAAAATCATCAAGTAATTTGTATTTCACATTTGCCTCAAATTGCCGCTTTAGCAGATATGCATTTTGCCATATCAAAAAAGAGTACTAATAATAAAACTTCTGTTAAAGTTAAAAAATTAGATTATGAGGAAAGAATTAATGAATTAGCAAGATTATTAGGTGGAGTAAATTTAACAAATACGACAAAATTACATGCAAAAGAAATGCTAGAATTAACTAAAAAAATAAAAAAATAATTTTAAAAACACTTTATACTTAAGTATAAAGTGTTTTTCATTTTTAAACCAGTGTTGAATTTACTTTACATATGGATAAATAATTACACAGAATAAATAGGTGCAAAAAAGGCTAAATTATATTTGCAAATAATAATTTTGTGGAGGTGAATATAAAAAGGCAATTTTAGGAGAGTGATTATATTTGCCAAGGTATTCTAAATATAAAAGACAAATATCTATTTTATTTCTATTTTTTATATTTTTTTACTTCATTCAAACATGGAGTGTTTTTTATTATCCTGAAGAAATCAATATTATAAAGGGAGAAAAAAAGGATTTTAAAGTTTTTTTTCCTCTCACTTTGAAAGTTTCTCAGGATAGTAATAATATATTAAATATAGATTCTACTGAAAAATTTGGGACCTCTTTGAAAAAATCCTATAGTTTTGATACTTTAGAATCAGGTATAGCTAAAATGCAATTTAAGTTATTTGGAATTGTGCCAATTAAAACTGTAGAAGTAAATGTTATAGATAGAGCATATCTAGTACCTGGAGGCAATTCTGTAGGAGTTCGTTTAAATACAAAAGGTGTTCTAGTAGTATCAGTAACAGATATTGTAGGTGTAGATGGTAAAAAATATAATCCAGCTAAAAAAGCAGGTATAAGAGCAGGAGATAATATAGTAGAAATAAATGGACAGAAGGTAGAAAGTGCTGAACATGTAATTGAATTATTAAATAATATAAAGGATAATAGAGTGTCTATTGTAATTGAAAGAAATAATATGAATTTTACCACAGAAGTAATACCTGTAAAAAGTATTCAAGATAATTGCTATAGATTAGGTATATGGGTAAGAGATAAAACAGCAGGAATAGGAACTCTTACTTTTTATAATGAAGATAATAATATGTTTGGAGCTTTAGGTCATGGTATTACAGATATGGATACGGGGAAATTATTAAATGTAAAAAACGGCAAAATAATGAAGGCGAAGATTTCAGAAATAGAACAAGGTAAAAAAGGAAATCCTGGTGAAATTAGAGGAATATTTTATGAAACAGAAAATATTTTAGGTGATATAACTAGAAATACTCCCTTCGGTATATATGGAAAAATAAATACTGATATTTCAAATACAAATAACGAAAAACCTATGCCTGTAGCTCTCCAAGAAGAAGTTAAAGAAGGGAAAGCTTATATATTAACCACTCTAAATGGAGATAAGATTGAAAAGTTTGAGATAGAAATAGTTAAAGCTCAAAATCAATTGGTTCCTGAACAAAAAAGTATGGTTTTAAAAGTTACAGATAAAGATTTATTACAGAGAACTGGAGGAATTGTTCAAGGAATGAGTGGAAGTCCTATAATACAAGATGGGAAAATAGTTGGAGCAGTTACTCATGTTTTTGTAAATGATCCTACAAAAGGTTATGGATTGTATATAGAGTGGATGTTAGAACAAACCAATATAAGCATTAAAAACAAGAGTAATTTTGCAGAAAATAGGGAAAGATAGACAAGTTCTATCTTTTCCTATTTAATGTTAAAAATGTTTTTAAAAGAAATAGAAGGATATAACATTTGTTTGTCGAATAAATATATGTGATGCAAAGATGATTTTTTAACTTAATATACAGGGGGGGTATTTACTTTGGAAAAAATAAAAATAGTTGTAGCTGATGATAACAGAGAGTTTTGTGACATATTAGAGGAATATTTAGCACAACAGGAAGACTTTGAAGTTATAGGTTTTGCTAAAGATGGATTAGAGGCATTGGATATGATTGAAGAGAAAAGACCAGATGTTTTAATTTTAGACATTATAATGCCACATTTAGATGGATTAGGTGTCTTAGAACGTTTAAATCTTATGAATTTAGAAAAACGTCCTAAGGTAATTGTTTTATCAGCTGTTGGACAAGATAAGATAACCCAAAGAACTATTGAATTAGGAGCAGATTATTATGTAGTTAAACCTTTTGACTTCGAGATATTTATGAAAAGGCTGAGAGAAGTATCTGGAATGGTTAATGATAATGTAAATATAAAAAGATATATTAATATACCTAAAGAGATGCCTGTAAATCCAGATAATAATAAAAGTATGGAAGCAAGAATAACTAATATTATTCATGAAATAGGAGTACCAGCCCATATAAAGGGATATTTATACTTAAGGGAAGCTATTGCTATGGTAGTTGAGGATGTAGAGTTATTAGGTGCAGTAACTAAAGAATTATATCCAAATATAGCTAAAAAATACAATACTACTCCTAGTAGAGTGGAAAGAGCTATTAGACATGCTATAGAAGTAGCATGGAGTAGAGGAAAGGTAGACACTATAAACAATATTTTTGGATATACTGTTCATACAGATAAGGGTAAGCCTACTAATAGTGAATTCATAGCAATGGTTGCAGATAAATTGAGATTAGAGCAAGAAATGATGGAAAATAAAGCATAATTCAAGGGTTTGAGCAATAGTAAATATTTTCCAATCAGTAATATATACCAACAAACACATTTGAAACACCTATAAATAGTGACTCTTTTGTTTAGTTAATAGGACTAAGCAAGGGGGTCACTTTTCTTATGCCTGAATTAAATAATTTTGAATACATGATTGAAGATTACAGCTTGTATTGTACTTCAAAAAATCTATCTAAAAAAACAATTATATCATATGACAAAACTTTGCAGTTATTTGCAATGTATCTTGAAAATGAATTAAACGTGGTTTCATTTGAACAAGTAGAGCCAAAACATATAAGACACTATATCAAGTATTTACAAGAACGGGGCAAATATACAGTTGCAACAGCCAATGCAGATATAAACAGTCCAGAAAATAGAGATGATTTTGGAAAAGAATTAAGTCCAAATACAATCAATAATTACATTAGAAACATAAAAGTATTTTTTAATTTTATGGTGGAAGAAAGATATATTAGGGAAAGTCCAGCAGAAAGAATTAAATATTTAAAAAAGAGAGAAAAAATCAAAGAAGCTATTACAAGAGAAGAATTAAAAAAGATACTAGATCAATTTGATGTTTTAACTTTACATGGACATAGAGATTATATCATTACAAAATTATTGGTTTCTACAGGGGCAAGAATTGGGGAAACTTTATCTCTTACAGATGATGATATTGATTTTAAGAATGGAGTTATTATTTTTAAGGACACAAAAAATAAAAAAGAAAAGGTTGGCTACTTAACCAATCGTATGAGTTTTGAATTGAAGAGGTGGATTAATTTTAGAGAGAAATATTCTCAACATCCAAATGAATGGCTATTTCCTACTAATCGTGGGACTAAATTACAAGTTACAAGCTATGGCAAGTCATTGAGAAGTGCAGGTAAAAAAGCAGGAATTGAAGATGTGCATCCACATAGATTAAGAGCTACATTTGCAATAGAATTTTTACGCAATGGTGGTTCTATACACGTTCTATCAAGGTTATTAGACCATTCTAATATACAAACAACAATGATTTATTTGAATATGTCAGAACGTGACTTGAGAAAAGAATTTATTAAATATCATCCTAGAATAGAGATTTAAAACAATAAAATAAAAACTTCCTTTCTATATTGTCACCACACAATATAGACGAGGTAGAAAGTGCCGCCCACTTATCTACAAAGGAAGTTTATATTACTTATAATATACCAAATTTTTGGTGTTTATGCAAGTAGTATAAACTAACTTTTAAGGCACTTTCACAAATAATGTGGGAGTGCCTTTTTATTTGTTTAAAATTAAATATTGAGTATCAAAAGTGGATGCCGATACCACTTAAAAAACGATAGTTTGAACAAGCTAATGCAAAAAGTTGTTCGGGCAGTATAGATATGTGTATTATCTTATATTGTCCTAATTGGGGTGGAGAACACAAACCCAAATAAAATAAATATTGGTTCGGGGGAGACAACTGGCAGAGATACATTGAGTCGTTTGAGTAAGGACAGTTGCATACGATGACTCAATTCGGGAATGAAAAAGCCGACTATTATACACACCTTGAAACCTCAACAATCCTATTCGGGATATGTGGAAGAAAAAGGGAAATAGGTATGGTATCAAAAAACAGGATACCTATACCCTTTTTCCTAACGCAACCTTTCAGGATATTATATTTTAAAGCAAAGTCAAGTAGTTATTTTACTAAAATTAAAAATAGGAGTGATTTAATGTTAAAGATAAAGAGCTATATGAAAAATGAAAAACCGCATTGGATTCTTGAAACAGATGATGCAGTAATAAAAGTTGCACTAGAAGAAAAATTAAAAGAAATGATAGAAAGAAATGAACGTATTATTAAATCAAAACTAGAAACAGATATAGAATATAAAAGAAAATTAGCAGAAGAGGTAAAAAGATATAAAGAATATTTAATAGAGTTGTCCAAGTAGGGCAACTTTATTTTTTATGTAAATAGTTCTATAAACACCGAGCAAAGCTACAATTATATATATAGAGGGGATAGTATTTTAACAAAAGAATAGATATAAACACTAAGCAAGCATAGGTATATTATAGGGGGATAGTATTTTTAACATGACAATAGTGTAAAAACACTAAGCAGATGTACATAATATATTAACAGGAAGGGTAGTATTTAACATGATTTACTTGACAAACGGATTGAGAGATGTAGTATAACTATATGAGGAAGGGGTATATTTAGCATAAAACATTCACATAAACGGCTAGTAAAGCTACAATCTTATATATAGGGGAGGTAGTATTTTTAACATGACAATAGTAACAAAATAGCTAGCAGAATCCAGCACAAATAGGGGTAAAATCAAACATTTTTAACAAATATATTGAAGGTAGGAAAATTTAACATGATTTGCTTGACAAAGTGCTTAGCAAAGCTACAATCTTATATATAGAGGGGGTAGTGTTTTGGGTATAAATAAGTTGTATTATATATACATTTTATGTGTGTATAGTAGAGCTTATTTAAGCTCACCTTCCTTTTTTATAATTATTATTTAATTAATATTTAATTTAAAAATTTTAGTATTATAATTGAATTTTTAGTAGCCATAATTTTGCAACGTGATTATACGTTGCATGACTTTTTAAAATAAGCTCTAAGAGCTTTACATAAAATACATCTCCTATTTAATAAGGGTACTGTTTATCGGTACTCTTATTTTTTATTAGTGTATAAGTCGAATTTTAGACGGTAGGAGATGGAAACAGCAACAATAACAACAATAAAAATAAAGGAGATGATAAGTATGGAATTTGAATTTGAGGAAAAGGAAACATATACACTTGAAGAGGTAAAAGAGCTTGTCAATCAATTTCAAGGACAAGTAGAAGAAACTATTACAACAAAAGATACTACAATTCAAGAACTAAATGAGAAGGTTGAAGGTGTAGAAGAATTAGACAAGCGAAATAAGGAATTGAGTCAAAAGAATTTAGCATTAAAAAATGGTATTGATGAAGAAATAATTGAATTTGTAGTCGATGAAGATTTAGAAAAAATGCAAGAAAAAATTGATAAGTTTAAAGAGCTAACAAAAGAAAAAGAAATTGATGAAAGTTTCAAACCAGAAAAGAAAAGGAATGACGATCAATATACTAAAGCAGAAAAAGAAGGTAATGTACAAAGCATGATTGGAAGTAAATTAGAAAGATTATTTGGTTAAAATAAAAACCAAATATGCGGATAAATCAAAATTAGAAAGGATGATTGATTATGATTAAGACAGATAATTTTACACAAAATGAAAATATTGATTTAACAAAGGAGATTAGTTTAGTACACCCAATTGACACACCACTTTCAACATTGCTTTTAGGAAGTGGACAATATGATAAAGCAACAAGTAAAATTGTAACATGGAGAGAAAAAGAATTAAGTATTGATGAAGATATGACAGTTGCAGAAGGTGCAGAAACAACTAAATTTCAATCTAGCACAAGAAAAGAAAAGAACAATGTTTGCCAAATATTCAAACGTTCCGTTGCAGTATCAGGTTCAGCTATGGCATCAGATGTTATTGGAATTAAAGATATGCTAGGTGAAGAGTTAAATGACCGTCTTATTGAAATGAAAATTGGCATGGAAAAGGCATTTTTAAATTCTGTAAAAGACGATGGCTCAGCGACAGGAATAAGAAAAATGCAAGGACTACAAAACTTTGTTACAACAGATAACAAAGTAAATAGAGTATTTAGTGAGGATGCTTTTAAAGCAACAGTTAGAAAATTATGGGAAAATGGACTAGGAACAGGTGAATATGTTGCATTAGTAAATGCAGATATGAAAGAAAAAATTGATGCACTTTACAAGGATACTTATTTCTATCAAGCACAAAATGATAAATTTGGTATAGTTGCTAATACAATTCAAACAAACTTTGGAAATGTACATTTAATATTAGATAGACACATGGATGCAGATAAGATATTAATATTTGACCCTGCATTTGTAAGAATAGCATTTTTAAGAACACCACAATTTGAAATGTTGGCAAAAACTGGTGATAGTGTTAAAGCACAAGTAATTGCAGAACCAACTTTGAAAGTTCTAAATGAAAAAGCAGTTGCACTATTTACAGAAAAGGCAAGTGCATAATAACAGCATAGAATCAATTTAGAGAGCTTTTAAAAAGGTAGAAGGGTTATTCCCCTCCTACCTTTTTTATTTAGCTTTAAAGTCAAACTTTATACAAATAAGGGATAAGGGAGGTTAGAAAGGTGAACAGGTGGAATTGGAAAATTAAAAGAATGTCAAAGAACATAACATTAAGGGAATTGTCAAAAGAATTAAATTGTTCAATAGGTTTAATTTCAAAATGGGAAAATAATGAAAGAAATATGTCTGATGATAAAGTAGAAAAATATAAAAATTACATAGAAGAAAAATAAATAAAAAAGGAAGGTGAGAAGATGCAATTATATTCTTTCCTCTTTTTAATAATAAAAATGAAAGAAACATAGACAAGCATCGGATAATATGGATTTACTTTTTATTAGAAAAAAAGGATTTAAAAAATGGTACAAGGATTTAGACAATACATATTACATTATGGGTAGTGATGATGTAGATAGTTTAGGTAGTACATATGTTTTAAATAAGCTATTTGGCATAGAAACTAAACTTTTTAACAGTTTTAGCACATTATATTTAAGGGAAGATACAGAATTAAAAGATTTAGAAGTTAGTAAAATGGTCGGTGTGGATATGGATTTAGCAAAAAATAAATGTTTTGGGAATCATGTAACATACATACAAAATCCTGATTGTATTAGCTTAAATAAAAATATACAGTTTGGTTGTAAAGAATATTTTGATAAATTTGCTGGTTCAACACTAGTTACTATAATGAGTTTGTATGATGTAAAGCTAGATAATTTTGCAGAGGAACAACTTGAAATATTAATTTCTATTGACACAGCTTTCAAACAATATTTCTTTGACAAATTCATGTTTAAATATTATTATAAAGATATATTAAAATATCCTGAATTTGTTGATGTAGTTTCAAAACATAGTAAAAATTACTTTTATGATATAATAAAAAAGTATAATCTACATAAAAAAATATATGTAGATGAGGAAGGATATATGGAAACAGAAATAAAACTTAATGAATTAGGAGAAATATTTGGTATTGATTTATCTTTACCAAAACAAAAATACAAAGCAATATATCACCTACAGGATGTAGGAATGGATATACATGATTTTGTATATATAGCAAAGCACAGAAAAGTTTTTTCTAGTGCAGTAACAAACAAGAATTTTGTTAAAGCAAGTATAAAGTATCAATAAAAATAAACGGTGTGTACAAGAATAAAAGGTGGAGAGGGGTTTATAAAATTAATAATATAATTTTAGATAATAAAAATAAAAGGGTGTTGATAAAGAAACAAAACAATAAAAAAATGACAAAGCAAGAAAAGAAAAGATATTACAGAACAAAGCAAGTTATAAATAGAGCTGAAAAGAAAATTGATTTTAATAAAAAACATGAAGATGAAATTGATAGATTATTTTTTTAATAAGGTTGACTAGAAAAAGTTGACCTTATTTTTTTATTGTTTTGGAGGTGTATGTTATGAAAAAGTGTATAACAGTTTTTGAACCTGCAATTGCAAGAAAATTATTAAAAGAAGGATATACAATTGTAGATATTAAACCTGACAAGTTTAACAAAATAAAAACGTTATTTGTTTTTAAGAATGAAAGAAATTTAATAGATAGAATATATGAAATTAGTGATGAAAATAAAAGTCACTAATTTTTTTATCTTAAAAAGTAAAATAAAAAAGTGGAGGTAATGCAATATGGCTATAGAAATGTGTTTAGAGGACTTAGAAATTAATAGGGGTACTAATACCCTATACAATAAAGAAACAGGCGAAATAATAGAAGATAAAGAGGTTATAATTAATTTACTTGAAAAAGTAAGTAAAGATAAACAAGTTGACAATGCAAAAGTAAAAGAAATAAGAAGAATGTTTGATTTAGAAGAGAAAAAAGAAAAATATTGGTTAAATTGGAAAGAAGATAGTCACTTTATTAAAATATATAGAACAGAATTAAGAGAATATATGCAAACTATTAAACTGAGTCCAGATGAAGGACTCTTTTTATTTTGCATACAAACATATGTAGAGTTCCAAACAAATAGAATAGCAAAGCCAGATGGGACAAGTTTTAGCAACAAAGAATTACAAGAGCTTACAAAGCTAGGTAGAGATAAGATAAAAGGTTTATTAAAAACACTAGAAGATAAGCTTTTTATTAAGAGGGTAGGACAAAGACAAGCAAGGGAAATATATTTTAATCCTTATTTGATATGTAGTGGAAATGAAGTATCAAAAGCAACAGTTAACCTATTTAAGGATGCGGGATATAGACCAATTACACCATATTAGATTTTACATGGACTACCCGTCTAGACCATGTAATTGTCTACATGGACTACCCGTCTAGTCCATGTTGAAATCCTAGTTTGTGTGTATTTCAAGCCATTATCGACTGTTTTTGGGGCGAAGTTGCTTCTTTGTTCTTACCTATACATATAAATGGTAGATACATAAATAATAATAAAATTAAAATATTCTTAAACAAAAAATAAATATAGTTATTATTGAATTGTAAATTAATAAAATAGAAAATAAAACATGGATTGGATTAAAATTGTGTAGCGATAGCGGAACAATTTTAAGACAAGCCAGCGGGTCGTAGGGTGCAACCCTACATCTATGTAAGTTTCTTTTATTTAAGTTTTTATTTCTATAATTATTATTCTACAACTTATATATACCCTCTCTATACGAAGCGACCCCTGTAACCCGCTAAACAAGCCATTTGTTTTTGATTCTACAACTTTTAATTTGATTTTGGTTGTAAATAGTCAATTAATAACTCCCTCATTCGTTTATAAGGAAATAAAAAAAGGTGTAGATTTTGGATTATATACAAGCATAGCAATATATGCTTGTTATTTATTTATTGGATGTATTTATAAAATGTTTATAAAATAGGAGGTTATGGAGATGGAAAATTTAACAAATATAAAAGATTATAAGAAGGAAAATGAGGATTTTTATAATAGCATGAATCAAAAGCTAGATTATTTGTTACAACAACAAAAAGATATTTTGACAGAGCAAGAAAAACAAAGAATAAGAACAATGACAATAGAGGAAGTTCAAACAGAAATGTTGCGTGTAATGCATGAAATGAAATTTAATTTAGATAAGATAAACAGTTTACTTGGAAGAGGTGAAGAGTAATGGCGGATACTACCATATGGGAAGAAATAAGTAAAATAGATAATATTAGAAGAAGAACGTATTTCCAATGGAAAAATAATATTCAAGGAATAAAAAAAGATTATAGCCAAATGACGGAAGATGATTATATTGAATATTGTAGTCGTGGATGGGCAGGTGGAAAAATAAGCAATAGAGAGCAATTCCTTAACTACATGAAAAGGTGGGAAAGTAGTCCAGAATATAAGCGACTACTTTTTTTATTGAAGGAAGATGAATTTGCAACTGATATGTTAGAAGTATACGAAGAAGTAAAAAAGAAAGCTATAGAAGATACAGATTCACAAGCAATAAAAAATATGATTATGTTGCAAAAGGAAATAAAGAAATATAGAAAATCAATTGATAAATATATGCAAACGGAAGAAAAAGAAGAGGATGATGGATTAATATTATAATTCCTCTATAGAAGGCGTTTAGAGGGGTTTTATTTAGTGGGTAGTGTAATAGCATTACCCTATTTTAGTTTTTTGTTATGAAGGGAGGATATAAGCAAAATGGGAAAGAAAATGAGTACAAAGGAAAAATTAAAGATAATAAACAATGATCCGAGATTGTGGTTATTGAATTTTGTAAAGATATTAGATAATAAAAATGAAATGATACCTTTTAAGCTGAATGAAGAACAAGAGCATTTTGTTAGCGATATGGGAAGATATAATATAATTTTGAAATCAAGACAACTAGGATTTAGTACCTTATCTTTGGGTTTAATGTTGTGGAGTGCATATCAAATTCCAAACAGTAATTATTTGATGGTTTGTCATGAGGAAAAGGCACTACAAAACTTATTTCATAGATTAAAGCTAATGCAAAGGTCAATTCCAGATGTAGTTAGATTAAAGGAAAAAAGGTCAAATAGGAATGAGTTGCTACTTGAAAATGGTTCAAGAATTGCAGTACAAGTTTTTTCTAGTGATGTTGGAAGGTCACATACATTACAAATGATACACATTTCAGAGCTGGCAATGGTTATAAAAGATGATGTTAAAAAGCAAGGATTATTAGCACTTGAACAAGCATTGGCTAAAAATAATACAAGTAAATTAATAATAGAAAGTACAGCAAAGGGGTATGATTTTTACCATGCAATATGGCAAAATGCAGAGAAAGGAAGAAGTAAATATAAACCATTCTTTTATCCATGGACAAGTAAAACTCATGCAATGCAATTTAAGACGGAAATTGAAGAGGCGGTAAGGTGGTATGAGTCAACAAATCATGGTAGACCATTAAGTTCAGACCCTTTGGAGCTTACACCATATGAACGTAAATTACTTGAAGATACAAAAGTTACATTAAGACAATTAATGTGGCGAAGATATAAAATGCAAGACATGAAAGATTTATTTGTACAAGAATATCCCGCTTATCCTAGTGAATGTTTTGTTAGTACAAATAAAGGTGTATTTGATACCAATATTATAAATGAAAGAATGTATTACATACCAAAACCATTAAAGAGTATAGAGGGATTGCCTTTAAGTTTACAAAAGTATGTTTGTGATGGGTTGAATATATATGAAACACCTAAACAAAAAGAATGGTACTTTATGGGTGTGGATGTTGCCTTAGGTAATGGACAAGGTGATGACTCAACGATATGTATTTTAGATTCAAATGGTGAACAAGTTGCTACATTTAATAGGAATGACATACCTACATATAAATTTGTTGATATAGTTGCAGAGCTAGGGTATTTTTACAACTATGCTTGTATAATGTGTGAACGTAATACATATGGAATTGATATATTACAAAGGTTATGGAAAGAAAAGCAATATATTAATCTAAATAAGACAAAGAAAAAGGATAAGATAACAGGGCGTAGAAAGTGGGAGCATGGTTGGTATCAAGATAGTGTAAGTAAAACAATTCTTGTAAATGATTTAAAAGAAGTATTTGAAACAGGGGTAATAACTATAAATGACAAAGAAACACTTGAACAAATGTTGATTTATAGAGAAAGTAGAGGAAAGTTTTCAAATATAGAGGGAGAAAATAATCATGACGACCTTGTTGATGCGTTGGGTTTAGCAGTACAGTCGCTTAAACTAGGTAGATACATGGTTCAAGTTTAATATAGGGGGTATAATTTTATGGCAAAAGTAAGCAAAAATATTGATTTAGATACAACTGTAGTGTCTATAAAGCTACTAATAAAAGGTAATAGACAAATGCAAACAATAAATTGTACATATACAGAAGTTATGGACTTTTTGGACTTTCAGCAAAGGAATGAAGCAGTTATAAAAAATAAACATGATAAGGAAATGTTTGAAAATAAATATTTTATATTTGATGATGTTATAAAAAAGAAACATATACAGGTATCTCTTAATGATATTAAGTTAATGGAGATACCTTATTTATTTGATGATGGTAAGGATTATGATTTAAAGATATTAAGTTATAAGGGTTAAATGGACATTAAGAACGTTTAGAAATTCCTAAAAGGAAATTCAATAAAAATAGAAAGGCGTGATAATATGAATAAACTTGAACAATATATTTTAAGTAAATATGATGGTGATATGTTTTGGTTTGAAGAAGAAGTTAAAGATAATTGGCATATGAATAGAGTTAGAAATATACTTGACAATAAAGAATATTTGGCGGGTAAACATAAGATTAAACAAAGAGTTGATGAAGTGTATAATGGTAAAGTATTTAGGACAAGGAAGATAGCTTTAAATTATGCTAAAACACTACTAACATTTGAAACAGCGTTTTTATTAAAGAATCCAGTAACTTTAATTAGCAATGACCTTGATGCACTTGAACAATATAAAAAGGTGTATCGAGAAGGGAAATATAATCAGCTAGATTATAGGATATTAAGTAATATGGTAAAGTATGGGGAAACATATGAATATGTATATATAGATGAGAATAGAAGGATAAAAAGTATTGTATTTGATGGAGAGGATTCTTATCCGATTTATGATAATAAAGGTGATATGATAAGTTTTATCCATTATTATATCTTTGATGGGATTAGTTATTATACTATATATACAGATACAACTGTAGAAGAATATAATGATGTCGGCGGGGATTTACACAAGACGGGGGAATATAATAATTTAAGTGGTTTACCTATAGTATATAGAATACCATCAGAAGAAGATGAACTTAAAGGTAATGCAAGTTTAAATGAATATATAGATATATTAGATTCGATGGAGGATTTACTAAGTAAGTATATGGACAGTTTTTATAAGTATCTTAATCCTATACCAACTTTTAAAGGGACTAAACTAAATACTAAAGAAGGTGGAGTTGATGAAAATGCAGTTGGCTATGCTTTACAATTAGCGGAAGATGCGAACTTTGAATTTGTAAATAGTAAAATGGATTATCAAAGTTTTAAAATATTGTGGCAAAACCTTAAACAAAGTTTAATGGATATATCTATGACACCAGCAGTAAGTATGAACTCACAAGAAATAAGTAATGTATCAGAAACAAGTATCAGGATGATGTATAGTTTAGCAGAAATTAAAGGGGCAATGAATAGCTTATATCTTAAACAAGGATTTGAGAAAAGATGGGGGATAATGAAGAAGTTATTAAACATATTAGGATATAATATAAATGAAGATGCTTATATAGATTGTAATTTTAACATGAACATACCACAAAATGCGGGTGAGATAATAGAGAACTTATCTAAAGCAACAGAAAGTGGTATAATGAGTACTGAAAGGGCGGTAGAATGTAATCCATTTACGATAGATGTTAATGCAGAACTAGAGAAACTAACTAGCAAAGATGATATAGAGCAGTAGTTTGTTGTGTGGGTCAGCGGGGCGTAGGGTGTGTCCCGTTGTTCCGTTGGCTTTGTATTGGCGTTGTGTGGTGTTGGGGTGTTGTGGGTGTGGTATTGGTATGGGTGGTTGTTGTAAGAGCTTATAAGACAACTGTATAAAGAGGTTGTAGTTGAGGTGTATTGATTAGTGTTAGAGTTAGAGTTGGTGTTGGTGTGATGTTTGTTGTAGTTGATTAGTTGATTAGTTGATTAGTTGATGTAGTATATAGATGTGATGTATAGATATAAGACATATGAACGTATGAACAATCATTCATATGTTATTGTATTGGTGTGGTGTTGTAGGTTTGGAAGGTAGGGGGTTGAAGGGGAATGTGTTAATGGTGGGAAGTGTATTAATGAGGTAATACACCTAATTATTTCCATATTATTTCCCGGGAAATGCCAACTATTCGGCACTTACAAGAATACTACATTATAACATATTATGGTATATTATGGAAATTACATATTGTACCATATATACTATACACCAGAAGGGTATCAATAATATAACAATAAATGGTAGTTAAAAGGGAAATATAACCAGAGAAATAATGAAGGATAAAAGGTAATTAATGGATAATATAACCTTATAAAAGGTAATAAATGGGATAACATTGACACGTACATAACAATGTACTTTAATGAGGTAAAGAGAGTACATGAAAGCATATAAAATATACAATAAATGGTAAAATAATTATACATAACATATATTATATAGAATTAAGGTATAAGTAAGGGTATCATTAGTCATCAAACCGAGGTTTTGTGACATTAAAACTATTATGAATATTCAGACAATTCAAAAGGATATAATATAAAATATAGGGTACAGGGGTATAAAGCCGATACCCCCTTTTTGTAAAAATGTGTTGAGAGTTAATCAATTTACACACCCAAAAAAATATTGGATTTTATGGTATAATATAATAAAATTATAAAAGGGGATGAGGGTGATGAGTTTTACTGAATTTGTATTAGATATAATTCGTTTAGTAGACAAAGGTTATAAAGAATCTAAAGAAGATGTTAAACAAGCAATTGAAAAAGAAAATATAGTACAATATATAGTTAACAAATATAGTGATGAGATTGAAGTTATAGAATCACCTATATTAGAAAAAAGAATTAAAGAAATTAATCAAAAATATTGGGGAGCACTGGGATATATAAAAGATGACAATATAAATGATGGATTGTTGTATTTAATTGATACAAGTGTAAAAATTTTAGGAGAGTAGGTTTATTTACACACCCAAAAAATACCATAATTTCTAAACATGAAATATAATAACTTATGTGAGCTAACCAATGATTGTATCTCAACTTATATATTCCTATTCTAAAAAGAAGGGAAACAACAGTTAAATATAGAATAATAAATATGGAATAGGAAAATAGGGGAGGGGTTTTATGAATAAGCATAATATGAGCTTGTTTAATGATTTTAAAGAATATCTAAATAATAATAGCTATGAAGTTGAAGAAATAAATGAAACTTCAATTAGAGGAATTAAAGGGGATTTAAAACTTCATTTGTTTAAAGAAACGTTGTTTGATGAATATGTATTTAATATTAATAATAACGGATATAAGATATATAATACATTATTTGTAGAGGATAAAAAAGGATATAAATTAAATCATAAAAATGATAACAGAAGGTTTAATAATATATATGATATTATCAACTATACCAAAGATAATATAAATATTGAAATTTAGTAAGTTATATCACAACTTACCGTTACATAAGGATTAGGATTAAATTTCTAGTCCTTTTTTATATATTACACTAATTATTGCATATACAATTGTGTATGCAATAGATATACAATAGGTTAGGTAGTCCATTGGATACCTGATATGGCTAATTACACATACTTTAAACTTGTCCTAATTTCATGTTACAAATAGGTAAGTTGTTGGCAATGTTATTTTTTATTATATATTAAGAAGAAAGAAAAAGAGAAAGGATGATTAATATGACAAATTTGGAAAGATTATCAATGGAAATTGAAGGTTTTAATATTTCAGATGAGAAACTACAAGTGTATTTAATGGAAAATAATTTAGCTGATACAGATGAATATATTGCAACATCTAATACAAATAAAAAAGCTATATATCAAACAGCATTATCTGTTTTAGAAAGTATTGCAAACAATCCTCAAACAATGAAAAATTACAAAACGAATGATATAAGCATAACACATTTCCACACAAATATTATGCAAAGGATTGACGACCTGAGAAGGAAAATTTCAGCTATGAAAAATGATGATTTAGTTAGCGAAAATGATGCTAGTTTTGTGTGGATGTTTAAATAGTAATAAACAAGCAAAAATAGGGGTAGTGGTATATGGTTAAAAATAACTACCCCTTACAAACGTGTCAACCATGCCATTTGTAGAGGGTAACATCTCAACATCAATAAAACCCTTGTAAACGGCTTGAAATAGCCATTTGCTAGGGGTACAAATAATATTATTCACCACAGAACACCACAGAATCAATTTAAAAATTCAAGACATATAATTGGTCTATGGATAAATTATAACCTCTTAAAACGCCTCTCTACAGAGAACACTAAAAAAAGGATGTGATTTAATGGATATTTTTAATATAAGTTTGAATGATGATATAGATTTTATAATTCAAGAAATAGGGGAAGATGTAAAGATAAATAATAAGCTAACAAAAGCAATAATACAAAATACAAAGCAAGAAAGAATTTTTGACGATAAAAGAATAATAACAAATAGTAAAATTGCACGAGGTGATTATGTAGAATATAATGACCTCTTTTTTATTGTGTTGCCAGAAGTAAATTGTAAGAAATATAATTCATATTACAAGTCAATAATAAGAAGATGTAATTTTGATATTAAATTTATTATTAATAATAAGCTATATTTATTTTATGCATTTGTAGAAGGTGATAAGTTTACAATTGAACAACAAGATGTATTTAGTTTAAGTGCCGACAATATAACTGTAACTTTACCTTATACGGAAATTACAAGGCAAATAAAGAAAAAAGATTGTTTTATAAAGTGGGGGCAAAAATGGGAAGTTCAAGGAATAGATTATGCAAAAGATGGACTTGTGATATTGCATGGTAAGCAAACATTAATAAATAATAGTAATGATGATATAGAGAATGAAATTGCAAATAGATATAAGGATGAAATAGATATATTAGAGGGCAATATAGAACCAATTTTACCATTTGATGTTGTCGATGAAGAACCTGAGATACCAGAAGAACCAGAACCAACTGAACCAGAAGATAACTATTCAATAACCATAGATGGCTATGACAAAATGATGGTGGGTTTTGAATCTACCTATACTGCAACAGTATTTAACAATGATGAAGAAGTGGACAAAGATGTCAAGTTTGAAATAGATGATACTTCATTGGCAACTATAGCATCACAAGATGGTAAGAGTTGTAAAATAAAAACTAATAATAATTATAAATTTGGTAGTTTTAACTTGAAAGCAACATTAGTAGAAGATGAAACTGTTTTTGTTGAAAGAGAAATTAAAGTTGTTGGGTTGTAAATCTTAATTGACTTTGTCATAATTGATATGTGGTATAAATAATATACTTGACTCTTATTTATAAAAGCTATATTATATATATAATAGGTAGGTACTAGAAAATCTATAAATATTTATTATAAAAACCTATGAATATTAGATAAATATAACTAAATAAAAGAGTTAAATGTGTATATTGCTATATTCCATTTTTACCACTTTATACAAATAGTGAATTCATAGCAATGGTTGCAGATAAATTAAGACTAGAACAAGAAATGATGAAAAGTGAAGCTTAGACAGGATAGAGCGATCTTATAGTTATATTTAATATCTGTAAACTATAAATTATGTCTATAAACAGTGACCTTTTGTTTAATTAAAATTAGACAATGGGTCACTATTATTATATCTAATATTATCATAAATAATTTTATCATAATTGATAATAAAATAAAAAAATATAACTAAAGTATTAAAAAAATAAAAGTTTATGAGTCTTTAGTAAGAAGTAAATTAAAAAAATTTTATAAAATTCAATATTATGCTATAATAAATTGAAGAGTCATGGATATATTACCAAGTGCTATAGTAAGTATTGCTTAAGCCACTATTATATGTATAATAGATATGGAGGATTATTATGTATATTAAAGGAAAAGTAAAAAAGGACAAACAAACTAAAAATATGACAAAACGACTGAAACCAGGAGATATAGCTATGATTTGTCATAAAGACTTAGACGAAATAGCAGCTGCATCTTTAGTTGAAAAAAGGATTAAATGTGTAATCAATACGGATGAAACTATTAGTGGAAGATATCCTAATAGAGGTCCTTCGATATTGTTAGAAGCAGGAATACCTATATTTGAATCAATAGGTACTGAAGTATTTGATTTAGTAAGAGAAGGTGAAACAATTGAAATAAAAGACAATAAATTATTTTTAGATGGAAATCCTATTGGAGTTTGTCAATTATTAGACGATGGAAAAATTGAAAAACTGCTAAGTATAGGGTATGAAAATCTAGAAAAAGAACTAGATTTATTTATTGAAAATACATTAGAATATGCAAAGAGAGAGAAAGGACTTGTAACAGGCAAAGTTCCAATACCAGATATTAAAACAAAAATAAATGGAAGACATGCATTAATAGTTGTAAGAGGAAGAGATTATAAAAGAGATTTGCAAGCTATCCAGGCATATATAAATGAGGTTCACCCAATATTAATAGGTGTTGATGGAGGTGGGGATGCATTATTAGAGTCTGGTTATACTCCTGATATAGTTGTAGGAGATATGGATAGTGTTAGTGATAGATGCTTGAAGGAAAGTAAGGAAATAGTAGTTCATGCATACACTAATGGAAAAGCTCCGGGACTCGAGAGAGTAAAAGAACTTGGTTTAGAAGCTGTTGTTTTTCCATCGCCTGGTACAAGTGAAGATATTGCATTGCTTCTTGCCTACTCAAATAATGCAGATTTAATTGTGGCAGTGGGAACTCACAATAATATGATTGACTTCTTAGAAAAAGGTAGAAGTGGAATGGCTAGCACTTTTTTAGTTAGATTGAAGGTTGGCTCCAAATTAGTTGATGCAAAGGGGGTAAACAAATTATACAGAAGTCATTTTAAATTAAAATATATTATTGGACTAGGCCTTGCAGCTTTAATTCCTATAATAGTAATTACAATGATGTTTCCTCCTATGAAGGAACTAATGCAACTTATAAAAATTAGACTTAAGATAATGTTTGGAATGTAAGGAGTGATATTTTGATACCAAATATGAAATTCTATGTAATATCAATTGTATCAATATTTTTAGCTTTAGCTATTGGAATTTATATTGGATTTACTTTAGATGCTCAAAATTTTTTAGTAGAACAGAAAGAAGATATAGCATCAAAACTAGAGGAAAAATTTGATTATTTACGAGGAGAGAATATTAATTTAAAAAAAGATATAGAGGATTTAAAAATGCAAAACTCACAATATGAAAAGTTTAATGAAACCTTATACCCCGAAGTTATTAAGAATAGATTATCAGGTATGAAAGTAGCAATAATTGAGACAAATGATGAGTATATATATTCAGGTGTGGGAAAAGTTTTAGAAATGTCAGGAGCTGATGTTGTGAATATAACAACAATAAAAGATAAATTTCTAAATCAAGATATTTTAAATGAAATCTATTTGAAAAATGGTGTGAAAAAGGAAGAATTAGAGGATAATATAGTTGGAAAAGCTACAATTGATTTATCAACTGCTATTGCCTCAGATGAAGAAAATGAAATTATCAAATATTTTAAAGAATATGGTCTAATAAATATAATAGGGAATATAGATGAATCAGTTGATTATATAATTATAGCAGGTGGCAGTGATAGTAAAGATGTAGATAGAATAAATATACTTGATAAAAACATTATAGATACTGTAAAAAAATTGGACTTACCTATTATAGGTATTGAAAAAACTAAAGTAAAAAATTCATATATGGAGGAATATAAAGATTCTAGAATATCTACTGTAGATAATATAGATTCAATAATGGGAAAAGTAGCTTTAGTTATGTCTATGGAAGGAAGACCTGGTAATTATGGTATAAAACCTAGTGCTGAATCTTTGCTTCCAGATCCTAGTGATGCTATTTCAGAATAGGAGAGATTTTATGGTGAAAAGAAAGATAGTTGCAATAATTCCAGCTTATAATGAAGAGGATACAATAAAAGAAACAATAGAAGATTTAAAAAAAGTTAATTTAATAAATAACTTGGTTGTAGTAGATGATGGTTCTATGGATAATACTTCAACTATTGTTGAAAATATGGGTATAGATTTAATTAAGTTAAATAGAAACAGAGGAAAAGGATTTGCTATAAAAGAAGCTGTAAATAGAATAGATTATGATTATTTAGTTTTAGTTGATGGAGATTTAGGAAAGACTAGTAGTGAAATCGAGAAGCTTATTTATCCTGTTTTAAACGATGAAGCAGATTTTAGTGTAGCAAAATTTCCAAAACCTTTAAAAAAAGGTGGATTTGGCTTTGTTAAAAGGTTAGCAAAAAGAGGAGTATATATTCATACTGGAAAAAGTATAGATACTACTTTATCTGGACAAAGAGTATATAAAAAAGAAGTAGTTGAGAGTATAAACTATATTCCTGATAGATTTGGAGTGGAAATAGCAATGACAGTAGGTGCTCTAAGAGGAGGATATTCTATTAAGGAAGTAGAAGTAGATATGAGACATAGGGAAACAGGAAGAAGTTTAAAGGACTTTGTACACAGAGGGAAACAATTTTTTAATATTTTAAATACTATTATAATACTTTTTTTTAGAAGGTGAATTTATGAATATATATATAATCAATATAATTAGTTTATTAATGAGTACTATAATATCTTTTATAGGTACACCTTTTATTTTCAATATGCTAAACGATAGCAATTGTTTATGCTTAAACTATAGGAAAGAAAGAATACCATCTAGTATGGGATTATTATTTGTTATAGTTCAAACTATTACAGTTATCTTAATAGGGTTTTATTTAAAAAGGGATATCACTAAAATATTATTATATTTAGTTGGATTTATACTAATTGGGCTTATAGGTTTATTAGATGATTTAATAGGAGATGAAAAAGTTAAAGGCCTTAAAGGGCATATTAAATCTTTTTTTAAAGGTAGGTTAACAACTGGAGGACTTAAGGCAGGTATTGGATTCCTTGTAGCAGTTTTAATATCTCTATACATTTCTAAATCCATAATTGAAGTAATTTTAAATATTTTAGTAATTTCATTATTTACTAATTTAATAAATCTTTTTGATTTACGTCCAGGAAGGGCATCAAAGGTATTTATTATAATGTCTGTAATTTTAATATTAACCTCTGGAAATAATTATTTTGATTTTATACTTTTTTCTTTTTTTGGTATATTAATTAGATATTTGCCTATAGATTTGAAAGCCAAATGTATGATGGGGGATATAGGTTCTAATATATTGGGTTTTACTTTAGGAGTTTATTGTGTATTTACTCATAGTATGAATGTAAAAATAATTTATTTATTAATTTTAATTATAATTCAAATGATTGCAGAATTTATTTCTTTTTCTAAGATAATAGAAAAAAACAGTTTTTTAAGATTTTTAGATAAATTAGGTAGATAAGGAGGTCTTCAAACTGATAGGTTACAAAATAGGAATTGTAAATAATATTTTAAAAAAAGATAAAACTACAACTTGGATTGAAATAGATATAGAGGGTGATATATCAAAAGCTATAAACTATAATGATATGACTGGAAAGATTGAAATAGGGGATAAGGTTGTTCTAAATACTACAGCTGTATCATTATCTCTAGGGACAGGAGGATACCATTTTGTTATATATAATTATAGCAATACTTTCCAAAGTATACATGGAAAAGGTCATATAATGAAATTAAGATATACACCATTACAACTCAAATGCTTAGCTGTTGAGGAAGAGGATAGTCCGTATCATGATGCATTTAATAAATTTACTAGTTTAGATGGCAATATTTTCATAGTAGGGACTTTACACAGCATGTTAGCTCCTATCTCTAGTATGTTAAAATGGATCGATCCTTCTCTGAAAATAAATTATATAATGACAGATGCTGGAGCATTACCTATTCAATTTAGTAATACTGTTAAGAAGTTAAAAGAAAAAGGAATTATTAATAAGACTATAACTATAGGCAATGCTTTTGGAGGAGATATAGAAGCTATAAATATATATTCGGGAATAATAGCTTCTAAAGAGGCAATTGAAAGCGATATAACTATAATAACTATGGGACCAGGAATTGTAGGAACAGGCACTAAATATGGGTTTAGTGGAATAGAACAAGGTTATATTGTCGATGCAGTAAATAATCTTGGAGGGATACCTTTTATAGTTCCAAGAATTAGTTTTAAAGATAAAAGAGATAGACATAGAGGTATAAGTCATCATACTCTAACAGTACTAGATGAAATCTGTAATACAGGAGGAAAATTAGTTATTCCAAAATTAGACGAAGTTAAAAATAACCTAATCAATAAACAATTATCAGATAATAAAATATTAGAAAGATATGAAATAAATTATGAAAATGGAGAAGGTATAGTAGAGGCTTTAAACCATTTTGATTTAGATATAAAAACTATGGGGAGAGGTATTGAGGAAGATAGAGAGTTTTTTATGACTTTAGGTGCTGTAGGTAGAGCTGTATATAAGTATTTTTTAAAAAAGGAGGAAACTTAAAATGAATTTTGAAGAAAAAACTATGAAAACAGAAAAGATATATGAAGGTAAAATACTTAATTTGAGAATAGATACAGTGGAATTACCAGATAAAAAGTATTCAAAACGTGAAATAGTAGAACATCCTGGTGCAGTAGCTATAGTACCTATAACAAAAGAAGGGGAAATAATACTTGTAAAGCAATATAGAAAAGCAGTAGAAAAAGAACTTTTAGAAATACCTGCTGGGAAATTAGAGATTGGAGAGGAACCTAAGGAGACAGCTGAAAGAGAGTTAAAAGAAGAAACTGGTTTTTCTTCGGGAAAACTAGAATATATAACTGAGTTTTATACTTCACCAGGTTTTTCAGATGAAAAAATGTATTTATTTTTAGCTATTGAACTAATAGAAGGATTGGCTGAACCAGAAAAGGATGAGTATATAGAAATTATTAAATTAGATCTTAATTCATTAATAGATAAAGTACTAAAAGGAGAAATAGTAGATAGTAAGACTATAATAGGTGCGTTAATAGCTAAAAATTATTTAGAAAATAAATAAAATATTAAAAGTGATAATATCCTCTTTTTAAGCATAGTATTTTATATAAAGCTTGTATATAGCTGAGAAAGGAGGATATACTTTTGCAACATAAAGCAAAGGGTTGGTTATATAAACATTTTAAAGATAATTTTTTAATATATTTTATAATGTTTGCTTTTTTAATTATAGGTATAATCATAGGTGCTATATCTATAAGGGTTTTAAATAGTGAGCAAAAAGGACAAGTAATAAGCTTTTTCAATTCTTTTTTTAAATTAATTAGCAAAGATAATGTGGATAGTTTTTTGTTGTTAAAAGAGTCTGTTTTAAATAATTTTAAAACAATATTTTTAATATGGATAACAAGTTTTATTATAATTGGTATTCCAATAATACCGGTTATAATCCTATTAAGAGGATTTGCAATTGGTTTCACAGTAGGTTTTTTAGTTAATGAGTTTAAAATGAAAGGACTGTTATTTGCATTGTTCTCCATATTGCCTCAAAATTTATTTATAATACCAGGAATTATATCTATAGCTTCAATTGGAATGGTAAATTCATTAAATAGTATAAAAGGAAAAAAACTTAGATTAAATTATAACCATAAATTGACTAGCTTTATAAATTATTCTATAATAATACTTATATTTTCTATTATTATATTAATTGGTAGTATAGTAGAAGCCTATATTACTCCTATATTTATGAAACTTATAACAGACTATATATACTAACTATAGACTATAACTATAAAGGAGAAATTAATATGCATAATATTATTGAGCAGTTCCTAAATTATATTAAAAATGAAAGGGAATTATCGAGAAATACGCAGGAATCTTATATTAGAGATTTAAAACAATTTAATAATTACTTAAGTAATTATAGTTCTGTAGATTTAGTGAATGTAAATAAAACTATTATAATAACTTATTTAGTTTATTTACAAAGAGATGGAAAATCTGCTTCTACTATTTCAAGGAAACTTGCTTCTTTAAGATCTTTTTACCAATATTTATTAAATAATGGGATTATTGATATAGATCCAACACATAATCTTCAAGCACCAAAACAAGAGAGAAAAGTACCTGACATATTGACTCCAAAGGAAGTCAATATAATATTAGCTCAGCCTATACCTAATAGCTTTAAAGGTTCAAGAGACAAGGCTATTTTGGAACTTTTGTATGCAACTGGAATTAAGGTTTCAGAACTAGTACTATTAGATATAGATAATATCAATTTTGAACTTAGCAATGTTACATTGGATAAAAAAGCAAATAATACAAGAATGGTTCCAATGGGTAGGACAGCTTCTACCTATTTAAAAAAATATATTAATGAATATAGAATGGAAACATTAAAAGATACTGAGGAAAGAGCTCTTTTTATAAATTATCAAGGGAAAAGGTTGACAAGACAAGGATTTTGGAAAATTATAAGATATTATACAAGAAAAACAAATATTAATAAGAAAATAACACCTAATACTTTAAGAGATTCATTTGCAGTACATATTTTACAAAATGGAGCAGATTTAAAATCTGTTCAGAAAATATTAGGACATTCAGATATTTCTACAACACAAAAATATTTTTTTGCAATAAATGATGAAAAATTAAAGGAAGTGTATGATAAAGCACATCCAAGAGCTTAGGAGGGGTAATTTTGAATTTTTTAGAAAAAATAAATCAAAGTGGAGAGTATATACTATCTAAAGTAGATTACAAACCAAGTATTGGAATAATATTGGGTTCTGGATTAGGAGAGTTGGCAGAAAAAATAGAAAATAAAACAATAATCAAATATGATGAAATACCAAACTTCCCCATTTCAACTGTAGAAGGTCACAAGGGCAGATTAATATTAGGAGATTTAGAGAATAAAAAAGTTGTTGCTATGCAAGGTAGATTCCATTTTTATGAAGGATATCCATTGGAAGATGTTACTTTTCCAATAAGGGTCATGAAATCAATGGGAATAGAAACTATCATTGTTACTAATGCAGCAGGAGGAATAAATGAAAAATTTAGTCCCGGAGATTTAATGCTTATTACAGATCATATAAATTTTACAGGGAAAAATCCTTTAATGGGAAAAAATATTGATGAATTGGGATTAAGATTTTTAGATATGACATCTGCATATGATGAGAATTTAATAAGCATTGCTAAAAAATCATCTAAAACTTTAGGTATAAATTTAAAGGAAGGAGTTTATATGTGGTTTACTGGACCAACATACGAAACTCCAGCAGAAGTTAAATTAGCAAGAATTCTTGGTGCAGATGCAGTTGGAATGTCAACGGTGCCAGAAGTAATTATTGCTAGACATGGTGGAATGAAAGTTTTAGGGATATCTTGCATAACAAATATGGCTGCAGGTATATTAGATAAGCCATTAAATCATGAAGAAGTCGTTGAAACATCTGAAAAAGTTAAAGGAACTTTTGAAAAACTAGTAAGAGAAATAGTTAAAAATATCTAACAAAGATAAAGGTGGGGTAATATGGCTATGAGAATGTATGATATAATCAAGAAAAAAAGAGATGGAGAGGAGCTTACAAAAGAAGAAATTAATTTCTTTATTAAAGGTTATACTGATAATAAGATACCAGATTATCAAGTAGCTTCTCTTTTAATGGCTATATACTTTAATAAAATGAATAAAAGGGAAACTTTAAATTTAACAAAAGCTATGATAAATTCAGGGGAAACTGTAGATTTATCTCAAATTAGTGGCACAAAAGTAGATAAACATAGTACAGGGGGTGTAGGAGATAAAACTACTATAGCTTTAGCTCCTATGGTGGCAGCTTGTGGAGTCCCATTTGTTAAGATGTCAGGTAGAGGGTTAGGTCATACTGGAGGCACTTTGGACAAGCTTGAATCAATAAAAGATTTTAAAGTAGAATTAAGTAGGGAAGAATTTGTTCGCATTTCTAATGAAATAAATATTGCTCTTTGTAGCCAAACTGCTAATATTACCCCAGCTGATAAGAAATTATATTCATTAAGAGATGTAACAGCTACAGTAGAGAATATTTCATTGATAGCAAGTAGTATTATGAGTAAGAAATTAGCAATAGGTTCAGATGCAATAATATTAGATGTAAAAGTAGGTAGTGGAGCTTTCATGAAAAATCTAGACAACGCTATCTCATTAGCAGAAGAAATGGTAGAAATAGGAACCGGATTTGGTAGGGAAACTATAGCATTAGTTACAAATATGGACGAGCCTTTAGGATATGCTATAGGAAATGGACTGGAGATTAAAGAAGCAGTTGAAACATTACAAGGAAAAGGACCAAAAGATTTTTATGAATTATGTTTATTCTTAGGTTCTAAATTATTAGTATTGGCTAAAAAAACTTCCAATGAAAAAGAAGGAAGAGAAATGTTAGTGAATACTATTAAAACAGGCAAAGCTTATAAGAAATTGTTGGAATTAGTAAAATATCAATATGGAGATACTAGCTATATTGAAGATACAGAGCTATTGCCCAAGGCAAAGTATGTTTTAAAAGTCGAAAGTGATAAAGAAGGTTATATAAAATCTATGAATGCTGAAGAAATCGGAAAATGTGCATTAATATTAGGTGCAGGAAGAGATACTAAAGAATCAGAAATAGATTTATCAGCAGGGATTGTATTAAACAAAAAAGTGGATGATAAAGTTAAAAAGGGAGATGTATTAGCTTATATACATGGAAATAATAGAGGAAAAGTGGAAGAAGTTAAAGAAAAGTTAAAGAATATTATTGATGTAGGAAATAAAAATAAAGAAAATAAAAAATTAGTTTATGGAGAAATAACAAATAAAAAAACAAAACTTTTTTAAAAGTTTTGTTTTTTTATTTGTTCGATTTAAAATTGAATAACTTAATATTTAATAGGTTAATATAAGTATAAATATTTAATATAGCAAGATAGGAGGGAACAATATGAGTTTATTTCAAAAAAATAGAAAGTATACATGCTTTTTTTTAGCAATATTAATCTTTTTCTTATCAACAAATAAAGTTTTTGCAGAAAATAAACTTGATATAGATGCTAAATCAGCTATACTCATAGATTCTTATTCCGGAGATATTATATATGAAGAAAATTCCCACGAGAAACTTCATCCAGCTAGTATTACTAAAATAATGGTTTTATTAATAACAATGGAACTTATTGAAAAAGGAGAAATAGATCTTAATGATGAAGTAAATATCTCAGCTCATGCCCAAGGAATGGGAGGAAGCCAAATCTATTTAGAAGAAGGAGAAGTTCAAAGAGTTGAGGATCTTCTTACGGCTATTTGCTTAAGATCAGCAAATGATGCAAGTGTGGCAATAGCCGAGCATATATCAGGTAGCGAGGAAGCATTTGTAAAAAAAATGAATGAAAAAGCTAAGGAACTAGGCATGAAAAATACATCCTTTAAAAATACAACTGGACTTCCAGCAGAAAACCATTATACAACTGCTTATGATGTGAGTTTAATGTCTAGAGAATTATTAAAGTATCCTAAAATTCATGAATGGTTAACTATTTGGATGAAAGAAATGAAAGTAGGCAAAGATAAAAAAATAACTCAAGGTTTAGTTAATACTAATAGACTTATAAAAGAATATGATGGAGCTAATGGTATTAAGACAGGTTCTACTCAAGATGCAGGATTTTGTTTATCAGCTTCTGCTAAAAAAGGTAATTTACAACTTATTTCAGTAGTATTAGGTTGTGAAACATCAAAAATAAGATTTGATGAGAGTAAAAGACTTTTAGATTATGGATTTTCAAATTATGATTCTTTAACAATAGGTAGAAAAGGTGATATAGTAGATAAAATAATAGTTCAAAAGGGTAGTAAGGAAGAAGTTGATGTATCTCTAGAAAAGGATGCATATATACTATTACCTATAAATTCTACAAAAGAAGTGGAAAAGGAAATACTATTACCTAAATCTGTTGATGCTCCTGTAAAGAAAGGGGAAAAAATAGGAGACATGATTTTAAGTATTGAAGGGAAAGAAGTTGAGAAAATAAACTTAGTTTTCAACGATTCAATAGATAGTGCAGGATTTAAAGATATGTTTAAGAAAACTTTAAATAATTTTTTAACTGAATAAATATGGCTTATAGTTAGCTAGATACATTGTATTTTTTATAAAATAATTATACAATGTATCTAGCTTTATTTTTTGAGAGTGAGGGTTGTTTATGATTTTAGAAAAAATAATTTCTTTACCTGGTTTATTTATAGCTATAATATTCCACGAGTTGGCTCATGGATATACTGCTTATAAATTAGGGGATCCTACTGCAAAGGAAGCAGGTAGATTGACTCTTAATCCTTTAAAACATATTGATATAGTAGGTTTTTTATTTATGTTAGTGTTTAAGTTTGGGTGGGCTAAACCTGTGCCTATTAACCCAAGCTATTTTAAAAAGAGAAAAAGAGATACTATATTAGTTTCTTTAGCAGGTCCATTAACAAATTTTGTAATAGCTATAATATCAGCTTTTATAATATCAACTAATATAATTAAAAATAGCATTTTTATAGATATTTTAATAATTACTTTATGGTATAATATTATGTTAGGAGTGTTTAATCTACTACCTTTTCCTCCTTTAGATGGTTCCAAAGTAGTTGCAAGTATTCTTCCAGTTAAATGGGAATATAAATTTTATAAATATGAAAGGTATCTTTATTTAATATTAGTTTTTTTAGTGATTAGCAATACTATTGATAAAATTTTAGGACCTTTGATAAATATAAGTTTAAATCTTTTATTAAAAATAGTTAGTTAAAGGGGTTTTTATATGAAATATAATGTAGTACTTAATGCTTTTGAAGGACCTTTAGATTTATTATTGCACTTAATAGAAAAGGCTAAAGTTGATATCTACGACATACCTATTAGTGAAATAACAGATCAATATATGGAATTTTTAAATAAAGCTGAAGAAGTTAATATGGAAATAACTAGCGAATTTCTAGTTATGGCTTCTACTTTATTAGAAATTAAGTCTAAGATGTTGCTTCCTTCTAAAAAAGAGGAAGATCAGGGACTTCAAATGGAAATGGAAGAAATAGACCCTAGGACGGAACTAGTAAAAAAATTAGTTGAGTATAAGAAATATAAAAAGGCAGCTAATAAATTGAAAGTTTATGAAGAAAGGCAAAATAAAGTTTTTTATAAACCTAAAGAAGATATATCTCAATACATAGAAGAAGATATAGAAGAGGAAATAGAATTAGATGAAATGAATTTAGAACAATTAGTAGATGTCCTAAATGATCTTTTAGATAAAAGTAAAAGGAAAATAAAGCCTATAGATATTAATGAAATACAAAGAGATGAAGTTACTTTGGAAGAATGTATAAGAAATTTAAAATATAGATTGAATATAGAAAAAAGTATTAGATTTAGCCAATTATTTGACAATAATTCTACAAGATCCGAAATTATAGTAACTTTCTTATCAACTTTAGAACTAGCAAAATTAAAATATATTAAAATTAAACAGAAGAATAATTTTTCTGATATTCTTTTAGTTAAAAAATCCTTTGAAGGGATGGTCAGCAATGGATAAAAAAGAGATCAAATCAATTATTGAATCACTTTTGTTTATTTGGGGAGATCCTTTATCGTTAAAGGATATTTCTAATGTTTTAGAAATGAATGAAAAAAAAGTTGAAGAAATAATTAATGAAATGATAAATGAGTTTGATTTTGAAAGGCGAGGAATTAAAATAACTCAGATTGGAGATAGTTATCAGTTAGGCACCAGATCTGAGCATTTTGATTGGATTAAAAAATTGAGCATGCCAAAGACTAAGAAAAGTTTATCTAATGCTGCTTTAGAAACATTGTCTATAATTACTTATAGACAACCTATAACAAAAAGCGAAATAGAAGCTATTAGAGGTGTAAGATGTGATAAAGCTTTAGATACTTTATTAGAAAAGGAACTTATTGAAGAGAAAGGAAGAATAGAAAAAACAGGAAGGCCTATAATATATGGAACAACTAAACAATTTTTAAAATATTTCGGATTGAAAAGTTTAAAAGAATTGCCTCCATTAGAAGAGTTTAAGATTGACGAAGATGGAAAATAATACACTTAAGTGTGTTATTTTCTTTTTTTATGGAAATAATATTTATTAGCCTTCTATATTAAAATGAGGTGAATTTATGAAATGGTTTTTAATTATTTTGGTTGTGTTTTTAGTTATTTTATTATGGCCTCTATACATAGTTATTGATTTCAGAAGAAAGGAATCTAATGAGATTAATATTCAATTAATTGCTTTAAAGGGATTGATAAAATATAAAATTGATAACGAAAAAATTATACAAAGATATAAGAGAAGAAAGAAAAATGATGGGGAAAAAGAATTTAAAATAAAAAGATATTTAAAATATTATAATCAATATAAAAAAGTTATTTCTTTTTTTTGGAAAAGAGGAGAAATAAAGAAAATACATTGGATAACTGATATTGGCTCAAAAGATGCAGCTTTAACTGGTATTTATACTGGGCTTTTTTGGGCAATAAAAAATTCTGTTCTTTCAATTCTTATAAATAAAAGAGAAATAGATGATATTTACATAAATATATATCCATATTTTAATAAAAGTAAGTTTGAAACTAGATTTAATTGTATAATTAAATCCAATTTGGTTTATATTATTATTATAAGTTTATATGGACTAAGTATAAAGAAGGTGGTGAATAAAAATGGCAGAACATCCTATAGAAGGGCTAATGAAAACTACAATGAATAGTATAAAAGAAATGGTAGATGTAAATACAATAGTTGGAGACCCTGTCCAATCTCCAGATGGTTTAGTTATTATACCTATTTCAAGAGTATCTTTTGGTTTTGCATCTGGAGGAACTGAATTTAGTAATATGAACAATAGAAAAAATAAAAAAAATGATTATGATACTGAAGAGGAAAAATTACCTTTTGGCGGTGGAGCTGGAGCTGGGGTATCAATTCAGCCTATTGCATTTATGGTTGTAGGTAATGAACAAATAAAAATGTTACCTGTAGATGAAGGAAGTAATGCAATAAATAATATTATTGATTTAGCAGGAAAACTTACTACTGATCTTATAAATAAAAGTAATAAGAAAGGTTCTACCAAAGAGATAAATGATATTGAACCTAGTTAAGAAGCAGAATATTTCTGCTTCTGTTATTTACTATAGAAGAATGAATTCATATAAATGGAGGTAGAAAATTGAATATTAAAGTTGTTATTATATCCTTTATAATTTTATTTTTTATAACTTCCATATCATATACTGACCCTGTAATAAATGCAGAAAGCAGCATACTTATAGATGTGAAATCTGGAAGAATACTTTATACTCTAAATCCTAATAAAAAGATGCCAATGGCAAGTACTACAAAGATAATGACAGCTTTAGTAGCATTAGAAAATGGAGATTTAGATGATAAAATCAAAGTAGAAAAAGATTTTGTAGGAATAGAAGGTTCAAGTATATATATATATGAAGAGGAAAAGATAAGTTTGAGGGATTTGTTATATGGTTTAATGCTTCGTTCAGGAAATGATGCTGCTATGGTAATAGCGGACCATATAGGTGGAGATGTAGAAAACTTCGTTAATTTAATGAATGATAAGGCAAAGGAAATAGGTGCTTTAAATACAAATTTTACTAATCCCCATGGATTAGAAGACGAAAATCATTATACTACTGCCTATGATTTAGGACTTATTTCTAGAGAAGCATTGAAACATGAAACTTTCAAAGAAATAGTAAGTAGCAAATCATGGACAGCAAATAGGGATAAAAATAATTATTTTTATAACAAAAATAAAACTTTGTGGCAATATGATGGTGGAGATGGAGTTAAGACTGGGTATACAAAAAGAGCAGGAAGGTGTTTAGTATCTAGTGCTACTAAAAATGGCATGCAATTAGTTTCAGTAGTTCTAAATGATCGAGATTGGTTTAATGATTGTTATAAGTTATTAGATTATGGATTTGAAAATTATAAACCATATTTTATATATGATAAAGGGCAATTTATAAAAAATATAGAAGTTGAAAACGGTAACAAAGAATATTTACCAATAGTTACAGATTCAAGCTGTATTTTGCCATTGAAAGAAGAGGAGAAAGAAAGGATAAAGGTAACTATAAATTTACCTGAAAATATTGAAGCCGCTGTAAATAAAGGAGATATAATTGGGAAAATATCTGTGTATTTAGATGGGGAGCTAATATATACCAGTAACTTAATAGCAAAAGAAGAAATTAAAGGAATTGGTTTTTTGAAGAAATTAAAAAAGAGCTTATAAGCTCTTTTTTAATTTGCCTAAAACTGTAACAAAATATTTTTAAATAAATATTTTAATATTAGATGGAAAAATAGGAGGAGGTTTTATGGCTAAAAATTTTAATTGTGTAGATGCAGGAACAGAATACTGTCCTTGTATTTTAGCAGATACTATGGATTGTATAACTTGTTCCCAACTACAGGGAAGAGAATTTTGTGATTGTGAATGGAATGGAGTATGTATTTTAAATGAGTACTATATGAATAATAAAAAAGTTAAAGATAGTAGGAAAGATTATAAAGGAATGCTAATTGAAAAGAAAAAAATAGAAGATAAATTATATTTATTAAAGATTGAAACAGAAAAGGAACTTGTAAAGGAACTAAATAGGGCAGGTTCTTATATAATTTTAAGAGGAAGTAAAGATAAAGAATATTTTAATGTACCAATGTCTATATTGAAAACAGAAAATAATAAATATATAAGCATACTATATAAAATTAGAGGTTCTAAGACAAAAGCTTTAAATAATAATATTGAATATATAATAAGAGGTCCCTATTGGAATGGTATTTTAGGAGCTAGATATTTAAAAGAAATAAAAGATTCTAATTGTCTAGTAATCTCAAAAGGTATGGGGCAGGCTTCTATAAATTTAACTATAGAAGAAATGATAAGAAATAATAACAATGTAATATTATTTCTGGATCCAGGAGAATTTAAAAATAACTATATAAATAATTTTACAAGTTTAGAAAAAATAAAAATAATAGAGGGAAAAATAGAAAAAGATACAGAAATAATTATGAAATTAATAGAAAATGAAAATGTAAAGTTAGTATTTAGTGCTGGTTCAGATTTACTACATGAATCAATATATAAAATAATAAAAAATACTAATGAAAATATTAAATTTATGACTACAAATAATTCTAAGATTTGTTGTGGAGAAGGTGTATGTGGAGCTTGTACTAATAGGATAAAAGAAGGACAAAGAGTAAAGCTATGTAAAGCAAAAATCCAACAAAAAATATTTTATTAGTGAGGTGATTTAATTGGATACTGTTGTCATAATAGGCGGGGGCTGGTCAGGGTGTGCCGCTAGCATATCTGCTAAAAAAGCAGGGGCTAAGGTAATTTTAATAGAGAAAACAGATATGCTTCTTGGTCTAGGAAATGTAGGAGGTATAATGAGAAATAATGGACGTTTTACTGCAACAGAAGAAAATATATATTTAGGGGCTTATGAATTATTTGAAATAACTGATAGATTATCAAGGCATAAAAATATAGAATTTCCTGGTCATAAGCATGGCAGCTTATATGATGTAACTAAAGTAGAACCAGAAGTAAGAAAACTTCTTAATAATTTAGATATTCAGATTATGACTAAAAAGAGAGTAGTAGATGTTATAATGGATAAGGAAACTATTAAAGGTGTAGTACTTGATGATGAAAAAGTTGTGAATGGAAATGTATTTATAGATACAACAGGTTCTACAGGGCCTATGGGGAATTGTTTGAAATATGGAAATGGTTGTTCTATGTGTATATTAAGATGTCCTACCTTTGGTCCTAGAGTTAGTATTAGTCAAAAAGCAGGAGTTAAAGACCTAGTAGGTCAAAAAAGTGATGGTACCTATGGAGCTTTTAGCGGTTCTTGTAAATTAAATAAAGACTCTTTAAGTGATGATATTAAAAAAGAATTAAATGAAAAAGGAGTAGTTATAATTCCAGTACCTAAAGAAGATATTGATAGGAGTAAACTATCTAAAAAAGTATGTGAACAATATGCCTTAAAAGAATATGCAGAAAATCTAATATTACTAGATACTGGCCATGCAAAGCTTATGACATCTTTTTATCCTTTAGATGAACTAAGAAAAATTAAGGGATTAGAAAATGCTCGATATGAAGATCCTTATTCTGGTGGCATAGGAAATTCTGTAAGATATTTATCTATGGCACCTAGGGATAATACCATGAAAGTAAAAGGCGTGGATAATTTATTTTGTGGAGGAGAAAAGTCAGGACTATTTGTAGGACATACTGAAGCTATATCAACAGGAAGTTTAGCAGGACATAATAGTGTTAGAATGATTAAGGAATATAAGCTTCTAGAGTTACCAAGATCTCTAGCCATAGGTGATATTATTGCTTATACTAATGAAAGAATGAGGAGTAAGGAGGGGCTTAGAAAAAGATATACTTTTGCTGGAGATAGTTATTTCAAAAGAATGGAGAATATGAATCTATACACTAAAGATAAAAAAATAATAAAGAAGAGGGTCGAAGATAGTGGGTTGTTAAATATTTATACTAAATATTTAATTTAAGATAAAATATTAAAGATAATTAATCTAAAGAAAAGAGGGAGTTTCTATGAGATTACAAAAGTATATGGCTCTTTGTGGTATAGCCTCAAGAAGAAGATCAGAAGAAATAATTTTAGAAGGAAGAGTAATGGTGAATGGGGAAGTTATACAGAAGTTAGGAAGTAAAGTGGATTTAAAGAAAGATATAGTAAAGGTAGATGGAAAAGTAATAAAAATAGAAGAAAAAAGTGTATATATAATGCTGAACAAACCTACTGGATATGTAACTACAGTTAAAGACGAATTTAACAGAAAGAAAGTTATAGATTTAATTCAAGGTATAGAAGAAAGAATATATCCAGTAGGAAGATTAGATTATGATACTTCAGGGCTATTACTTTTAACAAATGACGGGGAAATAACTTATAAATTAACTCATCCTAGTAATGAGATTAAGAAAAGATATATAGGAAGAGTTAGAGGAATTCCTACAGAAACAGAGCTTAAAAAATTTAGAAATGGATTAAAAATAGATGATTATATTACTACAAAAGCAAGCATAAAGGTATTAAATAAAGATAAAGATAGTTCTTTATTAGAAATGGAGATACATGAAGGAAAGAATAGACAAATTAGAAAAATGTGTGATGCTATAAATCATCCGATAATTTCTTTAAAGAGAATAGCTATTGAAGATTTAGAATTAGGAAGCTTAAAGATAGGAAGTTGGAAGTATTTAACAAATGAGGAAATAGAGTATTTAAAGAATCTTTAACATTTTGTCATAATTAGGATATGGCATTTAAAATTGCCATATTTTTTATATAATAAGGCATAGATATAATTATATTTTATAAATAAATTTTAGATTAACATAAATTTATTATGGAGTTGAAACAAATTGGATTATAAATATTTTAAAAATGCTGTAGAACTTGCAAAAAAAATAATGAAAGAAACAATTTGGCCAGGAGATATTGTACTAGATTGCACTGTAGGAAAAGGAAATGATACTCTATTATTAGCTGAACTAGTAGGACCTTTAGGTAAGATTTATGGGTTTGATGTTCAAATAGATGCACTAGATCATACTAAAAAAAGACTTAAAGAAAAGGGTCTGGCTAATAGAGTTAGACTTATTCATGATGGGCATGAAAACATCTCAAATTATATAAAAGATGAAAAAATAAAACTTGTAGTATTTAATTTGGGCTATTTACCAACGGGAGATCATAATATTGTTACAAAGCCTGAAACAACTATACAGGGAATAAAAACTTCATTAGAGTTATTAGATCAAAATGGCGTTCTTTTAGTAACTAGTTATACAGGCCATATAGGAGGATTAGAAGAAAAGAAAATAATTGAAAAGTTTTTATATGAACTAAATCAAAAAAAATATAGTGTTTTGAAGTTTCAATTTATTAATCAAATTAATAATCCACCAATACTGTATGGTGTAGAAAAACTTAATTAGGAGGGGTAAATTTGTCAGAAGTAAAAATAACAGAAACAATCTTAAGAGATGCCCACCAATCTTTAATAGCCACTAGAATGAAAACAGAGGAAATGCTACCCATTGCGAAGAAGTTAGACCAAGTAGGGTATTATTCTCTAGAAGTATGGGGAGGAGCTACTTTTGATTCTTGTTTAAGATATCTAAATGAAGATCCATGGGAAAGACTTAGAGTTTTAAGGAAAAACTTCAAAAATACTAAACTTCAAATGTTACTAAGGGGTCAAAATCTTTTAGGATACAAACACTATTCTGATGATGTTGTGGAAGAGTTTGTTAAAAAATCTATAAAGAATGGAATAGATATAATTAGAGTATTCGATGCATTAAATGATACTAGAAATTTAAAAACTGCTGTAAACGCAACTAAAAAAGCAGGTGGGCATGCCCAAACTGCAATATCCTATACAATAAGTCCAGTTCACAATATTGATTATTATGTTAATCTAGCAATAGAAATGGAAGAAATGGGAGCAGATTCAATATGTATAAAAGATATGTCCGGTATATTACTTCCATACACTGCAGAAAAATTGGTTAAACAAATTAAAGATAAGGTTAATGTACCAATACAAATTCATTCTCACTTTACTAGTGGAATAGCAAATCAAACTTATATGAAATCAATAGAAGCAGGAGCAAATATAATAGATACTGCAATTTCTCCATTTGGAATGGGAACAAGTCAGCCTGCAACTGAACCCATGGTAGCATCTTTAAAAGATTCTTCATACGATCCAAGGTTAGATATGGATTTGCTTTTAGAAATATCTGAGTATTTTAAAGACATAAGAGAAAAATACATAAGGGAAGGTTTATTAAATTCTAGGGTACTTGAGGTAAATGCCAAAACTTTGAAGTATCAAGTACCAGGAGGTATGTTATCTAATTTAGTATCTCAATTGAAGGCTCAAGGTTCACTAGATAAGTTTGAGGAAGTTTTAGAGGAAGTTCCAAAAGTAAGAGAAGATTTAGGATATCCTCCTCTAGTAACTCCTATGAGCCAAATGGTAGGAACTCAAGCAGTATTTAATATTGTTCTAGGTGAAAGATATAAAATGATACCTAAAGAAGTTAAAAATTATGTTAAGGGATTGTATGGAAAGCCAACTATACCTATAAAGGAAGATATTAAAAAAATAATAATTGGAGATGAAGAAGTTTTTACGGGACGTCCTGCAGATTTATTAGAGCCAGAACTAGGGAACTTAAAAGAAGATATTAAAGAATATATAGAACAAGATGAAGATGTATTGTCTTATGCTTTATTTCCTCAAATAGCACTAGAGTATTTTAAAAATAGGCAAGCAAAAAAATATAAAATAGATACTAATTTAGTAAATGAAGAATTTAAAACCTACCCAATATAAATAAAAGCCTAATCAGGCTTTTATTTTTATGACAATAAACACAAGGGGTGAATCTAAACTTGCAAAAAATAAAGAAATAAATAAAAAATGAAATAAATCTTGCAATTATATAATTAATTTGGTATTATTTAATTGAAGAAATAATTATAAAAGGGGGAGTAGGGTAATGCCTAAAAAAACGTTAAAGCAGCTACAGGTAAATAAGGAATGGTGTAAGGGCTGTGGAATATGTGTGGCATTTTGTCCTAGAGATGTACTTAGTATTAAAGATGGAAAAGTAAATATTGAAGATATAGATTCATGTATTGAATGTGGTCAATGTGAACTAAGATGTCCTGATTATGCTATTTATTTAGGAGGTAAGAATAAATGAAAAGGGGAAATATAAAACTAATGCAAGGCAATGAAGCTTGTGTAGAAGGTGCAATTGCAGCAGGTATGAGATTTTATTCTGGCTATCCTATAACTCCATCTACAGAGATTGCTGAAATATCTGCTGCCAAACTTCCTAGAATTGGGGGAAAATTTATTCAAATGGAGGATGAAATAGCAAGTATAGGTGCAGTAATAGGAGCTTCTTTAACTGGTTTAAAGTCTATGACTGCAACTAGTGGACCAGGCTTTTCATTGAAACAAGAAAATATAGGATATGCTGCAATGGCAGAAGTTCCTTGTGTTATAGTAGATGTTCAGAGAGGAGGGCCTAGTACAGGACTCCCTACATCACCTGCTCAAGGAGATGTAATGCAAGCTAGATGGGGAACACATGGTGATCATCCGATTATAGCTTTAAGCCCATATTCTGTAAAGGAAACCTATGAAATCACTATAGAAGCTTTTAATCTATCTGAAAGATATAGGACACCAGTTATAATATTAATGGATGAGGTAATTGCTCATATGAGGGAAAAGATAGAAATACCAGATGAAAATGAAATTGAAATAGTAGATAGATTAAAACCTAAAGATAAAGCTGAAGATTATAACCCTTATGAAATTAATGACGGAGATTTAGTTCCAGCCATGGCAAGCTTTGGAGAAGGTTATAGATATCATGTTACTGGACTAGTTCATGATATAAATGGTTTTCCAACTAATGACTCAAAAATAGCAGAGAGTTTAATAAATAGATTGACCAAAAAAGTAGAAGAAAATACTCAAGATATAGTAAAATATGATGAATATTTTTTAGAAGATGCAGAAATAGCTTTAATAGCATATGGAGGAACTGCTAGATCGGTAAAAAGTGCAGTAGATATGGCAAGAAAGGAAAATATAAAAGTCGGTATGTTTAGACCTATTACAATTTGGCCTTCACCTGAAAAACAAATTTTGGAGTTAGCCAAAACTGTGAAAAAGATAATAGTAGTTGAAATGAATTTAGGACAATATTATCTAGAGGTAGATAGAATAGCTAAAAAATCAACAGATGTATATAAATATGGTAGAGTTAATGGAGAGCTGATTACTCCTGATGAAATATTATCTTATATTAAGGAGGTTTAAAAATTGCCTAGTCAAATAGTAGATGATTATTTTAGAACTAATAGCTTACCACATATCTGGTGTCCTGGCTGTGGAAATGGTATAGTTACACGTTCAATTGTTAAAGCTATAGATAATTTAAAACTAGATAGAGATAAAATTTGTATTGTTTCTGGAATAGGTTGTTCATCAAGAGCTTCAGGTTATTTAGATTTTAATACATTACATACAACTCATGGTAGGGCTCTTGCATTTGCTACAGGAATTAAAATGGCTAACCCTAATTTAGATGTTATAGTCATTACTGGAGATGGAGATTCGGCAGCAATTGGGGGGAATCATCTAATACATGCTGCAAGAAGAAATATTGATATTACCACCATAGTTTATAATAACAATATTTATGGAATGACAGGAGGTCAATATTCACCAACAACTCCTAGAGGTGATAAAGGCACTACTGCACCTTATGGAAATATTGATACTCAATTTGATCTTTGTGATTTAACTACTAGTGCAGGTGCAACATATGTAGGAAGATCTACAGTATTTAATCCAAAACTAATTGTTAAACTAATAGAAGAGGGTATTAAAAACAAGGGATTTTCTTTTATAGAAACAGTGACAATATGTCCTACTTATTATGGAAGAAAGAATAAAAAAGGAAATGCTGTAGATATGATGAAATTTTTAAGGGATCAATCTATTAGTATAAATGCAGCTAAAAAATTAGATGAAGATAAACTTAAAGGGAAAATCATAGTTGGTGAATTGCATAAAAGTATTAGGCCAGAATATACGGAAGAGTATAAAAGGCTGGTAAATTCTTTTTAAAGAAGGGGTGATATTGTGGTACAAAGAGAATTAAGATTAAGCGGCTCTGGAGGACAGGGATTAATACTAGCTGGTATTATTTTAGCAGAAGCAGCACTTTCAGATGGGAAACATGTAGTCCAATCACAGTCCTATGGACCAGAGGCAAGAGGTGGAGCAAGTAAAGCTGAGGTTATTATCAGTGAAAAAGAAATAAATTACCCTAAAGTTAGAAATTGTGATGTATTATTAGCATTAACTCAAGTTGCCTGTGATAAATATATAGATTCTTTAAAGAAAGGTGGCTCTTTAATAATAGATAGTAGTGTAAGAAATAAGCCTAATAGAGAAGATATATATATATATACTATTCCTATATTAGAAACTGCAGAAAATGTATTAAATAGGCCTATGGTGGCGAATATGATTGCATTAGGAAGTTTAAATGGACTTATTAAAGTTGTAGACAAAGTAGAGCTGGAAAAAGCTGTATTAAATAGAGTTCCTAAAGGAACTGAAACAATAAATAAGGCGGCATTAGAAGAAGGTTTTAAATTAATAACAAGATATGAAGGAGTGGACAATGAAGGACAATATAGACCTAATAAAATTAATACAACAGAATTTTGCCAAGCTTAGTAAAGGTCAAAAGCTAATTGCTGAGTATATTATGGAGAATTATGATAGAGCGGCTTTTATGACAGCTGCTAAATTAGGAGAGAAAGTAGGAGTAAGTGAGTCAACAGTAGTTAGATTTGCAGATACCTTAGGGTATGATGGATATAGAGATTTGCAAAATGAGTTACAAGAAGTGATTAAAAACAAATTAACTACTGTTCAAAGAATATCATTAGTTGATAATTGCTCTAGTAAGGAAAATTTATTTGAAAAAGTTTTTAAAAAAGATATGTCTAATATTAATAAAACTGTTGACGAAATAGATTTTGATGTTTTCCAAGATGCAGTAGATAAAATTTTAAATAGTGAAAAAGTTTATATACTAGGTTTAAGAAGCTCATCTTTCTTAGCAGGATATTTAGGATTTTATTTAAATTTTATAATAGAAAATGTAACAGTTGTAACTGCAGGTCCTAATGATATATTTGAACAATTATTTAAAGTTACTGACAAAGATGTAGTTATTGGAATTAGTTATCCAAGATATTCAACAAGAACTTTAGATGCATTAAATTATGTAAAGGAGAAGGGATGTAAGGTTATTGGAATAACAGATAGTTTAATTTCACCTGCTGCTCGAATATCGGATATAACTCTTCTTGCAAGTAGTAACATGGTTTCATTTGTTGATTCACTAGTAGCACCGATGAGTTTAATAAATGCATTGGTAATTGCAATAGGTATGAAAAAGGGAGATGACATAACTAAATACTTTAAAGACTTGGAAGATATTTGGAAGAAACATAGTGTTTACAATTTTACTAATAAACAAAATGAAAATATAAGAAACAAATAGAATCCTTAAGTTTAGGGATTCTATTTGTTTCTTATAAAATATCATAATAAATCTTATCATAATTGATATAAAAATAAAATATAAAAATAACTACATATTTTTTAAAAATAGACTATACTATTAATATAACCATTTAAGGAGGACTAGCTATGAAAAGACTATATTTAGTAAGACACGGAGAATCAGAATGGAATATTTTAAAGAAAATTCAAGGACAAAGAGATACTTTATTAACTAAAAAAGGAATAAAACAAGCTGAAGAAATTGCCAATAGGTTGTCTAATGAAAAAATAGACAATATATATTCTAGTGACTTAAAAAGAGCTTTTAAAACTGCAGAAGTTATTGGAAATAAATTAAAACTAAAAGTTAATTCTGATAAAAATTTTAGGGAGATTAATTTTGGTTCTTGGGAAGGAATTACGAAAAAAGACCTTATTGAAAGACATTATGAAAAACATCTTTTATGGATGAAAGAACCTCACAAATTAAAATTAGAAGATGCTGAAACATTATCAGATTTACAAAAGAGGACTATGGAAGGCATTAATAGAATATCCGAATTAAATCCAAATAAAAATATTCTAGTAGTATCTCATAGTGCCGCAATTAAAACTATAATTATAGGATTATTAGATATGGATATTAGTTACTTTAGTAAAATGTCTTTAGACAATGTAAGTTTAAGTATTATTGAATTTAGGGATTATAATAATGTTCTGAAATTATTTAATGATACTTGTCATCTTAAGTATTAGGAGGAAAATCAATGAAAGAAAAGGTAGCAGTAATAGGTGGAGGACCTGCTGGTATAATAGCTGCAGGATTTGCAAGTTCTCGAAATAAAGAAGTGAAATTGTTTGAAAAAAATAACAAACTAGGGAAAAAATTATTTATAACTGGAAAAGGTCGTTGCAATATAACTAATAATGCTGATGTGGAGACTTTTTTAGATAATGTGACTACTAATAAAGATTTTTTATATAGTGCATTATATAGCTATACTAACAGGGATATATTAGCTCTTTTGAATAAATGTGGTCTTAAAACTAAAGTTGAAAGAGGAGGAAGAATTTTTCCAGTTTCAGATAAATCTAGTGATATTATAAAGGCTTTTGAAAAATTTTTAATTGAAAAGAATGTAGATATAATATTAAATAAAGAAGTTAATAAAGTCTCTCATAGGGATGGTTTTTTCACATTAACATTTAAGGATAGTTCTAGTGAAAATTTTGATAAAGTAATAATTGCAACAGGAGGGAAATCTTATCCTATAACAGGTTCTACAGGAGATGGATATAAATTTGCAAAAGATTTAGGACATTCAACTATAGCATTAAAGCCTGGATTAGTACCATGTGAAACTAAGGAAAAATGGGTTAGAGATTTGCAAGGACTAACATTGAAAAATATAAGCATATCAGCTTATATAGGAAATAAAAAAACATATGAAAACTTTGGAGAAATGTTATTTACTCATTTTGGACTAACAGGTCCAATAATTTTAACTATGAGTAATATTATCAATAAACATGTATCAGCAAAGGAAGAAATAATTCTTTATATAGATTTAAAACCGGCATTATCTTTTGAAAAACTTGATAATAGAATTTTAAAAGATTTTGATAAATATAATAATAAACAAATTAAAAATGGATTAAAAGATTTATTACCCCAAAAACTTATTCCTATTATATTAAGATTGTCGAATATTAATGAAAGTCAATATATTAATCAAATAACTAAAGAAGAACGTATTAGACTTATAGAAAATATAAAAAAATTAAAATTAAATTTTCTTAAATTTAGACCTATAGAAGAAGCTATTATTACATCTGGAGGAATTTCTACTTTAGAAATAAATCCTTCTACTATGGAATCCAAATTAGTTAAAGGATTATTTTTTGCAGGCGAAGTAATTGATGTAGATTCTCTAACTGGAGGATATAATTTACAAAATGCATATTCTACTGGTTATTTAGCGGGTATCAATTGTTAACTTAAAACTAGTTTTCTTATACATTATTTATAAGTTTATTACATAAACTATAATATATAAAATAATGTATAGGAGGATACTATGGACAACTTATTTAAGAAAATTGAATCAATTATCTTAACTTTTGCTATAATAGGCTTAATTTCTTTAATATGTATACAATTTATAAATATAAAAGATGAAAATATAATAAGCACAACTAAATTTAATAATGATATAAAATATATCTCCTTGAATAAATTTAATGAATTAGAAAATGGGGTAATAATATTAAAACTTGAAGATAATAGTCAAGAGAATATCAGTATATTAATTAATGGTGAAAAGAAAGGAGATTTTTCAAAAAAAGATGAAATTGAAATAAATGTTTCAAATAATGATTTAATTGAAATTGATGGAACAAAATATATGGATAAGGCTACAGTAAAATTAATTGGTATTAGTAAAAATATTGAAAGTCCAAAATTGGATACAATTGTATCTACATCTCAAAGTATTGAAATATTAGGAAATGTAAAACTAAAATAGCTTGAGAGATTAATATTTTTAATATATAATAAAAAAGGATAGTGGTATAATGGGTACTATTGCTATAAGAGGTGCTACTACAGTAGAGGAAAATAATAGTAAAAGTATAATTTCAAATACTATTGAATTATTAAAAGAAATAGAAAGAAAAAATAATCTTGATAAAGAAAAAGTAATTAGTATTTTGTTTTCCTCTACCAGAGATTTAAACAAAGAATATCCTGCAAAAGCTGCTAGAGTTATTGGATATAAAAATGCTGCACTAATGTGCTTCAATGAAATGGAAGTTTTGGATAATTTGAAAAAATGTATACGAGTAATGGTCTTGTATGATTCTAGTATAGGTCAAAATAGTGTAAAGCATGTTTATTTAAAGGAGGCAAAAAACTTAAGACCTGATTTAAATAAATAAAGAATAACAAAACCACCAAATGGTGGTTATAGTTTTACATAAGGAGGATTTAATTATGAAAAATAAATATAATAATATTTCCATTGCTGTAGATGGACCAGCAGGTGCAGGAAAAAGTACTATTTCTAAATTAGTTGCTAAGAAAATGAATATAGAATATATTGATACAGGTGCAATGTATAGGGCCTTTACTCTTAAAGTACTAGAAAAAGGAATAAATTTAAATGATGAAATTAAAATTATAGAAGAATTAAATAGCACTTATATAGATTTTATAAATGGACATATTTACTTAGATAATAAAAATGTAGACAAGCAGATTAGAGATAATATTATTAGTCAAAATGTATCAGATATTGCAAAAATTAGAGAGGTTAGAAATGGTATGATTAGATTACAAAGAGATATTGCTAAAGATAAAAATATTATAATGGATGGTAGAGATATAGGTACTGTAGTTCTTCCAAAATCAAATTTTAAATTTTATATTACTGCTTCTATTGAAGAAAGAGCTAAAAGAAGATATAAAGATTTAATTCAAAAATGTGAAAAAAGTATTTCATTGGAACAAATAAAAAAAGAGATTGAAAAAAGGGATGAATTGGATAGTACTAGAGCTATTGGTCCTCTAAAAAAAGCTAAGGACGCTATTGAAATAAATACTACTTATAAATCTATAAATGAATCTGTCAATTTAATAGTTGATATAGTCGAAGGGAGGTAACAGATGTTATTTTTCTATAAGTTTTGTCATTTAATTGGTAATATTATCTTTAGAATTATATTTAGATTTAGAATAACAGGGAAAGAGAATATACCTACTGAGGGGAAGGTTATTCTATGTTCTAATCATATTAGTGAATTAGATCCTGTTATTTTAGGTATAGCTATTCCTAGAAGAATAAGATTTATGGCCAAAAAAGAGCTATTTGAAAATAAATTTTTAGGTTGGTTAGTAAGTGCATTAGGAGCATTTCCGGTAGATAGGAAGTCTGCAGATTTGTCTGCAATAAGAAATTCTTTAACAGTATTAAAAAATAATGAAGTTCTAGGTATATTTCCAGAAGGGACCAGAGTTTATGAAGAAAATATTGAAAATGCTAAACCTGGTATTGCATTAATAAGTATAAAAGCAAAGGCACCAATAGTTCCCATACACATTGAATCTAAATATAAACCTTTCAGTAAAATTAAAATAAACATAGGAGAACCTATATATTTTAGTGAATATTATAATAAAAAAATTAGAACAGAGGATTATAAAATTCTTAGTCAAGAGATAATGAAGGCAATATATTCTTTAAAATAATTTATTTGGAAGGATGAAAAAAATGGAGATTATTATAGCTGATAATGCGGGGTTTTGTTTTGGTGTTAAAAGAGCTGTAGATATGAGTACAGATGAATTAGAAAAAGAAAATGATTCTATTTATTCCTTAGGACCTCTCATACACAATAAACAAGCTGTTGAAAAATTAAATGGTTTAGGCTTAAAAGTTGCTAATTCTATTGATGATATTAAAAACGGAAAAGTAATCATAAGATCTCATGGTATTCCTAATAATATTTATGAAAATATAAAGAATAAAAATCTAGATGTAATTGATTGTACATGTCCTTATGTAAAAAATATTCATAAAAAGGCAAATGAGTATTGGAAAAATGGTTATAAAATTATTATTATTGGAGATAAAGAACATCCAGAAGTTATTGGAATAAATGGATGGTGCAATAATGAAGGTATAATTATTAATAATAAAGAAGAAGCGGAAAATTTACCTAATTTAAAAAAAGCATGTATATTATCGCAAACAACCAATACTTTAGATAAATTTAATACATTGGTAGATATAGTTTCAAATAAAGTTGATGAATTGGAGATATTTAATACCATTTGTAATGCTACAAGCCTAAGACAAAATTCTTGTAAAGATATAGCGAAAAAAGTTGAGGCAATGATTGTAATTGGAGGATATCATAGCTCAAATACAAATAAATTAGTAGAAATAAGTAAAAAATACTGTCAAAATGTATATCATATTGAAACAATTGATGATTTATCATTAGAAACTATTTCAGGATATGAAACTGTGGGATTAACAGCAGGTGCTTCAACACCTGATTGGATCATTAAGGAGGTAATTGATAAAATGGAAAATATAAATAATGATGAAATGATGAAAGCCATAGAAGATTCTATGATTTATTTACAACGTGGAAGCATTGTGAAGGGAAAGGTTATTCTTGTTACTGATAATGAGGTAATAGTTAATGTAGGATATAAATCCGATGGAATCATAGAAAGATCAGAACTTTCAAATGAACCTAATCTTTCTCCTAAGGAACTTTTTAAAGAAGATGATGAAATAGAAGTATATGTGCTTAACTTAGATGATGGAGAGGGGAATGTAGTACTTTCAACTAAGAGAGTAGAAACTATAAAAAATTGGGATAAAGTTGAACAAATATATGAGAACCAAGAAAAAGTAGAGTGTAAAGTAGTAGAAATAGTTAAAGGTGGAGTTATAGCTCTTGTAAATGGTTTAAGAGCATTTATTCCTGCTTCTTTGTTATCTGTAAAATACGTTAAAAATTTAGAGAATTATAAAGGAAAAACTCTTTTAGTAAAAATAACTGATTTTAATAGAAACAAAAATAGAATAATATTATCTAGAAAAGAAGTAGAAATGGAAGAATTAAATGAAATGAAGGAGAAAATATGGGAAAATCTTGAGATAGGAAAAATAATTAAGGGAGAAATTAAGAGAATTACAAACTTTGGTGCTTTTGTAGATATAGGAGGTATTGATGGTTTAGTCCACATTTCGGATCTATCCTGGAATAAAATTAAGCATCCTTCTGAAGTCATAAGTGAAGGTGAAGAAATTAAAGTTGAGGTTTTAAATTTTGATAAAGATAAAAATAGAATTTCTCTTGGATTAAAACAAACACTTCCAAAACCATGGGAAATATTTATAGAAGAATGTAATATTGGAGATATTGTTGAGGGTAATGTTGTTAATTTATTAGATTTTGGTGCATTTGTAAGACTTGATTCAGGAGTAGATGGCTTAGTTCACATATCTCAAATTTCAAATGAACATATAAATAGGCCATCTGATAAATTGAAAATTGGAGAAAAGGTTAAAGTTAAAATCATGGATATAAATGAAGATAAAGAGCGTATTAGTCTTAGTATGAAAGAAGCATTAGATGAAGAGGAAAATGAAGAATATGTTATAGAAAATAAAGAAATTGATAGTACTATTGAAGAAATAATAAAAGATAAAGAATAAAACTTTGGGGGTTTATGTATAAAAAAAATTTAATTGTCAAAGATATTAAATGACCTCACAAAATACATCAAGACCCCCTTTACATTAATCTGTGGCTTTTATTTGCCACAGTTCTTTTTTATTGCTAAAATAAGAGGTATACAATAATGCAAAGGGGTTGAATCATGGAAAAATATGAAGTATTTAAAAAACAAGTAAAAGAGCTAATAGATATAGATTTAAATCTTTATAAAGAAAAGCAAATGAAACGAAGAATAGGTTCTTTAGTTACTAGAAATAATTTTAAAGACTTTGATGATTATTTTATTAGCTTAAAAAATAACGAGGAATTATTAAACGAATTTGTAAACTATCTAACTATAAATGTTTCGGAATTTTATAGAAATCCGAAACAATGGGAAGTTTTAGAAAAATATATTCTTTCTGGTCTTATTAAGAAAAAGGACAAGCCTCTTAGGATTTGGAGTAGTGCATGTTCTACAGGTGAAGAACCTTATTCTATGGTAATGTTATTAAGTAAATTTTTCAATTTAAAAGATATAAATATATTAGCCACAGATATAGATATGGAAGCCATAAAGAAGGCTAAAATTGGTATATATAATAAAAAAGCGTTAGGAAATCTACCTATAGAATTTAAAAATAAATACTTCTCTCCTCTAAAATCTAACTATAGGATAAAAGACGAGATAAAAGAATGTGTAAAATTTGAAAAAATGGATTTATTAAAGGATTCTTTTCCTAAAAATATAGATTTAATAATATGTAGAAATGTAATGATATATTTTACTGAAGAGGGAAAGGAATTATTATATGAGAAATTCTATAATAGTTTATCAGATGAAGGAATACTATTTGTTGGAAGTACTGAGCAGATTATTCTACCAGATAGATATAACTTTAAGCCTGTGAGAACATTTTTTTATAGAAAAATTATTTAGACAATCTAATAATTAAAAATTATGGTATAATAAGACCAATAAGGGGGCGTTTTTAATGAAAACAGAAGATTTTCTCAAAATTTTATCTGATTCTCATGGAGTTTCTGGCTATGAATACAAAATTAAAGATACAATTATTTCTGCTTTTGATAAATATTCTGATGAAATAAGAACTGATAATCTTGGAAATATAATAGCTATTAAAAAAGGTACTTTAAGTAACAATAAGGATAGAATTAAAATTATGTTAGCAGCACATATGGATGAAATTGGGTTGATAGTTACAGACATTGAAGATGGAGGATTTATAAGATTTTCAACAATTGGAGGGATAGATCCTAGAACCCTTTTAGGCCAAGAAGTTATAGTACATGGTAAAAAGAACTTATTTGGCATAATAGGTGCAAAACCTCCTCATCTACAAGAAGAAGCTGAGAGAAACAATTCTGTAAAGATAGAAGATATGTCCATTGATCTAGGTTTAGATAGAAAAGATATTAAAAATATTGTGCAAATAGGGGATAGTATTACTATTAAAAGAGAGTTAATAAAATTGCAAGGTAATAGAGTAACTGGTAAAGCCTTAGATGACAGAGCAGGAGTAGTTACATTATATGAATGTATCAGAAAATTAAATACTATAAATCATCATCCTGATATTTATTTTGTATCTACTGTTCAAGAAGAAGTAGGATGCAGAGGAGCAGCTACAAGTGCATATAATATAAACCCTGATATAGGTATTGCAATAGATGTAGGATTTGGTTCTACCCCTGAATTACCTAAAGAAGATACTTTAGAAATGGGTAAAGGGCCAGGAATTACTTTAGGAGGGAATATTCATCCTGGATTGAGAGAAAAACTAGTAAGTGTAGCTAAAGATTATAATATACCGTTTCAATTAGAAGTAGATCCTGGTCCTACAGGAACTGATGCAAGAGCCATCCAAATTACTAGACAAGGTATCCCTACTCTATGTATTTCTATTCCATTAAGATATATGCATACTTCTGTTGAAGTTGTTGATTTAAAAGATATAGAAAATACAGCAAAATTATTAACTTTCTTTATATCTTCAATTTCAAATGAAAATTTGGAGGGGTTATTATGTTATTAGAAAAATTAACTGAAGCTTCTGGAGTTTCAGGAAATGAAAAAGATGTTAGAGATATAATCATTGAGGAAATAAAAGATTATGTAGATGAAATACAAGTTGATAAAATAGGAAATGTAATTGCCTATAAAAAAGGAGAGAATAGTTTTCCTAAGTTAATGATAACAGCCCATATGGATGAAGTAGGATTTATTATAACTGATATAGATGATTCCGGACTTTTGAAATTTACAACTGTTGGTGGAATAGATGAAAGAATTCTTGTATCTAAACCTGTAATAGTTGGTAAAAAACAAATACCAGGTGTTATAGGTGCTAAACCTATACATTTGCAGAAAAAGGAAGAACGTCTCAAAGCATTAAAATTAGAGCAACTTTATATTGACATAGGTGCAAACAGCAGAGAAGAGGCAGAAGACTTAATTTCTATAGGAGACTATGCAATATTTTATAGTGAATACATAGAATTTGGAAATGATTTAATAAAAGCCAAGGCTTTAGATAATAGAGTAGGATGTAGTCTTCTTATAGATTTGATTAAAGAAAATACAAAATTCGGTTTTTATGCTGTATTTACTGTTATGGAAGAAGTAGGTTTAGTAGGAGCTGGACCAGCAACTTATACCGTTGAACCTGAAATTAGTATAATTTTAGAGGGAACTCTTTGTTCAGACTCTCCAGAAACAGACGAACATTTAATTCCTACTAAGTTAAAAAAGGGGCCTGCTATATCTTTAATAGATAGAACAACATTATTTAATATTAATTTTAGAAAATATATAGTTAATATTGCGGAAAAAAACAATATACCTTATCAATTTAGGAAAACTAGTTTTGGAGGAAATGATTCAGGTAAAATTCATCAAACTAAAGAAGGATCTATTACAACAACAATTTCAGTACCATGTAGATATATACATTCACCTATATCTGTCATGGCAAAGGAAGACTATGAGAATACTTTTAAACTTTTAAAATCTATATTAAGTGAAATTAAAAAGGGGGATTTTTAAATGGCTTTTAATAGTGAGTTAGCTAAGAAACTAGTAGAGATATATTCACCATCGGGAAATGAGAATAATATTAGGAACTTTATAATGGATGAAATTAAAGATTATGTTGATGAAATTGAAATAGATCCATTAGGTAATTTAATTGGGAGAAAAAAAGGGAAAGGCAAAAAAATAATGATTGCAGCTCATATGGATCAAATAGGTTTAATGGTAACTGATATTGATGATGAAGGTTTTTTAAGATTTACAAATATAGGAGGAATTTCTCCTTTTATATCTCTTGGACAAAAAGTTATTTTTGAAAATGGGACTGTTGGAGTTATATTTTCAGAGCCTGTAGATAATATGGGAAAATTGAAACTTGAAAATATGTTCATAGATATTGGAGTTTCAAATAAAGAAGAAGCAGTAGAAAAGATCAATATAGGAGATATTTGTGTTTATGAGTCAGGTTTTTCTGAAAATGATAATGTGATTTTTTCTAAATGTTTAGATGATAGAATTGGATGCTTTGTAGCTATTGAGGCTATTAAAAAAATTAAAAGTAGCAATAACGATTTGTATTTTGTATTCACTGTTCAAGAAGAAGTTGGTCTTAGAGGAGCTAGAACTTCTGCTTATAAGATTAACCCTAGTTTAAGTATTGCAATTGATGTTACTTCAACTGGTGACACTCCAAAGGCTAAAAGATTTGCTGTTGGATTAAATAAGGGTACAGCTATTAAAGTGAAAGATAATTCAATACTTACTCATCCTAAAGTAAAAAATCTTATGATAGAAATTGCAGAGGAAAATAATATACCTTATCAAATGGAAGTATTGGAATTTGGAGGGACAGATTCAGGAGCGATTCATTTAACTAGAGATGGAGTTCCTACAGGAGCAATTTCTATACCTACTAGGTATGTCCATTCAACTGTGGAAATGGCTTCAAAAAAAGATATTAATTCTTCTGTAGATTTGTTAGTTAAATTGTTGGAGAAATCTATTGAAAAATAGGGACTGATGATTCAGTCCCTATTTTTTTATTTTATTTGACATAGAAATTATATTATTAAGATATATAGTACATTATGTCAATAAATACTTTGGAAAATATGTATTATATAAAAAGGAAATAGCAAGTTTTTAAAGAATAGTTATTATATAAGAGGAATAATATGAAGGAGGCGGAATATATGCTAGATCTAGATTTAGAGAAACAACATACTATTTCTGAAGTATCTGAAATAACTGATTATCCTCCGCATGTTTTAAGATATTATGAAAAAGAATTTGAACTTGATATTCCTAGAAATGATTCTAATCACAGATACTATACCTATAAGGAAATAGAGATGCTCCAGTACATAAAGTCATTACAAGACAAAGGCTTTAGCAATAAACAAATTAAATTAATAATAAAATCCCCTGAAATTCTTGTTAATAATCAAGAAGAAGCAGTAACTACTTCGGATTCATTACAAAAAATAGATTTTAATACATTATCACAAGAAATTAGTACCAATCTAGGAGAAGTAATCACTGAAGAAATTGCTGTAAAAATAAAAAATATTTTAGATTCAAATCAAGAAAATGAAGAAAAATTGATAATGAAATTAAAAGATGAAATTGAAGAATTAAGAAAAGAGCTAACTAGTAAGGAAAGGGATGTTTTAATCTGTGAGAATGCAAAATTAAAGATGAAGGTAAAAGAAAAATCTTATGAAGTAGCAGGGCTAAAAGAAAAAGTAAAAAGAATAGAAGAATCTAATAAGGGGTTTTTTAAAAAAATATTTAAGTCTAAATAAAAATATTGGATTATAATAATACTTTTCTTGCATTTTTGCCTATATTATATTTAAAATTAATAGGAAAATGAATATTAATATATAATTTGTTGCAAATTTCTGAAAATGGTATTGAAAATACTATTTATTTATGATATGATTTTATAAAAGGCAGAAAAGGAAGATGGGTATGAGAAAAAAATCAAATAAGAAAACTAAATTAAAACTCTGTATGAATTTTAAAAAATGTGGTGCAATAACTTGTATAAACAATATCCAGGGACTATGCAATTATGAAAAATGTGAATTATATGAGAGATCTTTAGTACAGGAATACTAAAGATATAAAAAGCAAGCAGTTCTAATGCTGCTTGCTTTTTATATCTTTATTTCTTATCTGGATAAACTTTCAAAGCTTCACTAAGTATTTTCATAGCTTTTTTAAGATCTTCTACATTTAAACAGTATGAGATTCTTACCTCATCTTTGCCTAATCCTTCTGTGGCATAAAAACCTTCAGCAGGTGCTAACATAACAGTTTCATTATTTATATCAAACTCTTTTAATAGCCATATAACAAATTTTTCAGCATTCTTTACTGGCAATTTTGCAATATTATAAAAGGCACCATGTGGTTTTTCACAAATTACTCCATCCATTTCCTTTAATGCATTATATACTACATCTCTTCTTTTTCTATATTCTTCTTTTGTTTCTTCAATATATTTATCAGGTACATTAATAAAATTAGCAGCACCAATTTGTTCGATAGTAGCAACACAAAGCCTACCTTGGCATAGTTTTAGTATTTGTTTCATTAGATCTTTATTTTTAGAAGCTATACATCCAATTCTTGCACCACATGCACTAAATCGTTTTGAAACACTGTCAGTTAAAATAATTCTATCTTCAATATCATTTAAATGTGCAAAACTCATATATTCTAATCCATCATAGACAAACTCTCTATAAACTTCATCTGCAATTAAAAATATATTATGTTTTTTAGATATATCTCTAAGCATATAAATTTCTTCTTTTGTATATATAGTTCCAGTTGGATTTCCAGGATTGGAAAATAATATTGCCTTAGTCTTTTGGCTAATGAGTTTCTCTATTTCAGATTTTTCAGGTAGGTGGAAACCGTTTTCAGCCTTTGTTGTAATAGGCACTACATTAACACCTGTCATATCTCCAAACCCATTATAATTAGTATAGAAAGGTTCTGGTACTAAAACTTCATCTCCATGGTCACAAGTAGCTAAAAGAGAAAATATTAGAGCTTCACTTCCACCATTTGTTACAAGTATTTCATCATCTTCAAAATTTATATTATATTTGGCATAATATTTTTTGATAGCAGAGATAAGTTCTGGAGTACCTTGAGATGGTGCATACGCTAAAACCTCTTTATCAAAATCTTTAACAGCATTAAAAAATTCTACAGGAGTCTTTATATCAGGTTGTCCTATGTTTAAATGGTAAACTTTTTTCCCTTTTCCCTTGGTTTCTTCCGCTATAGGTACCAACTTTCTAATAGGGGATTCTTGCATTTTCTCAATTCGTTTAGAAAAGTTCATGGAAAATCTCCTCCTTTAAAATATAAAAAAATATAATTATGTTGTTTTAAAATTCAATAAATTCAACTTTTATCTCTAAATATATAATAACACAATAAAAGAATAAGTTACAGTATGATTTTTCTACATTACATATGGATCCTTGGAATTGGTCAAAAACTAAGGTAAGAAATTTTTAAAATCTATTGGAAAGTGAAAGTATGATTATAAAGGTACCAGATTCAAAAAAGACCACTATAAAGATAGTAAAATACGAGCTTTACCAGAGTGAGGAAACCACAGAAAAACTAGTAAAAGACCGACAAAAACCATAAAGAAACTGTAAAAGAACTACGAAAAGACATAAACAAGAATGAAAAGAACGATGAGAATAGTGTATGTACGACGAAAATCTAAAAAATATCGTAAGGCTTCTAGAAGAAAATATGGGAGTGATACCTCCAATCTTAATTGATGAAATATACGAATACTCAAAAATATTTAGTTTACAAATGTTTAGTGAGGCTATAAAAATTGCGGTTGGAAATAAAAGTAGGAGAGTTCCATATGTTCTAGGAATTTTAATATGTTCTAGGAATTTTAAGAAACTGGAAAGATAATAACATATTAACTATAGATGACTTAGAACCTTTAAGAAGAAAAAAAGAAATAGAAAAGCAACAAAAACAACAGCAGCTATATCAAAATAAACAATATAAGAAACCTAAAAAAACTAGATTTCATAATTTTGGGCAAAGAACGGACAAGTATAGTGCTGATGATTTAGAAGCTATTGCTGAAAGAAAAAGAGAAGAAGCTTTGAAAAAGATGAGAGAGCAAAATCAATTATAGGAGGAATATCATGAATATCGGAAAAAGGTACGAAATCACAACATTTGGAAAAGGAAAAGGTGAAAAGGGAACAAAATTTAAAGGAATGTTCATAGCAGAGGAAAAGGAATTTTATATTCTACAGCATAGAGAAGGATTTAAGGAATGTTTTCTTAAGCTAGACTTTGTAACAGGTGAGTGTAAAGTAGAAGAGTTATAAAAAAAGCCGAGGATTATTCCCCGGCTTAATAGACAAATTTATTAGAAATGATCACAGTTACAGAAGATTATTACAAGTAACAAGAAGAAGAATAGTAGTGAATCGTCAAAATGACATCTTTCTCTAGTCATAATTACACCTCCTTAGAATGAGATATATTTGGTGCCTACTATAAATTATGCTAGGTGTTTAGAAAACGTGATGACAAGAATTATAAGGAGAAGGTAAAATAAAAATGAGTAAGGAAGAAATGTTAGCTATAGCTGATGAAGTAGTTGAAATATATTTTGATGAGAATATGAGCGTAAAAGGAGCTATAGAACTATGCAGGAGAAAAGAAGGTGAAACCTATGAGTCTAAGATGGACAGAAGAAGAATATCTTAATTATTTAAATAAGAAAAAGCCTAAAAAGAAAAGCAAGTATAACAATAAAAAGACTGAAATAGACGGAATTACATTTGATAGTAAAAAAGAAGCTGAATATTACTCTATGTTAAAGATATTAAAACAGGCAGAAGAGATAAAAGATTTTGGATTACAACCAAGGTACGAGTTACAACCTAAATTTACAAAGAACGGAAAGAAATATAGAGCTATTACATACATAGCAGATTTTGTAATAGTAAACAATGACGGAACTACAGAGGTTGTTGATGTTAAAGGGGTTGAAACTCAAGTGTTTAAGATTAAGAAAAAGATGTTTGAGTATCAATATCCAGATTTGAGCTTGAAAATAGTTAAGTAGGAGGTAGAGAGATGGAAACGATGTGGTCTATATCAATATTCATATATGGATTAATTAATATATTTAAAAAAGATAACTTAGAAAAAATACAAGGGTGGTTATTCATAATAACGTGATTATGCTAAAAAAATTCTTGCTGAAGGTATAAAAATGAAAAAGTTATTAAACAGAAAAGTTTATAAAACAGTAAAGAAGATGGACAGGCAAGAGATGGAAAGCTTTTATCTGATATATACAGTCAAGGTTTCAAAGATGGTGCGGAGTCAGCAGAAGGAGCAGACTTTAAAATAAAGTTAGTGCAAGTTCTAAAGAGGACAAAAGGGGTTGGGGATAAGACCATACAAAAAGTATTAAATACCTTAAAAGAGATATGGGGATAAAATGCAAGAAGCAGTAAAAAGGGCTGAAAGAATCTGGAGTAGATTAGGCAAGTTTTATATAAATATTATCAATAAAATTTTAAAACTATCATGTAGTCACAAGCAATATCTAAATAGAATGGAAAATCAAGGGTTTATAACTATGGCATGAATGATAAGTAGACTATAGAGGTAATGAAACATATATATAATTTTATGGATAAGCCAATAACAGTTGAATTACTTATAGATGAAATAACATAAAAGAGGGCATACCTGTAAGGGTGTGTCTTTTTTTATTACATATTATAGTTGCTCATAAATAAAATATATGGACGAATTCCATGTTATGAAAAAATATGCTATAATTTCTACAGCAGTAAGTTACGACCGGATACCATTAGATGTTAAATAAACAACAATAGGAAGGAGATAATATATGAAATTTTATAAACTATTAATCATAACATTGGTAATATGTATGCTAATATTTTTTACAGCAGGATGTTCCTCTTTTAAGTCTATCGAAAGTATGATTCCTTCTTTAGGGTGTATTAAAGATGATATTAAATCTAAAACAAGTAGCAATAGAGTAATAACATTAGAGTTAAAAAAAGGTGATAAGGTAAAATTCACATATGATTCTAATGTAAAAGAAGGCACTTTAAAAATTCAACTAACTCGTTCAAAAGATGAAGTGATTCAAGATTTTCCAATAAATAAGAGTGGTACTAAAGAATTAGTAGTAGACAAAGATGAAAGATACCTGCTTTCAGTGAATTTTGATAATTTTATAGGTGATTATAGAATATATGCAGATAAAATAAAGTAATAAGATACACTAAATTATAATGTTATGTATTTTGTTACAATATAAATATTGATTAGAGATACTTTATATTTATATCACAAATTATAGAAAAACCGTAAGATTCAAATTTCAATCTTACGGTTTTTTACGTATTATTTCACAACATATAACAGTAAAACAATAAGTAAAAGGTGGCGGAGATGATGACTATTGGAGAATACTTAAGGAAAAGTGATATTAACACATATAGAAAATTAAAGAACATATATAAAAAGAAGAAGGCTAAGAAAATTAAACTTGGAGATAAGGTTGAAAATTTAATGAGACATGATAGTTATAAAAGATGTGGGAGAAGGATAAAGCAAAGGAGTTGAGGCTAATGAAAAATAAACTTATATTCTATATATGTAAACATATTAAAGTCCTTAAAAACGCAAATACAAGTCTTAAAATTGATTTTATATTGTTCAAAATGAAGATAATAAAAAAATTAAAAAAATTGAGTATTTATTAGTTTTTAAGTTTTTAAAAAATAAAAGAATTGATAAAGTACCAGGATAGATTTATTTATTATTAATATCATAACTGATATTAATAATAAATAAAAATAGTTCATTCATTAAATAAAGGAAGCTTGAAGCTTCCTTTATTTACAATATATTAAGTAAAATAAGAATCAAATATATTCACTATCTAGTTATTTATTTTTATCACTTAACTTTCTAATGATATATACTATTAATAATATTACTAAAATTATTATTAAAATCGGAGTAGTATAAACTATTAAACTTCTTATTACATTATTCATATATCATAAACTTCCTTTCTTCATATATTAACCTTACTAATACGTATAAACTCCACCTGAACCATGATTATTTCCAGCAGTTATTCCAACTACTCCTGAATAACTGCCTACACCTCCATATCCACTAAAAGTAAAATCCATTTCTGCTCTCGCTGGACTTGTTACAGTTGCAGTCCCGAATAATTCTTGGTGAAGATAAACTCATAGTTCCACCACCAGCTACTGATTGTGCACCATAAACTCGATGAATTTTACTATTACCTTGTCTATATGTTGAATAATCAAATGTAAAACCTGCCCAATATGCACCATGACTTTTTCTTACCTTAGCACCATTTATTGTTGTATGATATTATGTAGAACTTACAACAGTTCCACTATCTGAAATAAATGAAGTCCAATTAGATTTACTTTTATTTTTTTCTAAAAACCGTTCATACTCTTCCATCAAAGAATCATGATCTGTTACTTCTTCACTATCTAGAAGTTCTCCTCTTTTTATTCTTTGTTCAAGACTTTTTACTGTTTTTTCATTCAAATCTACTGATTTGGATTCTTGACTAAATGTTCTTAACCTATTATTTATCTCATCCTCAGAAATAACTTGTGACTCTTGTGCATAAGTTATATTGATAGTACCAGTTATAATCAATGAAACCGTTAACATACAAGTAAAAACCTTTTTAAACATTAAAAATCTCCTCCCAATAGATTCTTATTTTACCATAATATACTTTTATGTAGCATAACATATAAATAAATTAAATACCAATTCACGTGAACAAAATAACTATATATTGTATCAAAATCATGTGAAAAATAGATATACTAACAAACAATTTAACTACTTTTAGAAGGTATAGGACAAGCTTGATCAGACGATTACAAAGATTAGTAGACGAGAAATTTAAGGGTTATAACGATAAAAATAAGGACTATGAGCGAGTCTGTAGTTTATTTCTCGTCTTAAAAATGATATAATATTAAAAAAGCAAAAAAATGGAAGTGAGATAAATGGAAGAAAATAATAAAAAATTAGTAGTAAAGCATAATAAGCTAATTGAATTTAAAGGAAGAATGAATTTAAATGAATTAAAATTGTTTAGTCTAATTATAACAGATGTAAGAGAACATCAGGAGAGGCAATTTGAAAAATATTATATAAATGTATTATCTTTAAAAGAGCAAACAAAAGATAAGAATTTTTATAACTACATTAAAAAAGTAGCTTTTAACTTGGAGGAAAAAAGGTTACAAGTTGAAAGTATAAATGAAAAAGGAAAAAAACTGCTACAATAATAAGATTGATAAATAAACCAGAAATTACTGAAGATAGTAAAGAGCTAGGTCTATATATTGACAAAGATTTAATACCTTATATTTTGGATTTAAAAAAGAATTTTACAAGGTATCAAATAGAAAATATTTTACAACTGAGAAGTAGTTATTCAGTTAGAATATACGAGTTATTAAAACAATATGAATCAATAGAAGAAAGGAAAATTAACATAAAAGATTTAAGAGAATATTTAGGAATAGAAGAAGAGTATGAAAGATTTTATGATTTTGAAAGATCGGTTTTAAAAGTATCAAAAAAAGAAATAAATAAATTTACTGATATAAAAATAAATTATGAAAAGATTAAAAAAGGAAGAAAAATTATAGCAATAAAGTTTACTATACAACCAGTACAGGACAGAAATTATTTAAAATATTTAGAAGATAATAAAGAGGGCATACTTATTGCACAGGGTATGTTCTTTTGTTATACATAAAATTAATATCTAAACAGATTTAATCATAATTAATAAGATAAAAAACAAAAAAATGGAAATAGCACAATTTTTTAAGCAATTGAATATAGTAATTGTGTAAATCATAAGAAAGGGGAGATTTATGCAATGGACAATCATTGGAGAATTCATCAAATCAGTGGATCAGAAGCTATTGAAATTGCTTTAAGACATGTTCCAGGGGAAGTATTAAAAGTTGAGCTAGACACTGAAAATGGTATATTAGTTTATGAAATTACTATAAGAACCTATACTGGAATGTATTATGAAGTAAAAATAGATGCTAACACAGGAGAAGTAATTGAAATAGAAAGGGAGTTTAATTAAAATATAAAAGCTTTAAATAATTAATATAAAAATACTAATATTAAAAGAGCTCACAAAAGAGCTCTCTTTTTATGTAATAAATTAAGGTAGTAGAGACAGTAGAGAAGAAAGAAGGATTTTCTCCTTTTTTGTGAAAGTAGTTAAAGAAGGGGGAGATTAAATATCAAAAAACTATTATCTAAAAGGAGTTTATTTTACTTAACGATTCTTTTGTTACTTATAGCTATGACTGGTTGTGGTAGTAAGAATACAAGTAGTACTGCAAGTGTAGATTATGAGATAATAGAAAAAGAAGATATATCAGTAGAAGCAGCCAAAAGATACTCTTATGATGTTGTAATAAAAGAAAAAGTAAATGTAAAAGAATTAGAAGATATATCTAAAGAGATTGTTGAAAAAATAAAAGAGGAAGAAAAGTTTAATGCTGTAGTAATATGGTTTTATGATTATAAAGAATATATAGGCGAAGGTCATACATTGGGTAAAACTACATATGCACCAGAAGGTGATTGGGCAAAGGCGGATACTGTTAGTCCTGGAGAATATGAGAAAATGGATTATAATTATGAGCTAATGGAAAAAGATTGGAGCAAGCAGTTAACTAAGGAAGAAGCAAAAGTGTATAAAGCTTGGCACGATCTTTATCAATCAAAAGCTAAAGATGATGATTTTCCAGATGAAGACAAAATTGATACAGAAATAGCTAAAAAATTTGATATATCTTCAGAAGAGGTAAATAAAATAATGAAAAAACAATTGATTTGGCAAATTAATGATAAAAATAAAACAAAGAGTTAGATAAAGGAAAAGAGAGATGCAGAAAATTAAAGAGCCTTAAAGGCTTATTTTTTATACTTAAATAATTAAATATTATAAGGGGATAATAAAACAGGATTAATTTTTAAAAGGAGGACATATAATATGGAGTTATCCCCAAGATTGTATCATATTCTCGTAAGGCCAAAGTGGTTTTCTAAGCTTTATGTAGAGAATGTAATTAAACATAATAAGGAAAGAATTGAATATGCAAAAAGATTATATCCCGAATATGAGTTTGCAACTCTTGAATCCTCTATATTACCAATTGATGATAAATCAATAGATCATATACTTATATTCTCTGTATTGCATCATATTGATTCAGAGGAACTAAAGGACTATTTAAAAGAGTTTCATAGGGTACTAAAACATGAAGGAAATATACTTGTAGTAGAACCTTATTTTAAACCTTATTGTGTTTTAAAAAATAATTGCATGAGATATTTTGATAAGGGTAATTACATTAGAACAGAGAAAGAGTATCTTGATATGTTTAATCATAATAAATACAAGACAGAAGTAATTAATAGATACAGCCAGCCACTTTTCTACAATAAGTTATTTTTTATAGCTAGCCCTATTTAAAAGTGAGTTTATTTTTTAATTCTTTAATTATGTAAATTTGGAGGTAGAAAATGAATGAAGACTGTAAAGATTGCATTTATATAAAGAATGTAGAAACAAGGCTTACTAAAGTTGAAGGAGTAGTAGAAGGGTTGCAGAAAGATGTAACAGAAACAAAACTAGATTTTACAGCAAATAATGAACAAATGAAGAACATGACTTCTACACTCGAAAAACTAGAAGTAAAAATAGATAGACTTGATAATAAAATTGATAAGTTAGAATCTAAACCAGGTCAAAACTGGGAGAATTTAATAAAGACAATAATTACAGTGATTGCTACAGCAGCAGTCACTTATTTTATTTCTAAGTGAAAGGAGGTGAGTTCATATGAATGAATTTATGACAGCCGAAACTCTTGCAACCTTTGCAGGATTAGTAGCTGCAGTAAGTATAGTAGTTCAATTTACAAAAAGTATTATAAAAAAGAATTTTGGTGATCAAGTAGTAAGAATATATGCTTTCATAATTGCATTAATTCTTACTTTTATTTTTGCTAAAAGTGGACAAGGCATAGAAGGCATAGTTTTAACAGTAATAAATGCTATATTAATAAGCTTAACTTCTATGGGAACTTATGAGGTTATAGCTGACCCAAGGGCAGAAAAAGAAAAATTAAATTAGTTATAAATAAAAGGAGAGGATTTATAATGTAGATAGAATATTAACAGTTGATCAACTTATTAATGAACTTAAAAACTATAATCATGTGGAGCTTCATGTACATCATACATGGAGACCAGATCATTTAAATTGGAGACAAAGACCTGATGCCCAATACTGGCAAAATAGTATGAGAAACTACCATGTAAACACTCTAGGATGGGAAGATATAGGACAACATGTTACATTAACACCAGATGGAAAATTTATAACTGGTAGGAGCTTTGGGAGACAACCTGCAAGTATAAAAGGCTATAATTCAATTAATGGTGGAATACCTTTTATGGTTGAAATGCTTGGAAACTTTGATATTGGTAATGATAAATTTGAAGGATCTCAAAAAGCTAGTATATTAAAATTAGCAAAATGGTTTGATGATAGAGGTAAATATATTAGATTTCATAGAGAAAATGCTTCTAAAACTTGTCCTGGAACTGGTATAGATAAAGCTCAATTTATGAGAGAAGTAAGAGGGCAAATTTCAAGTGGAGATGGTGAACCTAATAATAATACATCTACAGTATTGAAAATAGGTAGTAGAGGAACAGAAGTAAGATATTTACAAATGAACCTTAACGGTTTAGGATACAAAGGGGTATCTATAGATGGAATTTATGGTGCAGGCACAGCAGATGCAGTAAGAAGATTTCAAGCAGCTTATGGACTATCTACTGATGGAATAGCAGGACCCAATACACTAAATAAAATGAATTCTATAATAAGAGGATTACAGAGTAACTTAAATAAACTAGGATATAATGTAGGAAGTATTGATGGAGTCTTTGGTAATAGTACTAAAAATGCAGTAATAGCTTTTCAAAGAGATAATGGATTTACGGCAGATGGAATACCTGGTAAGAATACTTTTTCCAAAATAGAAGAAGCTATAAAAAATAAAGATTCAAATAATAACAAACTATATAGAGTACAAACTGGTGCTTTCAGTAATAAGGGTAATGCTCAAAAGTTAGTTAATGAATTAAAATCAAAAGGATATGATGCTATAATAGTGAAAGATGGAGGGCTGTATAAAGTTCAAACTGGTGCATTTAGTAAGAGGGGAAGTGGGGACAACCTAGTTGCACAATTAAAGAAAGATGGATTTGAAGCAATAGTTTTATAAATTTTTATGACCTGGTGTAGTGCCAGGTCTTTTTTATTTTTTGAGAAAGTGTTATAAAAGATAATATATAGTGAATTACCCATCTGTAGTGTCTGAGATTTTTAGATTCTTGGAGATGTGTTTTTAATATGACATAATTTAGTTTAGATTTAAATTAGTATAAATTAGTGTATGGAGATTTAGCCAATACGCATAATAAAGATGAAGAGCTAAGATAAGATGTTTAAATATCACGTTGAAGTTTGTGATTGGAATGTATAATCAATATTTAAAAGGAATTGAGGTTTTATGGTGTGGAAATAGGTGATTTAATAAATATGAGTATTGAAGATGTAATAAGAGATGATTTAGAAAAAGTAATTAATTATTTTAAATTATAAATTTTTTCTATAATCAAATGAGTTATTATAAAAAAATATTTTGCTTGAATTTAATTGTTGTATGCATTATATTTTATGTATGGTATTTAATTAATGTTAGGTAGGAGAGTAGAAGTATAATGAAAAATTATAAAAAATTTATAAGTTTTACTTTGGTTTTTTGTATAATGCTAACATCTTTTAGTAGTTTTTCTTTTGCATCAGAGGATGATTCTACAAGTGATTACATTATATTGGAGGATGGTACAAAGTTAACAGAGGATGAATTTATTAATTACTTAGAAACAATTGATTATGCAATTAAAATTGATGATTCAAATGGTGAAATTGATATTAATTCTAATTTATATGGTAATTCTAATAATGGTTTAATGAGGGCTGCTAGTGTTGGCATTGAACTTCCTAGTGCCATGGCGTCGTTATTAGCAGGTACTTGGTATATACCTGGAGTTGGTAAGGTAGTTTTAGTTGCAGTCGGAGGTGGACTTGCAATATATTATGGTGGTAAGCTTATAACAAAGGGCCACAAATTATATAATAGTATTGTTAATTTTATAAAAAAGAAGGCTAAAAATTCTAAGCCAACAGGTAGAAAGGTTAAAGATGTGCATCAAAGATTGAAAAAAGAAGGTTTTAAAAAAGTTCGCCAGAAAGGAAGCCATGAAACATGGAAAAAAGGAAAGAAGACAGTACAGGTACCTAATCATGGAAAAAATCATGAAATACCAATAGGCACTTTAAGGAATATTTGGAAACAAGCTGGTTGGATATAAGCGAAGGAAGGGATAATTATGAAAATAGGATATTATGCTATCTTTAATTATGATGAATATGATGAATATGGAATATCAATATCATTTCCAGATTTACCAGAGTGTATAAGTTGTGCTAAAACATATGATGAAGGAATTTTAATGGCCACGGAAGCATTAGAATTAGCTACCTTTGAAAAAAAAGTCCATGAGATGCCAAAGGTAACTCCATTAGAAGATATTAATTTAAGTGATAAAGAAAAAGCGGTTTTTATATCATATAATACTGAAGACTTAGATTTATCAACATTTATATTTTATGATGAATAAAATGTTAATATAGAAAGTAAAACTTTAACTCTAAATAAATATGATAATGGAGAACATTTTTTTAAAAGTTAAAAATTTAGCATATATAGAATTTATTAAGTTAATGAGTTACTTTAGGAGTACATATCTTTAGAGCCTGAGCCTAGGCTCTTTTTCTTATTTTAGCTAAACTTGTACAAAACTGACCTCCTATTTTCCTTGTAGGACATTTATTTTAACTTTAGTAATACAATTCATCCTAATCAGATTAAAACATTATATAAGCTAAATATAGGCTTTAAAATCAATTGGACATCTTTACCACAAATAAAAAAGGATTTTGATATTATTTGTAGAATATAAGATATAGGGAAGAAAAAGATAAGTAAAAGGAAGTATTACAATGAGAGAAAAATATATTAATACTTATAATATAATATATGGAGTTTTTATCATAATTTCAGCAGTTATTCATTTAATAACTTTAATCACTGATTATAATTATAATCAGTATAATAATGAATCTTAGTTCTATAGTTATCTGTTTGAAATTAGGTAAGAAATTGTTTAAAAAAGAAAACATTAATATTTTAATTAATTTATTAAGTAGTATAATATTTCAATTTTTATTTTATGCAAGATTTAAATCTATTTAAATTTAAATAAGAAGATATAAGAAAAGGGGATTTTACCCCCTTTTTTTATATCTCACCAGCCACCATTTTATTAATTGCTAAGTGGTTTGCGACATATCTAAATATTTTTTATAAAAATAAAGTTATCAAAAATAGAATCACAAATCAATAAGGATCTATTTAGAGATTCTTATTTATATTTTTTAAAATAACCTATTTTTAATTTTATTGAATGTATTTCTGGCCATAAAACTACCTTTTTCCCAACTTGAATAAGATGCATAAGATACACCTAGTTTTTCTTCTAGTTCTTCAACTCTAAGAAGTTTTCTCCACTCTTTTAAATAATCAGTATAATTTTCAGATAACACAAAATTATAATAATCATCTTCAAAATATTTAACATCTACATCCAGGACATTAACTATTTTTTTCATAACGTTAGAAGTAGGAACAGCATTGTTTGATTCATAACTATAAATTGTATTTTTACTAACTCCGCACAGGTTACCCAATTCTTCAGCAGTAAGTCCTTTTATATTTCTCTGCTTTCTTATTTTCTCTCCTAAGGTCCTTTCAGGATAATTTTCATATCTATAAGAATCACTTAATTGTTCATATAAAACTATCCCAGTACTATTCCGACCGCTACTGGAAGCGGCAAGACAACTACTTTATATTCAATATTGAGAGAATTAAATAGTATGGAAAAAAATATAATTACTATAGAAGATCCTGTTGAATATAAGTTAAAAGGCATAAATCAAGTTCAGGTAAATAATAAAACAGGTCTTACTTTTACTAATGGTTTAAGACCTATATTAAGACAAGATCCAGATATAATAATGGTTGGAGAAATTAGAGATTCTGAAACTGCTAAAATAGTTATAAGATCTGCTATAACTGGATATTTAGTTATGATTGGTCTTTTTTACATCAATTATATATAAGGTTGGACTATGTTTAATAATTATATTTAAGTTGTTAAATAATTAAATTTTTAATTTGACTTTAAAATATATGCGATAGCTCAATATTTAATGTTATAATCATAGTTAAGTCATACTTTTATAACTAATTTTGTTTTTAGACTAAAAAATTTTACCAGAAAGTGATAACTTTTTTCTTTTGACAATTATTGTTTACTCAATGCTCTAAATATATTAGAATTTAATTTAGATAGTACTAATGAACATATGGAAACAAAAAGGGACTTTATCTATTTATTTCTACAACATAGATAAAAAATAATCCTATATGAAAAAGGGATTCATGCATAAATTCTCTGATTATAGGCAAGCCTGCAGCAACAAGTATGCCATTGGATTGTATCGTATAGGCTTAAATGTGGGAATAGAGGTTATTATTGAAGGGGATTAGTAATTGCATTATATAACTATGATTATTTTTTCGATCTTCTTTATCCATAGAAAGGATGTGTTTATATGTATCAGCAGGATTATATAATGAGATTGATAAAAGAAATAATAAATTTTTTAGCAAAAATTTTTCTACATATTGAAGATAAAGATGAGGTATATTATGATTTATTATATGAAAATGAAAATTCTCAAACCGATTATCTTCATAAAGAATTATTAAAATTAATAGAATTAGGTAAAATAAATGAAGCTGAAAATCTATTATTTGAAAAACTAGATATGAGCAATAAAAAACATATAGAATTAGCTTTAGATTTTTACAATCTAATAAGCTCGGATTTTGTATTTTATTTTGCTAATCTCACATAAAATTGACCTCCTATTCTCCTTGTAGATGGTTTATTTAATACTAGCAATACAATTACATTCTAATTAGATTAAAAAATCCAATATTTAAATTAAAAAGACCTGGTGTAAAGCCAGGTCTTTTTTTATATAGTTGTATGGTATAATATATATCATTGAACTATAAACACTGAGGAGGAAAAATAATGAATAAGAGAAAAAATATAAATATAGATATTAATAGTGAAGAGTTAAAACAACAGCATTATATGGAGCAAGTAAAACAATGGAATGATGAATACTTTGAGAAAACAAGCAGGAGAAGGAAACATCTCACTGTAACTTATGGTTGTCAAATGAACGAACATGATTCAGAGGAAATATCATGGATATTAGAAAGCATGGGATATTCTCCTGCAGATAATAAAGAAGATAGTGATTTAATTATTTACAATACATGTTCAGTAAGAGAAAATGCCGATTTAAAAGTTTATGGACAGTTAGGAGCGTTGAAAGCTCTTAAAAGAGAAAAGCCTGATATCACTATAGCTGTATGTGGATGTATGAGCCAACAAGAAAGTGTACGAAATTTTATAATGGATAAATTTAAACATGTAGATATAATATTTGGCACAAATAATATTTATAAATTGCCCCAATTAATAAATAGTCATCTGCAAACAGGAGAAACTATAGTGGATATAATTGAAGAAAGTCGTGAAATTGTAGAAAATATAGATGCTAACCGAAAATACAACTTTAAAGCTTTTGTAGATATTATGTATGGTTGCAATAATTTTTGTAGCTATTGTATAGTTCCTTATACTAGGGGTAGAGAAAAGAGTAGAATTCCTGAAAACATATTAAAAGAGATAGAATTATTAGCTCAAAAAGGATACAAAGAAATCACCCTTTTAGGACAAAATGTGAACTCTTATGGTAAAAACCTTGAGACACCTTATACTTTTGCTCAACTGTTAAGAGATATAAATGAAGTTGATGGTATTGAGAGAATAAGATTCATGACATCTCACCCTAAGGATTTGTCAGATGAACTTATACATGCTATGAGAGATTGTGATAAAGTATGTAAACATCTACATTTGCCAGTTCAATCTGGTAGTGATAAAATATTAAGGAATATGAATAGAAAATATACTAAGGAAAAATATTTAAAACTTGTAGAAAAAATTAAAAGGGAAATACCCAATATTGTATTAACCACTGATATAATTGTAGGTTTCCCTGGTGAAACAGAAGAAGATTTTAAAGAAACTTTGGATTTAGTAAAAAAAGTAAAATATGATTCAGCTTATACTTTTTTATACTCTATGAGAGAAGGTACTATTGCTGCAAAACATGAAGAACAAGTTCCAGATAATATAAAACATGAAAGATTTCAAAGACTTTTAGATACTTTATATCCTATCTTTTATGAAAGCAACAAAAATTATATGAACAAAATTGTAAAAGTATTAGTTGAAGATATAAGTAAAAATGATGAAAGTATGTTAAATGGCAGAACTGATTCTAGCAAATTAGTACACTTTAAGGGCGATAAAGATCTAATTGGAACCTTTGTAAATGTAAAAATAACTGATGTAAAAACTTTCACATTGGAAGGTCATATAGTCTAGAACCTTTTTTCTATTTCTATTGGAGGGATTAATTTGAAAGATTTAACACCAATGATGAAACAATATATAAATATTAAAGATAAATATAAAGATTGTATTCTTTTTTTTAGACTTGGAGATTTTTATGAAATGTTTTTTGATGATGCTAGTATAGCTGCTAAAGAATTAGAGATTACATTAACTAAAAGAGAAATTGGAAATAAAAAAAAGGCACCTATGTGTGGAGTGCCTTATCATGCAGCTGATTCATATATCTCTAAACTTATAAAAAAAGGTTATAAAGTAGCTATTTGTGAACAATTAGAAGATCCTTCAGAAGCAAAAGGTATTGTTGAAAGAGATGTAGTTAGGGTTGTTACACCAGGAACGATAACAGACTTAAAAGCACTAGATGAGAAATCTAATAATTTTCTTGCAAGTATATATTTAGGAGATAAAGGAGTAGGGTTATCCTATGTAGATATTTCTACCGGTGAGTTTTATACTACCGAATACTATGGTAACACAAAGGACAATACAAATTTTATAATTGATGAGTTAGGAAAGACTATACCATCTGAGGTAATGTTAAGCGAAAGATTATTTCAAAATAAAAAAATAATGAAAATAATAGAAAATAATATAAACCCTCATATAGAAGTATATGATGATTCTGAGTATGAATTAAGTGATTGTATAGAGAAAATAGAAAAACATTTTGGATCTAATTCTATTACAAAATTTGAACTTAATAATAAGAATTATTCCATTATATCTATATGGATATTATTATCTTATTTATTTAAAACTCAGAAAACAACTTTAGAACATATAAATAAGATTTTCTTTTACTCAGTTAAAAATTATATGTTTTTAGATATTAATACTAGAATAAATCTAGAGATAAATGAAACAATTCGGGGTAAAGAAAAAAAAGGTTCTCTTATGTGGCTTTTAGATAATACTTCTACGGCAATGGGTGGGAGACTTCTAAAAAAATGGCTAGAGCAACCCTTAGTAGCTAGAGATAAAATTGAATATAGACTTGAAATAGTAGAGAATTTTATAGAAGATATTATGCTCATGGATGAAGTAAAAAATTCATTAAAAAATATATACGATTTAGAACGAATTATGAGTAAAATTATATATGGAAGTTGTAATGCTAGGGATTTAATTTCATTAAAGAACTCTCTTAGTGAATTGCCTAAGTTAAAACAGACACTTATTAATTCAGATAGTATAGGATTAACAGATTTAGGAAATAAAATTGATCCATTAGACGATATCTTCTCCTTAATAGATAAATCTATAACAGATGAACCACCTATATCGGTGCGAGAAGGAGGAATTATTAAAGCTGAATTTGATGATCGATTAAAAGAGCTTAGAGAAGCAGCAATAAAGGGTAAAGAATGGTTAGCAAATTTAGAAGAACAAGAAAAGAAAAAAACAGGAATTAAGACATTAAAAGTTAGTTATAATAAAGTTTTCGGTTATTTTATTGAAGTATCAAAGTCTTATTTAAAATTGGTTCCTAATAATTATATTAGAAAACAAACTTTAGCTAATTCAGAAAGGTATTTTGTTCCTGAATTAAAGGAAATGGAAGCTAAAATATTAGGAGCAGAAGAAAGAATGGTAGACTTAGAATATAATCTCTTTATAAATATTAGAAATAAAATAAAAAGTGAAGTTGAGCGGATCCAAAAAGTAAGCAGAATAATATCTAAAGTTGATGTTTTGAATTCTTTTGCTCAAGTAGCTTATAAGAATAATTACGTTAGGCCTAAATTAAATAATAATGGTATTATAGATATAAGAAATGGAAGGCATCCTGTGGTAGAAAAAACTCTAAAAGAAAACTCCTTTGTACCAAATGATACCTATTTAGATAATAAAGAAAATAGAACTATAATTATTACAGGACCTAATATGGCTGGAAAGTCCACATATATGAGACAAGTAGCTTTGATAACACTAATGGCCCAAGTAGGAAGCTTTATACCAGCAGATGAAGGGAATATTGGAGTAGTAGATAGGATATTTACTAGAATTGGTGCTTCTGATAATTTAGCTCAGGGTGAAAGTACTTTTATGGTTGAGATGAACGAAGTTTCAAATATTATTAAAAATGCAACTGAAAATAGTCTAATTATATTAGATGAGGTAGGTAGAGGTACAAGCACTTTCGATGGACTAAGTATTGCTTGGTCTGTAATAGAATACATTAATGAAAATATAAGAGCAAAAACATTATTTGCCACTCATTATCACGAATTAACCCAGTTGGAAAATGAACTTGAGGGTATTAAAAATTATACAATTTTAGTTGAAGAAAAGGGAAAAGAAATTATATTTTTGAGAAAGATAGTTAAGGGTAGTACTGATAAGAGTTATGGGATAGAAGTAGCTAGACTTGCTGGTATCAATCAGGATATTATAAATAGGGCTGATGAAATTTTAAACAATATTGAAAGGAATGAAAAGCCTAGGGAATATATAGAAATAAAAAATGAAAATCATAATGATAATGATAATGATAATGAAAAAAAGAAAAATAATCTAAAACAATTAGATTTATTTCAATATAAAAGTGAAGAATTTATAAACAAAGTAAAAGATTTAGATATAATTAAATTAACACCAATGGAAGCTATGAATATATTGTATAATATGGTTGAGGAGGCTAAGAACCTCTAAGGAGAGGAGAAAATGAATAATAGAATAAAGATTCTAGATGAATCAACTATTGCTAAAATTGCAGCTGGTGAAATAATCGAAAACCCAGCTTCTATTGTAAAAGAGTTAGTTGAAAACTCTATTGATGCAAGTTCAAATAATATAGTTATAGAAATAAAAAATGGAGGAAAAACTTATATAAGAATAACGGATGATGGTATTGGCATGAATGAAGATGAAGTTGAGTATGCATTTTTAAGACATTCTACTAGCAAAATTTCAACTGCTGAGGATTTATTAAATATACATTCATTAGGGTTTAGAGGAGAAGCACTTGCAAGTATTTCTATGACTACTAAGATGGAAACACTTACACGTAGTAAGGATTCTAATAAAGGTATAAGAATATTTTTGAAAGAGGGTGAAATATTAAAAAAAGAAACAATAGGCTGTCCTTTAGGAACTACAATGATAGCAAAAGATTTATTTTATAATATTCCTGTAAGGAAAAAGTTCTTAAAAAGCGATTTAGCAGAATCAAATCATATAAGTGATGTAATTTATAAAATAGCTTTAGGAAATCCTAATGTTTCTTTTAAATATATTAAAGATAATAAAATAGTATTAAAAACCCCTGGTAAAAACAATATAAAATCTAATATATACTCTATACTAGGAAAAGACTTTATAGAAAATCTATTAGAAATTAATTATTCTGACAATAAATTATCAGTAAAAGGATATATATCTAAAAATGATTTCTACAGAGGAAATAGAGGACATCAATATATATTTGTCAATGGTAGATGGATTAAAAATATTCAACTAACTAAGACTATTGAAAGATGTTACAAGTCCTTAATACCAATTAATAGGTTCCCTATTTTTATATTGTTCATTGAAATTAATCCAAGTTTAATAGATGTAAACATACATCCTACAAAACAAGAAATAAGATTTTCTAATCAAAATGAAATAAATAATATAATAGAAGGATTAGTAGATAAAATATTAAAGGAAACCATGTCTATCCCGAAAGTAAAAATAGAAGGTAAAAAAGATAATATTGTTGAAGAAGTTAATTTTTTAGATTTAAACAAAGAAGAAGAAGAACCTATAGACAATATTAAAATATATGAAAAAACTAATTCCTTTGAAAATAAAGAAGATCTAAATAGTGAAACCATGCTTAGATCTATTTCTTTTAAAGCAGAATCTCCTTTGGAGAAAAAAGAGGTAAAAGAGCAGATAGATAAGGAAGAAAATAAACAGTTTGAGAAAGTATCAGACTGTGAATATGAAAAAGAAGAATTAAATGATGTGTTTAAAAATACTAAATTGGTGGGTATATTATTCAGCACCTATATTATTTTAGAAAATACATTAGATAATTATTTTTATCTTATAGATCAACATGCAGCCCATGAAAGAGTAAAATATGAACAATATAAAGGGGAATATGAAAGAGAAAATATTACTATTCAATCTTTATTATCTCCAGAAATCATTCAATTGACAAATAAAGAACTATCTATTGTTGAAGATAATAAAGATTTATTTCATAATTTAGGGTTTGATATTGAAGAATTTGGATTAAATAGTATAGCTATACGAGGAGTGCCTTTAATTTTTGGAAAACCTCAGATAAAGAAATTGTTTTTTGATATACTAGATAATATAAAAAACAATTTAAATACTAATTATGATGTAAAACTAGAAAAAATAATGAAAATGGCATGTACAAATGCTATAAAGGCAGGAGATAAAATTACAAAACCGGAAATTGAAGAATTGTTAAAACAACTTACAAAACTAAATAACCCATATACATGTCCTCATGGTAGGCCAGTTATAATAAAGATAACAAAGAGAGATTTAGAGAAAAAATTCAAAAGAATTATTTAAAGGATGATTGGTATGACAAAAAAGATACCTCTAGTTATACTAGTAGGACCAACTGCTATAGGTAAAACAGAAGTATCGATAGAAATAGCAAAAAAATTAAATGGAGAAATTATTTCAGCTGATTCTGCTCAGATATATAAATACATGAATATAGGAACTGCAAAAATTAAAGAAGAAGAAAAGGAGGGAATTCCTCATTATTTAATAGACATAGTTAATCCTGATGAAGAATTTACTGTAGCAGACTATAAAGAATTGGCTACTAAATATATTGAAGATATTTATAACAGGGGTAAGACTCCAATAGTTGTAGGAGGGACAGGACTATATGTAAATTCTTTAGTATATGATTTGAATTTTATTGATGTTCCTCCTAGAGATGAATTTAGAGAAAAGTGCAATAAAATAGCTGATGAATATGGTAATAAATATATATATAATAAACTCAAAGAAATAGATCCTAATTCTTCGAATAGAATTAATGTAAATGATAGAAAAAGAATAATACGTGCATTAGAAGTATATAATGAAACTGGTAAACCTATGTCAAGATTTTATAAGGATTCAAGAAAATGTAATGAAAAGTATAATGTAATTATAATGGGATTGACCATGGAAAGAAAAGTTCTATATAATAGAATTAATTCAAGAGTAGACAAAATGATAGAAGAAGGTCTAATAGAAGAGGTTAAACAAATATTAGACATGGGATATAGTGAAGAACTTAATTCGCTAAAAGCTTTAGGATATAAGGAAATAATCCTTTATTTAAAAGGAGAAAAGACTTTAGATGAAACGCTGACTTTATTAAAAAGAGATACAAGAAGATTTGCAAAAAGGCAATTAACATGGTTTAGAAAAGATGAAAAAATAAAGTGGATTAATTTAGATGACTTCAAAAATAAATATGAAGTTATAAATTATATTATAAAATATATAAAGGGTGAATTAAATTTAATAAATAAAGGAGGGAAATATTTTGAAAGGTAGTATGAATTTACAAGATATGTTTTTGAATATGGCAAGAAAGGATAGTGTAGATATAACAGTTTTTTTAGTTAATGGTTATCAATTAAAAGGTACTGTTAAGGGATTTGACAATTACACAATAATATTAGAAAGTGAAGGAAAACAACAACTTATTTATAAGCATGCTATATCTACGATTGTGCCTAGTAAAACCATTAATTATATAAACCGAAATATAGAACAAGAATAGATTTAGACAAATGTCTCTGATTTTCAGAGGCTTTTGTTTTTAAATATTTTAGAAAAGGTGGAAACTAAGAATATGGATAAGGATACAATAAATATTTTATGTAAACAATTTAGTCTTAAAGAAGAAGTAATAAGGTATGTGGAAGAAAAGGAAAAATTAATAAAAGAGAATTTATCTATAATTGATAAAAATAAAGAATATAATCAATATAAAGTAATAGAGGGAATGCAAAAAGCTAGATTAAGTTCTACAGATTTTTATTGGACCACAGGATATGGATATGATGATATAGGAAGGGATAAGGTAGAGGAGATATATTCCTATGTCTTTAACACAGAGGATGCTCTAGTAAGGCCTACAATTGCCTCTGGCACACATGCTATTACTTTAACTTTGTCAGGAATATTGAGACCTAATGATGAATTAATATCTATAACAGGTAGCCCTTATGAAACATTACAAAAAGTAATAGGGACAAAGGGAAATGAAAAGGGAACTCTTTGTGAGTTTGGAATATCTTATAAAGAAATACCTTTAGATAATGATGGTCATATAAATATAGACCAAGTTCTAAAGAATATTACTGAGAAAACTAAATTAATTTTAATTCAAAGATCTACTGGATATAGTGATAGAAAAGCTATAAATATAAGTGAAATGAACAATGTTATTAGAAAAATTAAAGAAAATAATGATAAAGTAATAATTATGGTAGATAATTGTTATGGAGAGTTTTTAGAAAAAAAAGAACCTACAGATATAGGAGCTGATATTATGGCAGGATCCTTAATTAAAAACCCAGGAGGAGGTTTAGCTTTATCTGGAGGATATATAGTGGGAAACAAAGATTTAATTGAATTAATAGCAAATAGAAGTACTGCACCAGGACTTGGAAAAGATTGTGGATTAACATTTGGAATGACAAGAAGTATTTTACAAGGTTTATTTTTGGCACCTCATATTGTATCAGAAGCTGTAAAGGGAGCTATTCTAATGGCAGCAGTTTATAGTAGTTTAGGTTTTAAAGTTATACCTAATGTAGATGATTTAAGAAGTGATATTATACAAGGAATAGAATTTAATAGCAGAAAAAGAATTCTAGAGTTTTGTAAAGGTATACAAAGTGCATCTCCAGTGGACTCTTATTTTACTCCAGAACCTTCAGATATGCCTGGGTATGAAGATCAAGTTATAATGGCCGCTGGAGGATTTATACAAGGTTCATCTATTGAATTGAGTGCGGATGCTCCTATTAGAGAACCTTATTATGCATATTATCAAGGTGGTCTTACTTATGAACATTGCAAATTGGGAATAATGAAATCTTTAAATAATTTATACGAAGAAAACTTAATAAATAAGGATAAGCTGGTTTAAATACAGCTTATCCTTATTTAATACTTCTATATAACCCTATTACTTTTCCTAAAATTGCAACATTCTTCGTAAGTAGTGGAGACATACTTTCGTTTTCTGGTTGTAATCTTACGCAGTCTTTTTCCTTGAAAAATCTCTTTATTGTGGCTTCATCATCTAATAATGCAACTATAATATCTCCATTTTCAGCATTATTTTGTTGCTTTACTAATACATAATCTCCATCAAAAATGCCAGCATTGATCATACTTTCACCTTGAACTTCTAGCATAAATATAGAACCTTTTTCAGCTATTTCTAAAGGTACAGGAAATGTTTCTTGTATATTTTCAATAGCGAGTATAGGTTGCCCAGCAGTTACCTTTCCTATAATAGGTATATCTACAGTTTTTTTAGGAGCAAATAAATAGTCTTCATCCCTATTTAAAACTTCAATGGCCCTAGGTTTTGTAGGGTCTTTTCTAATATATCCTTTCTCTTCTAAATTGCCTAAATAACTATGAGCAGTAGAAGTAGATTTTAGTTTTACTCCTTTACATATTTCTCTAACGGAAGGAGGGTATCCTTTTTTCTGAATTGAACTTTTTATAAAAAGTAATATTTCAATTTGTTTTTGATTTAAATCTTCATACAATTTAAACACCTCACATAGGATTAGTATATACTTAATATTTAGTGAACTTCACATGACTAAAGTCACATACTTTTAGCATCACTACTAAAAATTTCTGCTTCATCAACCTTGTAACCTACTATCTGGGCAAAGAAACAAAACGATTCAGATAAAAGCATAGCTTTTGGTTCTTTGCTTTTTAACAAGCGTCTTAATTTCTGCAGAACCTACAGTGTATTTATACTTATGTATACATAAAATTTATAACATATACAAAATTTAGCTACTAATTCATGACTGGAGTTACGAGAGTACATGACAAATCTTCAAATTGCTCAAAAAATACACCAACTAATATTAAATTATATTTATTATAGCATAAAAAAAGAAAAAATTCAAACAAGAGTTCGTTTTTTTGAGAAAAAAGTATTGACTTGGAACTTACGTTTGCTTATAATGATAATAAAGAAAAAGAACTTATGTTTTGAGGTGGTTTTATGTTAAATAAAAAAGTTAGTATAGTGAATTTTAAAAGATTTTTTCTATCAATACTTGTTATGGTTATAATGGTTATTTTGATAACAGTAATATTTTTAAATAATAAAGCTTATAGTATTACATATGAAGAAAAATATCATAGGGTGAAAGTTAAAGAAGGGGATACTATTTGGGGAATAGCGTTAAAGAACAAACCAAAAGATTATGATACAAGAAAAATGGTGTGCGATATAGTAGAGTTCAATAATTTAAAAGAGATGAATATATATCCAGGTGATATTATAAAAGTACCAATTAAAAACCAAAGGTAAAATTACCTTTGGTTTTTAATATCAGAGGGGAAAGTATGGGATAAGGGATTGCTATTTACAGCATCTCTTAATCTTTCATCATCAATATGTGTATATATTTGAGTTGTAGCAACATTTTCATGACCTAATATTTCTTGCAATGCTTTTATATCTACATTCCCATATTTATACATTAAAGTAGCTGCAGTATGTCTAAGTTTATGAGTAGAGTATATAGATGTATCAAGTCCTGTTTTTTCTAAATATTTATCTATCATATGTTGTACAGCTCTATTACTAATTCTATTTTTTCTTTTACTTATGAACAATGCATTTTTGTCCTTAGTATCTTTAGGCCTTATTTTTATATATTCATCTATAGCTTTTATACAAGCTTCATTTAAATATATGGTTCTTTCTTTGTTTCCTTTTCCTATTACAGTGAGTGTATCTTCTTTAATTTTATCAATATCAATACTTACTAATTCCGATAGTCTAAGCCCACAGTTTAGAAACAATGTTATAATAGCATAATCCCTTTTTCTAAATAGTTCACTAGGATTTTTATTTACTGTATCTAATAATAATTTTGCTTGTTCTAAGGTCAGATATACAGGCTGCCGACTATTAGCTTTTGGAAATTCTAAATTATCTGCAGGATTTTTTTCAATAAGATTGACCTTTGTATGTAGATAATTAAAAAAGGAGCGAACACTAGCAACTTTTCTAGCTTTAGCATGGTTGCCATTATCTCTCGTTTTATCTACAAATGAAATAAAAGCATGTAGATCTTGTATAGTAACTTTTTTGATGAAATCTATATCTATATCAAAAATCTCAATTTCATCAAAAATAGTTTCCTTATTAACTAATCTATATCTAATCTTTAAAAATCTAAAAAAAGTTCTTATGTCAAAAAAATATTCTTTAACTGTATTCGAAGATTTTCCTCTTATAGTTTCCATATAATTTAAATAATCTTCTAATATTAATGGTATATCATCCATTTTATCACCACTTTCTATTATTTTTCCAAACATTAGTCACAAAATGTTTATTTTGTGACTAATGTTATAGTTGAATAAAAAACATTTAATCTTGAAAAAGTACTTGTCAAAACTAAATGCCCTATTTATTTTCTGTTAGCTACTATTATTATGCATGCCATAATTACTACTAAAACTTTATTGTTCATTTTTTTCACCTTATATTGTTATTTTTTAAATTTGTATCTTTTTCTCTGTTTCACATTAAATCCTATTTTGTTTTCTAATTTATCTTTAATTTTAGAATTTTAGTTTTTGCTTTAAAGTCTAGCTCTAACTCATTCTTTTCGTGTCTCTCAATTTCTCCGTGTTAAAATAAAATAGGAAGAAAGAGTGGCTTTGGCATAACCTAAATAATCTCTATAAATATATTATATCATATTTTCTAACAAATTTATTTTCTTAACCTTTTATTTATACTATATATTTATATTTTAATAACTTATCTTTCTGCAAAAATAAAGTTTACATAATATTATTATGTAAACTTTATTTTCAACTATTTAATTAATATTATATATTATCTATTATTTATTTTTAACTATTTTATAATGCATAAATATATAACAGTATAATTTAAAGGCATAAAATCCTTACAAAAACATTTTGCTACCTTTTGAATGTTAAACTATTGAATTTATTTTATAATGCCTTAAAATCGAAAATAAAGAATGTTTTTTAAACAAATTTATAATTATTTATTCTCTTTAAATTCTATGCCCTTTCTACTATTTCTTTTATTCTATTTAATCCTTCTTCTATATTACCCATGGATGTTGCATAAGATAATCTTATATAATCATCATCTCCAAAAGCAATACCTGGAATTACTGCTACATTACCTTTTTCTAATAAAAGGTTCGCAAAGTCTAAAGAACTTTTTATTTTTTTATTGTAAATTGTTTTATTTTTTAATTTGGTAAAATTAACCATCACATAGAAAGCACCTTTAGGTTTTTGACAACTTAATCCTTTTATATCGTTTATCGCATCTACCATGAAATTTCTTCTTTGCTCAAAAGCTTTTTTCATATTTTCTACACTAGCTTGATCCCCGGCTAGTCCTTCAATACTAGCGTACTGGGAAATAGAACAAGGATTTGAAGTAGTATGGCTTTGAATATTGCTCATAACTTTAGCAATATCTTTATTTGCAGCCGCGTATCCTATTCTCCATCCTGTCATTGCATAAGCTTTAGACATACCATTTATGACTATAGTTATATCTTTAATATCATTATTTATAGAAGCAATACTTACATGTGTCTCTTCATCGTATGCTAATTTTTCATATATTTCATCAGATATTACAAGTATATTATTTTTTATAGCCCAATCTGCAATTTCTTTTAATTCTTCTTCATTATAAAGAGCACCTGTAGGATTATTTGGGCTATTCAATATAATTGCTTTTGTCTTATCAGTAATTACTCTATTTAAATCATTTATAGTATATTTAAAATCATTTTCTTCCTTAGTATTTATATATACTGGAATACCACCTGCAAGTTTTATTAGTTCAGGATAACTAACCCAATAGGGAACAGATATAATTATTTCGTCACCAGGATTTGTAATAGCCATTAGCGCATTGTAAATAGAATGTTTTGCTCCACTAGATATTATAATATTTTCAGGTAAATAGGAAAGATTATTGTCATCTTTAAATTTTTTGCATACAGCTTCTTTTAGCTCTATTAAACCAGAAGCTGGAGTATATCTAGTCTTTCCTTGTTCAATAGCTTCAATTCCAGCTTCAACTATATTTTTAGGCGTATTAAAATCTGGTTCACCTGCCCCAAAACTAATTACATCCACCCCTTCAGCCTTCATAGCTTTTGCTTTCGCTGTAATATCTAAAGTTAAAGATGGTGAAATTTCTAGACTTTTCTTTGATAAATTAAAATTCATGTTCTCCCTCCATTATACAATGTGATTTTCAATATATTTAGTTATTTCTATATTAAAATAGCTAACCCTTCTTTTAGATATTAAGATTTGTTAAATATCTATATTATATATATCTTTTAAGACAGTTTTTATAATGTATAAAGAGTCTTCAAATACAGGCTTATACATTAATAATATAACTTTATAATGTTCAAATCCTTTATCAGTAAGTTTATATCTCCTAATGGAACGTTTATCAGGTTCCTCCCACCATCCAGTTACATATCCTTCTTCTTCTAATTCTCTTAACAATGGATATACCATCCCGGGACTTGGCTCCCATTTATTGTTAAGTCTTAGCTTTATTTCATCAATTATTTCATTACCATAATAAGTTTTATCCCTAAGTAAGTGTAGTATATAAAGTTTCACAAAAGAAGTGGTACTAATCTTAGAAGGAAATTGTCTACTTCTTTCACCTCTATAAATTGTCAATTTCAACCCTCCTTTTAAATTCTGGTATATTGTCTATATTTACATAATATTTCCCTAATAAATACTCTCCATCTATTAACTCACCATGACAATCAGAGCCAGCTGTTTTAATTAGACTATATTTATTAGCTATATTAATAAGATATGAAACTTGCTCTAGTGAATGTTTAGAATGAGTTACTTCTATTCCATCAATTCCGTTTTCAATACAATAATATATTGCTTCCTTATTATTAATTAATCCTGGGTGAGCAATAATAGCTATACCTCCAATGCTATGTATTAAATCAATAGCATCTTTTAAAGATAATTTATATCTTTCAACATATGCTGGTTTATCTTTATTCAAAAACATACTAAAAGCTTCTTCCATGTTTCTTACATATCCTTTTTTGATTAAAGTTCGAGCAATATGTGGTCTTCCAATTATTTTACCTTTTGCAAATTTCTCAACATCTGATAATTTAATATTCATTCCCAATTCATTTAATTTTAAAATGATCTTTTTACCTCTAATTATTCTTTCATCTTGTAATTTCTTTGTAATTTTTTTTACACAAGATGATTTATAATTTATAAAATAACCTAATATATGAATTTCTTCATCATCATATATGCAGCTTAGCTCTATGCCTGGAATTATAAAAAAGTTTTTATACAAATTACTCCTATTTATAGCTCTATCGATTCCTGATACAGTATCATGGTCAGTGATAGCTAAAGTATCAAGATTTTTTTCTACAGCTAAATCTACAATTTCTTCTGGAGTTAATAATCCATCAGAAAAAAATGTATGAGCATGTAAATCGGCTATCATATGGATCACTCCCTTGGGATATAAAAGATATTTATATTATAACATTTTTTATAATTTAAAAACCTGCCTTTTGGCAGGTTTTTTTATTCCTACTATCTTGGTTCCACAATCAACTTCATAGCTGTTCTTTCCTCACCATCAATCTCAATGTCAGTAAATGCTGGAATACAAATAAGATCTACTCCACTTGGTGCAACAAATCCTCTAGCAATAGCAACTGCTTTAATAGCTTGATTAAGTGCTCCTGCTCCTATAGCTTGAATTTCAGCACTTCCTTCTTCCCTTAAAACACCTGCCAATGCCCCTGCAACAGAATTCGGATTTGATTTAGTTGCTACTTTTAATATATCCATTAAAATTAGCCTCCTATTTAATAAAATATTTTTACAAAATTACGTTTTATATTTTGTATATTATTCCTATATATATATCTATTCTACAAATAATAATAAAACCCTCTTTAATTTCAAAATACTTATGAAAGTATACTAAAAGTAATAAAAAAATCTGCCTTTTGGCAGATTTTTTTATTACTTTTAGTATTTTATTATCTTGGTTCCACAATCAATTTCATAGCTGTTCTTTCCTCACCATCAATCTCAATGTCAGTAAATGCTGGAATACAAATAAGATCCATTCCACTTGGTGCAACAAATCCTCTAGCAATAGCAACTGCTTTAACAGCTTGGTTAAGTGCTCCTGCTCCTATAGCTTGAATTTCAGCAGCACCTTTTTCTCTTAAAACACCTGCCAATGCTCCTGCAACAGAATTTGGACTTGATTTTGCTGATACTTTTAATACATCCATTAAAATAGCCCCCTCTACATATATTATTTTATTTATATTATATATACACTTAATTCTACAATTAATAGAGAAATCCTCTTTTATTTTTGAAAAAGTTTATAAAAAAATAATATATTTTTATCTATAGCTATAATACTCTCTAAATTAAATTTATTTAGCATATTCTACAGCTCTTGTTTCTCGGATTACATTTACTTTTATTTGTCCAGGATAATCCAATTCTGATTCTATTGTTTTAACTATATTTCTTGCAGTATGCATTATCTCATCATCATTAATTATCTCAGGCTTAACCATTATCCTTACTTCACGACCTGCTTGTATAGCAAATGATTTTTCTATACCATCAAAAGAATTTGCAATTTCTTCTAATTTTTCAAGTCTTTTAATGTATGCTTCTAAGGTTTCCCTTCTTGCACCAGGTCGAGCCGCTGAAATAGCATCGGCAGCTTGGACTAATACAGCTTCTATAGTTTGAGGTTCAACATCTCCATGATGAGCTTCTATAGCATGTAATACCTCTTTTGATTCTTTATATCTTCGAGATAGATCTACACCAATAGTTACATGAGGTCCCTCTACTTCATGATCTACTGCTTTACCTATATCATGAAGTAAGCCAGCTCTTTTAGCTACTCTAACATTAGCTCCTAATTCAGCAGCCATAACTCCGGCTAGATGAGAAACTTCTATAGAATGTCTTAATACATTCTGACCATAACTTGTTCTATACTTAAGCCTACCAAGTAGCTTAACAAGCCCATGATGTAATCCATGTACTCCAGTTTCAAAAGCTGCTTGTTCTCCTTCCTCACGAATAATACTTTCTACTTCTTTCTTAGCCTTTTCCACCATTTCTTCAATTCTTGCGGGATGAATTCTTCCATCTACAATTAATTTTTCTAAAGCAATTCTAGCTATTTCTCTTCTAATAGGATCAAAGCCAGAAAGTACTACAGCTTCTGGAGTATCATCTATTATAAGATCTATTCCTGTTAAAGTTTCTAATGTTCTAATATTTCTACCTTCTCTTCCTATTATTCTACCTTTCATTTCATCATTAGGTAAAGGAACAACAGTAACAGTGGTTTCAGCTACATGGTCAGCAGCACATTTTTGAATAGCACAAGAAATTATTTCCTTTGCTTTTTTATCTGCTTCTTCCTTTGCTTTATTTTCCATTTCCTTAATCATTATGGCAGATTCATGTACGATTTCCTTTCTTACATCATTTAGAAGAAGTTCTTTTGCTTCATCTGTTGTAAGTCCAGATAATCTTTCAAGTTCTTCAACCTGCTTATCATAAAGTTGTTCTATTAAGCTTTCTTTTTCATTTAGCTCTCTGACTTTCTTTACAATAAATTCTTCTTTTTTCTCAAGGGATTCACTTTTCCTATCAATTGTTTCCTCTTTATTAACTAATCTTCTTTCTAATCTTTGAATTTCATTTCTTCTTTCTCTATTTTCTTTCTCAATATCATTTCTAAGTTTGTGAATTTCCTCTTTTGCTTCAAGAAGAACTTCTTTTTTTTCTGTTTCCGCTTCTCTTTTGGCATCATTTACTATTTTCTTAGCTACTTCTTCTGCATTATTAATTTTACCTTCAGCTATAGTTTTTCTTATATAAAAACCAACAATAATTCCTATAGCGGCAGTTATAACTAATTTAATAATAGGGTCAATAACACAGCACCTCCATTTCTATTAACTTTTCAAGTTCCATACAATATTTTCAATAATCATTAACAAATAAATAAACGAATAAATCATGATAAAAATATAAACCGAGTAGTCTCGGTTTATAGAGTCTACATTTGTGTATTGATAGGACTTGCATACGATTTTATTTTATTACTTTTATATAGGTCTGTCAAGTGATTAATTAGGGGTTACCTTTTCAACAATGCTCTTAGTACCCTCTAGATGAACTCTATAAGCATTTGTACTAACAGATGAAAGGTGATGGTTGTGTGTAACCATAATAATCTGTCTACTAAACATTTCAGAAGTTCTCTTCAAAAAATCTGCTACATTAAAAATAAAATCTTCACTAACATGTTTAGCTGGTTCATCTAATATTAAAGGCCCTTGTATAAGAGGTTTATGAACTTGAAGAAAAGATACTCTTAATGCTAAGGAAATTATATCTACTACTCCTCCCCCTCTAGATAGTTCTGGTTTAGTTTTAATAACTTCTTTTTCATCTTTTGTAATAACGTAAAATTCAGCATTAGGCTTGCCATATAACTCTTCAATTTCAATAATAAACTCCATATTAGAATCAAATATATATTGAAGACAGTTAGAAACTATTACCTCAATTTGCTGTTTTGATTGTAGCCTTGCATATTCAGAAGTCTTTTGGAGTAATATATTTACCTTTTCTAAAAGGTTTACCTTCTCATCAATATTCGAAAGCTCTTCTGATGTATCTTCTATCTGTTCTAATATTTTATCTTTCTTTCCTGACTCTCTAGATAAAAAACTTTTAAGAGCTTCTGTCTTATTTTCTAAATCCAAATAATTTTCAATCATTAGCATCACTTCTTTTCTAAAATATCCTTTGGAAGCATTTTATGAGCTTCTTCAAATAAATTATTTATTTCTTTAGTTAACTTTTCGATTTCCCCATCTAATTCATCAGGATTAACCCCTAATTCTTCCAATTCTCTAACAATTTCTTCTTGTTGTTTATTTAGTTGTTCTAATCTTGCTTCTGCTTTATATTTTAAAGATTTTGCCTTTTCAAGATCTTTTTTCAATAAATTTAGTTCTTTTTCATAGTCACTCACATTTATCCTCCTCAATTATAGTTATTAATTATTTCCTCTATAGTTTCATTGTCTATCTTGTGAAAACATAATGGGCATACTTCAAATTGTTCTAATAACCTTTTATATTCCCTAAGATAATATTCAATTTGTTTATTTTCTTTTTTAATAGCTTTTTTAGTTGAGTTTAGTTCAGATTGAGTAATATTTTTTTCATTCTGAAAATTTATTAGCTTTGACAATATAAGCACTTTCTTTTCCAAAACAGAAAAAACTTTATCTACATAATTTATCTGAGAAAATTTCTCTAGATAATTTCTTCCATATATTGTTCTCATATTATTTTCATCAAACTTTTTTTTAGTAGATATTAACTCTATAAGCTTTTTACTATCATCATATATGAAGGAAATTTTTTTATCTACAATATCAATATTTTTTAACTCAGTAAGAATATTATAATTAGCTTTTATATTCTTTTTCACTAATTTGCAATTTGAGTCTACAACTTCTAATCTATTTTTTTTAATAACCTTATCTTCTGATTCTTTAACTAATTCACTGACTCTATGTAAATTCTCTAAAGAATTCACTATATTTTCATTATAACAAATATTTTTATTAATATCGAATAAGTATTTCCGTCTATTATCAATAAAATTATATGTTTTTACTTTCATATTTAAATCATTAGTAATGCTTTCTACTGTATTTATATTTTCTAATTTAATACTTAGATTTTTCAAATCTTTTGTTTCTTTTTCTATATTATTATATTCTATACTTATTTTCTTTAATTTCATAGACTTATCTTCTAATTGTTTAATTTCATTTTTTATTTCGTCCAATTTTTTTACAGTAGATTTTAATTCTTCAAGATAGTTATACTCTTTTAAATTATTTTCAAGTTTGTCTAATTGATTTGTTAAATTCCGTCTAGATAAATTTAAGTTTCTTATATCTTTCAAAGTCTCTCCAACAGCATCATCAATTATATGAACTCCAACTAATCTTCCAATTGCATTTGCCCTTGTACTAGTTTTTTCAGACAGTAAAAAAGGCCCTTCTAATTGATCGCTTATATTTATAGAGTTTGTCTGTTTTCCATCTAAATATACTTTTCTAATATTTGTTGCATCAATTATTTCTTTAGGAACATTTTTTCCAAACCCTTCAAAAATCTGTTCTTCTCCACTGCTATCATAAAGACAATATAAATTCTTATTTTTACTTTTATATCTCTTAATTTTAATACCATCATTAAATTGTATTGTTACACTACAATCACTTTCACCTTCTCTTATAAAGAAGTCTCCAGAAGGTTCATTAAAAAGAGCCCATTTAATTCCTCTTATTATAGCACTTTTGCCCTGATCTGAAGGTCCAACTATGACATTTAAATTTTCATCAAACTCTAACTCCGTATATTTATGGGATTGAAAGTTTTCTAAAATAACCTTCTTAATATACTTCATATACTAATCATCTCCTAAATCTTTCATTTGAGAGGATGCAATTCTTCTTAAAGCTTCTTCCTTTACATTTTCTGCAACTCCTTCAGCTGTAGAAACTTCTAATAATACTTCATTAATATCCAATTTTTCAAAGCTGACAGTTGAATCTATAGATTGCTTAAACTGGACTAATCTCTCATTTTTAAATATAAAAGTTTCAATTTTCTTTCTATCTAATATTTTTTCTCCAGGTAATGCTGTTTTCAACGGAATAAGTTTTATATTTATATCATCATTTAAATCAATTAAAACTACTTGAGGAATTCTTTCAATTTCTTTAAGACTATTTGTTATTCGGATCAAACTTCCTGGGTTCACAAAGTATTTATCATTTGATTTTATAATACCAAATCCTGAATGATAATGTCCAGAAAGTGTAATATCAGCTTTAGTAGATTTTATATCATATATTAATGTATAGGGAATTCCCTTTATAAAAGGTTTATCTAAGAGCATACCATGAACCATATGAATTGAATAGTCTGCTTTAGGATCTACATCATTTATAATATATCTATTTAAACTATTATTATCATCAATATTATATATATATGGCTGACCTGTTAGTTGTACAGTCACATCATCTTTTTTTAAAAATACAATTTGGTTTTCATCTATTAAATTTACTGTACCAATAGAATTAAACAATCCTAGCATAGTCCTATTTATTGTATCTGGATTATGTCCATATATGTCATGATTACCACAGATTATATAAATTGGCATCTTAAATTTATTTAAAATGGTAACGAATCTACTTACAATGGAAATAGAAACATCTGGTCTATCAAACAAATCCCCTCCATGTAGTATATAATCTACATTGTGTTTATTTGATATATCCAATACTTCATTAAATTTTTCCTCTAAGGTATCAACTAAATTATCTTTTCTATTTGCAGGAGTAGTTCCTCTTATATGTGTATCTGTAAAGAATAGTATTTTCAAATATAACACTCCTTTAAGATAAAACCTCCTTATATAATATAAGGAGGTTTTATCTTCTATTTATTTTTTTCTTTCTTTTTTTCACTTTTATCCTTACTTTCGTCTTGAATGTTTTTTTTATCTTTTTTATTTATTAAACCATATTTTTCTCTAATTTTATTTTCTATTTCCAAAGCTATTTCAGGATTTTCTTTTAGAAAATCTTTAGAGTTTTCTCTTCCTTGACCTAACCTATGCTCACCATAACTGTACCAAGAACCAGCTTTATTTATAATATCAGAAGATACTCCTACATCTAAAATATTTCCTTCTTTAGATATACCTTCCCCATACATTATATCAAATTCTGCTTTCTTAAAAGGAGGTGCTACCTTATTTTTAACAACTCTTACTCTAGTACGATTTCCTATTATATTATCACCTTGTTTTATAGCTTCTATTCTTCTTACATCCAATCTTACTGAAGAATAAAACTTTAAAGCTCTACCTCCCGTAGTAGTTTCAGGATTTCCAAACATAATTCCTACTTTTTCTCTAAGTTGATTTATAAATATAGCAATAGTTTGAGACTTACTTATAGAGCCTGATAATTTTCTTAAAGCCTGAGACATAAGCCTTGCTTGTAATCCAACATGACTATCTCCCATTTCTCCCTCTATTTCTGCTTTTGGAACTAATGCTGCAACTGAGTCAACTACTACAATATCCACAGCACCACTCCTTACTAAAGCTTCTGCAATTTCTAAAGCTTGCTCTCCTGTATCAGGCTGAGATACAATTAAATTTTCAGTATCTACCCCTAGTTTCTTTGCATAAGTTGGATCTAAAGCATGTTCAGCATCTATGAAAGCAGCAATACCACCTCTTTTTTGTGATTCAGCTATAGCATGAAGAGCTACTGTAGTCTTACCAGAAGATTCAGGGCCAAATACTTCTATCACCCTCCCTTTAGGAAGTCCTCCTATTCCTAAGGCTATATCTAAATCTAAAGCTCCAGTTGGAATCACCTCAATATTCATATGAGCATTTTCTCCTAATTTCATTATAGAACCTTTACCAAACTGTTTTTCTATTTGATTTAAAGCATTATTTAATGCCTTTTGCTTATCAGTGTTTTCAACCATTTATACCCAGTTAAACTGGATTCACCACCTTTCAAATATTAGAACACAAGTTCATAATAACTATTCTACATTATTTTAGTGGTATAGTCAATTATTAATTTTAAGTAAATATTTTCTTCCTTCTGCAAATACCTTATTTGCAGCTTTCCTTTGAATAGAGTTTCTATCTCCAGTAAAGAAAGTTTTTATAGCATAGTTTTCATTTTTAGTTGCTAGTCCAATATAAACTAAACCCAAAGGTTTAGTTTTGGTTCCGCCAGTTGGTCCTGCTATTCCAGTTGTAGATAAAGCTATGTCTACATTACTTTTGTTCAATAGTCCTAAAGCCATTTCTCTCGCAGTTTCTTCACTTACAGGTCCATGAGCTTCTAATGTATCTTTATTTACATTTAATTCTTCCATTTTAGAATTATTACTATAAGCAACTATTCCTCTTTCAAAAACTTGAGATGCATCTGCTAGAGCTGTAAATCTGCTAGATACTAAACCTCCAGTACATGATTCACAAAATCCTACTGTCATGTTATTCTTCTTTAATAACTGAAAGAAAACTTCTTCAATAGACTCGTCATTATAGCTATATATATAATTTCCTACTTTTTTATTAATTTTATCTATTATAGGGTTAATAAGTTGGTTAACTTCTTTTTCACTTCTGCCCTTTCCAGTCACCCTAATTTCTACTTGTCCTTGTTTTGCATAAGTAGCAATAGTTGGGTTAGATTGATTAGCAATAATATCTTTAATTAATTCCTCCAAAGAAGATTCTCCTATTCCCATAGTTTTTATAACTTTTGATTTTATAATATTTTCTTGTTTTAATAATGGAACTGTATAATTATTAAACATAGTTTTCATTTCATTTGGAGGTCCTGGCAGAAACACTATTTTCTTGCCTTTCCGATTTAAGAAAACACCAGGAGCTGTTCCTATATCATTATTTAAAATTTTGCCTCCTTTAGGTATATAAGCTTGTTTTATATTATTCTCTGTCATTTTAGCATTCTTTTTCTTAAAATATTCTTTTATATTTTTAAGATAAATATTATTAAGTTCTAATTCAATACCTAAAGTTTCAGAAACAACTTCTTTTGTTAAATCATCCTTAGTTGGTCCTAAGCCGCCTGTATAAATAATTAAATCTGATCTGCTAATTGCCAGTTTTGTAACATCTTTAAGCCTATTTGCATTATCTCCTACAACAGTATGATAAAATATATCTATACCCAATTCAGCTAATTTCATAGATATAAATGTAGCATTAGTATTTATAGTATTTCCAAGAAGCAATTCACTACCAACACTAATAATTTCAGATTTCATAAGTTTTCAACTCCTGTCTATCTTTCCCCAGAATGTAACACTTTTTTATTTTTACGTATATAGTCTATTCCTGATAATATAGTAAAGAACACTGCTGTATAAAGCATTATTGTATCAAAAGGATGAATATTAAATAATATTGCTATTACAGCTACTAGTTGAGTGATTGTTTTTATTTTTCCTAAACTACTTGCTGCAATAGTAACTCCTTCTGAAGCTGCAATAACTCTTAAACCTGTAATTGCAAATTCTCTTGCAATGATAACTACAACCATCCAAGCTGGTACTCTTTTTAATTCTACTAAAGATATTAAAGCTGCAGAAACCAATAATTTATCAGCTAACGGATCCATAAATTTACCAAAGTTAGTCACTTGATTTCTGCTTCTAGCTATATATCCATCTAATGTATCAGTAAGTGATGCTATTATAAAAATTGCTGCAGCTATATATTGACCATTACTAATATTGGAAAGTAAGAAAAACATGAAAATAGGAATTAAAACAACTCTAAAAAGTGTTATCTTGTTGGCCAGATTCACCTATAATCGCCCCCATTAAATCATACTCTAAATAATCAACAATTCTTACCTTTATAAAACTTCCTATTTCTACTTTATCACTACTATTAAAATAAACAAGACCATCTATTTCAGGACTATCCATATAAGTTCTACCAATATATGTACCTGATTCTATTTCTTCTTCCACTAAAACAGTATATATTTTACCTAGTTTTTCTTTATTTCTTTTTAAAGATATTTCTTTTTGCAGTTCCATTATTTTGTCTTTTCTATATTTTTTTGTTTCTTCATCTATTTGATCTTTGAAATTATATGCACTTGTCCCTTCTTCTCTAGAATAAGTAAAGACACCTAATCTATCAAATTTATTTTCTTCAACAGATTGATATAATTCATTAAATTGTTCTAATGTCTCCCCAGGAAATCCAACTATAATTGTAGTTCTAATAACTATTTCTGGAATTTCATTTCTTAATTTACTTATTAAATTTGTAATATCTTTTTTAGTAGTTTTTCTATTCATATTTTTTAAAACTTTATCACTCATATGCTGAATAGGTATATCTAAATACTTTACTACCTTATCATTTTCTTTAATAGCTTTTATAAAATTATCATTAAAATTATCAGGATACATATATAAAAGTCTAATCCAATTTATTTTTTTTATTTTATTTAATTTCTCTAATAAATGAGGTAATTTATACTCACCATATAAATCTATTCCATAATCTGTTGTATTCTGTGCAATAAGTATTATTTCTTTGACACCTTCATCTGCCAAATATTCAACTTCTGAAATAATATCCTCTATTTTTCTACTTCTGTATTTGCCACGAAGTTTTGGTATTATACAATAGGAACAATTGTTATTGCAACCTTCAGAGATTTTAACATAGGCAGTATGATTAAAATCTCTTCTTTTAGGTTTTTCTACATATTCACTATTTATATTTCCTACTTTTATAACTTTATTTTTTCTTTCTAATTCCTCTATTAAATTTACTATCTCTTTTATATTTCCTGTACCTATAATTCCGTCTACATATTTTATTTCATCCATCAATTCTTTCCAGTATCTTTCTGCTAAACAACCTGCCAATACAATATATTTACAACGACCATATTCTTTGTATTTACACATTTCCCAAATAATTTCTATTGATTCTTCTTTTGCATCATTAATGAATCCACAGGTATTTATAACTATCACATCTGCTTTATTTAATTCATCAGTAATATAATATCCCTTATTAAGTAAAATACTTGTCATTAAATCCGAATCTATTTCATTCTTTGAACATCCTAAAGTAATTATAGCTATGTTTTTTGTATCCAACTATGAACACCTCTTTATTCTGAATTAAAAGTTTCTTTGTCAATTAACACTTTTCTAGGTTTACTGCCTTCATGTCCACCGACTATTCCTCTCTCTTCCATTTCATCTATAAGACGTGCAGCCCTTGCATATCCAATACGTAATTTTCGTTGAAGGAGTGATATGGAAGCTTGATCTTCCTCTATAACTAAATTTATAGCTTCAGGAAGTAGTTCATCTTCGTTTTCTTTGTCTTTGTCAATGATAGATTTATTTTCCATAGAATCTATTATTTCTTCATCATATTCTACACTTTTCTGTTCTTTTAAAAATTTAACTACTTCCACAACCTCCTCATCATCAACAAAAGCACCTTGCACTCTTAATGGTTTAGAAAAATTAGAAGGATAGAAAAGCATATCTCCTTTACCTAATAATTTTTCTGCTCCGCCCATATCTAAAATAGTTCTGGAATCTGCCTGAGACGTAACTGCAAAAGAAATTCTAGATGGTATATTAGCTTTTATAGTACCAGTAATTACATCTACTGAAGGCCTTTGAGTTGCTACAATTAAATACATTCCAGCAGCTCTAGCCATTTGTGCCAATCTACAGATATAATCTTCTATTTCTTGAGCAGATACCATCATTAAATCTGCTAATTCATCAATAATTATAACTATCTGAGGTAAAACTTCAGACTCACTTTCTTTATTATTTTTAATTTTGTTATTATAACTATGGATATCTCTTACATTATTTTGAGCAAAAATTTTATATCTTCTAGTCATTTCTTCTACAGACCAACTTAATGCATTTCTAGCCTTTTTAGCATCTGTTACCACCGGAATTAACAAGTGAGGAATTCCATTATATATATTTAACTCTACTACTTTAGGATCAATTAAAATTAATTTCACATCTTCAGGGCTAGATTTATATAATATACTCATAATAATAGTATTTATGCAAACACTTTTCCCTGAACCTGTAGCCCCAGCAATTAATAAATGAGGCATTTTTTCCATATTAGTTATTATTGGTTTCCCTGATATATCTTTTCCTAAAGCTAAAGGTGTTTTTGTATTAATATTCTTATAATCCTCTGACATTAAAATTTCTTTTAAGGGTACACTCAATTTATTTTTATTAGGCACTTCTATACCTACTGCTGCTTTTCCTGGTATGGGGGCCTCTATTCTTACATCAGATGTAGCTAAGTTTAAAGCTATATCATTAGATAAATTTACTATTTTACTCACTTTAACTCCTGGAGCAGGTTGTAGCTCATAACAAGTAATAGTAGGTCCTTTACTTATTTGGACAATTTCTGCTTTAATACCAAAGTTCTCCATCGTTTCTTCTATTTTTTTTGCATTTGATAGAACTTCTTTTCTATCATTAGAACTTTTTTCACTTCGTCTATCTTTCAATAAATCCAAATGTGGAAAATTATAAGTATTTGTAGACTCTTCATTAAAGTTTATGTTTTTCTTTTTAACTTTGTTAAAATTTTCTTTGTTGAAATTTTTATTATTGTTATAATCAAATATTTTTATTTTTTCATCTTTCTTTTTATTAGATTTAGTATTTTCTTTTTTCCTCATAATATTTAATGTATTATTGTCTTTTTTAGTTTTAGAAGGTTCATTTTCCTTAATTATTTTTTTGAAAAAATTTTTTATCTCTATTTCTGTTATTAATAAAAAGTTTACCAATGCAATAATAAAAAATATTATATAAGAACCTAAAGAGCCAAATAATTTAAAGGAAAGATAGCCAAAAAAACCACCTATAATTCCCCCACCTAGGCCACTTTTACTATATTCAAAGGCTAGATTTATATGTTCTCTAAAAGAATCTGTTCTTACTTTACTAATATCTAAAATAGTTATAAAAGACAAAAATATTATCAATAGGAATATCGTTTTTTTATCTTTTGCTATATCTACTTTATTTATAATAAATAATACTCCAGTAAATATAATAACTAATGGAAATATATAGCCTCCAAATCCCATTAAGGCAAGATATGTGTCTCTTAAGAGCTTTCCTATTATCCCCATTTTATCACTTAACAAACTTAAAACAGAGAGCATTCCCATAGATATTATAATAAGACCTGTTACTTCTCTATTAAATTCTTTCTTCTTCTTTTTCAACTTAACCACCTCTAGAATTATTTCTACAGATGATTTTAAAATCTCTATTTATTTAAAACATCTGAGTAAATAATAATATTATTCCTAAAGCCCATAGATAATAAGAAAAATAATATAGTTTTTCATTTTCTAATAATTTAATTAAAATTTTTATTGAAATAACTCCTACAACAGTAGAAATAACAACTCCTAATAATAATGGAGCAGAAAAATGTGCTTTGCTTCCAGTATCTATTACTTCCTTTATGCCTAATAGTCCAGCACCAAAAGTTGCTGGTAATGCAAGTAAAAAAGAAAACTCTGTTGCTAATTTTCTATTTAAGCCTCTAAATAATCCTCCTGCTATAGTAGAACCAGATCTAGATATGCCAGGTGCTATAGCCGCTCCTTGAAAAACTCCTATTAGTATGGAATCAAATAAACTCATATCTTTTACATCCTTATTACCTCTAGCTTTTTTATCAACAAACCATAATATAAATCCTGTAATTAGAAAAGCAATGCTAATTGCCGATATAGAACTATATAGCTTTTCAAAACTATCTTTAAACACTAGACCTATTATGGCTGTAGGTATACTACCAATAATTATTAAGATAGCCATTTTTTGGTATATATTAGTAATTTTAAATTTCTTGTTTTTTATACCTTGTCCTAGCATTCTAAAGAATTCAATTATTATCTTTATAATATCATTAAAGTACACGATAAAAATAGAAATTAATGTACCAAAATGAAGCATTTCAGTAAAAAATAAATTTCCCTCTTTGATACCAAAAAAATGTTGCAAAACTACTAAATGCCCTGAACTACTAATTGGTAAAAATTCAGTAACACCTTGAAATATTCCTAAAATTATAGCTTGTATAAATGTCAAAAAAATCCCCCCTTAAAAAACTGTTTATCTATGTTATTATAGCATAATTTAGTTAGTTATACTATATGCATTATTTAATGAGATTCAAAAGAGAGTTTTAAGCTTTTTCATAGCTTCACTAAATCCGCCAACTTTATCTATTAAACCACAATCTACTGCTTCTTGGCCTATGAGTATAGTTCCTACATCATTTGCAATTTCATCAGTTGCATACATTAATTCCATTAAAACTTTTTTATCAACCTTTGATGTTCTTAATATGAAATTTATAATTCTCTGCTGCATTTTTTCAAAATATCTAAAAGTTTGAGGGCCGCTTATTACTAATCCTGTGGTTCGTATTGGATGAATAGTCATAGAAGCGGAAGGAACTATAAATGAATAATCCGTTGCAGTAGCTAATGGTACACCTATACTATGCCCTCCTCCTAATACTAAAGATACCTTTGGCTTATCAATACTATTTATCATTTCTGCTAATGCCAGGCCTGCTTCTACATCTCCGCCTATTGTATTTAATATAATAAATATACCTTTGATATTAGGATCTTCCATAGCTGAAATCAGAAGAGGAATTATATGTTCGTATTTTGTAGCTTTTTTTTGAGGAGGTGAAACTGTGTGTCCTTCAATTTCACCTATTATTGTTAAAAATTGTATGTCTTTTGGAATATTTTTACTGTTTGACTTCTTTTCAGTACCTAGTTCTATAAGACTTTCAATTTCATTATTTTGATTCTCTTCATTTTCACCATTATTATTTAAATCTAAAAATCCCATTAAAATATTACCTCCATTTACTCTTCAATAGTTTCTTTTTTTAGTTTCTACTCTTTATTAAAAAATATGCTAAAACAAGAAATTTATTTTAAAAAAGCATGATTATCCTTATATAAGGATAATCATGCTTTTTTATTCATATAGCTTAAATTCTTTGTGAAGAGCGGTTAAAGCTTTATTTGTATCTTTTTCTTTTATCAAACACCAGATAGTACTATGAGAGTCTGAAGTTTGTAATATCCTTATGTTTTCTCTAGATAGAGACTTAACTATTCTACCCATCACACCTGGAACTCCTTGCATCTTATAGCCTATGGCACTTAGCTTACAACAATTTTTGATTAGTTCATAATTATAGTCCCCTTTAACTAATATTTTTTCAACTATATTTAAATCTTCTTCGTTAATAGTGAAAACTTTTTTATCAATAAAAAAATTTATAAGATCAATACTTATATTATGAAAGGTTAATTGTTCCATTAATTTTTCAGTATCATCTGATTCTTCATCAATACGTATTATTACTTGCACTCTACCCTTTTTATAAGTAATAGCAGTAATAATTTTTTCATTTTTAAAATCTTTTTTGCCATTTAAAATTAATGTTTCAGTACTCTCTATTGTGGTACCCTGTTTATTTGAAAAAGTATTTTTTATTTTTATGGGAATATTATATTTTTGAGCTAATTCTACAGCTTTTGGGTGTATTACTTTTGCACCATCTTCAGCTAATTGATATACCTCAGAATATCCCATAGATTCTAAAGAACGAGCATCTGGTACAATATTTGGATCTGCAGTCATTATCCCATCCACATCAGAATAAATTTCCACCAATTTGCTATTTAAAGCTTTACCTAATGCTATAGCTGTTATATCACTACCTCCTCTGCCTAAGGTAGTAATTTCACCATCTTCAGTAGCCCCTTGAAAGCCAGCGACTATTACTATATAACCTTTATTTAAACTATTATTTATTTTGTCAGGTTCAATTTTTATAATTTCGGCTTTGCCAAAATTTTTAGTAGTTTTAATTCCAGCTTGATATCCTGTATATACTATAGACTTATATCCTTCTTCACTTAATGCATTAGCCAATACTACCGCTGAAATAATTTCTCCACAAGATAAAATCATATCTAATTCTCTACTAGATATAAAATTTTTATTTATTAAATCAATTAATGAATCAGTAGAATAAGGATTTCCTTTTCTTCCAATTGCGGATACTACTACAACTACATTATAATTTTCATTATGCTTTTCCACTATTTTAGCCACAACTTGTTTTCTACTTTCTTTTGTTGCTACAGAAGTTCCGCCATATTTCTGAATTATTGTATTCATTACAACCTTCACCTCTAATTTTTATTCACCTTTAGTTTTATAATATGGATTAGCTAAAAGTTTGTGACTTTTCAATAATCTTCTATTTCCACTATTATCATGTCATCTCCTATTTTTTTTATTGAATTCCAAGGTATTTCTATCTCTTCTTTTTCTCCAAATAACTTAAATTGTACTCTTTTATCTGGTAGTAATAAGGATATAATTTTCCCAGTGTTTATATCTATTATCACGTCTGAATCTGCAATCATTCCTAATCTTCCACCATCGTTTAAATTTACAATTTCTTTTCCTCCTAATTCGCTTAACAACATTTAAATTCCTCCAAGCACAAATTTATTTTTACTTTATTTTATTGTTTTTTTATAATATATGAATGTATCATCTATGATATGCTTTGTTATAATTTCTAATATCCTGTATGTCCAAAGCCTCCCTGACCTCTTTCTGTGTTATCTAAGGAATTTACTTCTACAAAATCAGCTTTTTCATATTTAACAAAAATTAATTGAGCTATTCTATCGCCTTTATCTATAACAAAATCTTCATTACTTAAATTAATCAATATAACTTTGATTTCACCTCTATAATCACTATCTATAGTACCTATTGCATTGGCTAAGGTTATACCATGCTTTAAAGCTAGTCCACTTCTAGGTCTAACTTGTCCCTCGCACCCAAAAGGAATGGAAAGAAAAATACCTGTAGGAATCAAAGCTCTTTCTAAAGGTCTTAAAATCTTTGGTTTTTCAATATTAGCATATAGGTCCATACCTGCTGATCCCTCTGTTTTGTATTCAGGGAGAGAAAAAGAACTTTTGTTAATTATTTTAACTTTCATTTTTATCACCTCAGTATCATTTTTTAATAAATTAATAAATATAGTGAAATTATTTTATAATTTGATTAACCTTTCCAATGGAATATCCTTCCTTTTTTAATGACTTAATAATTGTAGGTAGCGCTTTTATAGTTTCTTCTGTAGGATGCATTAAAACTATAGTGGATTTTTCTGCCTGAGTCAATACTCTGTTTATAATTTTATCCTCTGTACTATCATCTCTCCAGTCTATAGTATCAATACTCCACATAATTATATCATAATTTAAATCTTTTGCCGCTTTAATCGTATTATCATTAAAAGAACCTGATGGTGGTGCAAAATATTTACATTCTATATCTAATGTTTCATTTAAAACTTCATGACATTTTTTAATTCCTTCCATGTTAGCTTCATATCCTAACTCTCCATAATTCTCATGGGAATAACCATGATTTCCAATTTCATGATCATGAGAATATATTTCCTTTAACAAATCCTTATTTTTTTCTGCCCATTTACCAGTTACAAAATAAGTTATTTTAATTTCTTCTTCTTCAAAAATAGAAAGCATTTCAGGTATATATTCATTGCCCCAATCTACATTACAAGCAAAGGCTATAATATTTTCATTTGTATTTCCTTTATAAAATACATCTTCTTTAAAAGTTTCTTCTGAGTTTTTATAATATACATTATAGAATATTATAAAAACTATTATTATACATAATAATGTAATAATCATATATAATTTTCTTTTATTTATATAAAAAATTTTCATAATTTACCTCCTTTTATAAACTAGGTTTTGTTATATTCTATTCAAATTTATATTAATATATGCTATATCAATTATGATAAGATTTATTATGATATTTTATGATGAAAAAACATGAACCATCCCTAGGTTCATGCTCTTATTTTCTTTTATTCTTTTTATCTTCTTTTCCTTTTTCGTCTTCATCTTTTGGTAGAGTGGCTTTTCTAGATAAATTTATTCTTCCTTGGTTATCTATCTCTATTACTTTTACAAGTATTTTATCTCCAATAGATAGTACATCCTCTACTTTATTTATTCTTTCTCTTGCAATATTGGATATATGAACTAGCCCTTCTTTACCATTTAATATTTCTACAAAAGCTCCAAATGGGGCTATTCTCGTTACTTTACCTAGATATGTCTCTCCTACTTCTACATCTTTTACAGCCTTGTTAACCATTTCCATAGCTCTGTTTCCCTTTTCTTCATCATCAGCAGCTATAAAAACTTTGCCTTTTTCATCAATATCTATTTTAACATCTGTTTCTTCTATAATTTTATTAATAACTTTTCCTCCAGGTCCTATTACATCCCTTATTTTATCTGGACTTACTTGCATAGTAAATATTCTTGGTGCATAAGGAGATAACTCTTCTCTTGGTTCAGAAATTACTGATAACATTTTATTTAATATAAATAATCTACCTGTTCTTGCTCTTTCTAATGCCTCCTCTAAAATATCTCTTCCAATTCCAGCTATCTTTATATCCATTTGAATAGCTGTAATACCTTTTTCAGTGCCTGCAACTTTAAAGTCCATATCTCCTAAAAAGTCCTCTAAACCTTGAATATCAGATAAGATCACAACTTTATCCTCTGATTTCATAAGTCCCATAGCTATTCCTGCAACAGGTGCTTTTATAGGCACTCCTGCATCTAATAATGCTAAAGTGCTTCCGCACACACTAGCTTGAGATGAAGAACCATTAGAGCTTAATATTTCAGATACTAATCTAATTGTATATGGAAAGTCCTCTTCTGAAGGAATAACTGGCTCTAGAGCTCTCTCTGCTAAAGCCCCATGTCCAATTTCTCTTCTACCAGGACCTCTAAGCATTCTTGTTTCTCCAACGCTATATGGAGGAAAATTATAATGATGCATATATCTTTTAGATTCTTCTTCACTTATACCATCGATTATTTGTACATCGCTTGATGCACCCAATGTAGCAATAGTAAGGGCTTGAGTTTGCCCTCTTGTAAATAATCCAGAACCATGTGTTCTAGGTAATATTCCTACATCAATAGATATTGGTCGTATTTCATCAATTTTTCTATTGTCTGGTCTAATACCTTTTTCTAATATCATTCTTCGTACTTCTTCTTTTGTTATTTCGCCTATAATCGCATCTATATCTTTTTCATGGTCAGGATATTTTTCTAGAAAATGTTTAAAGATTTCCTCTTTGACCTTATCCATATTTTCTTCTCGTATTTGCTTATCAGTAGATTGAATAGCTTTCACTATTTTTTCTACAGTAAAATCTCTTACTTCATTCTCTATTTCCTCTTCAGGTTTGAAAACTTCGTACTCTAATTTTTCTTTTCCTATTTCTTCTCTAATTTCCTCTATAAAATCACATATACCTTTTATGTGCTCATGTGCAGTTATTATGCAATCTAGCATAGTTTTTTCAGATACTTCATTTGCCCCGGCTTCAACCATCATTACAGCTTCCTTAGTACCTGAAACTACTAAATGTAAGTCAGATTTATCTCTTTCATCACTAGTAGGATTGATAACTATATTATCATCTACTAAACCTACTAATACAGAGCCTGTTGGTCCAGCAAATGGAATATCAGATATTGTAAGGGCTATTGAAGAGCCTATCATTGCAATAATATCAGGAGTGCAATCCTGATCTGTAGATAATACTGTTGCAATAACTTGTACATCATTTCTGTACCCTTTTGGAAACAATGGTCTTATAGGTCTATCAATAAGTCTTGAAGTTAAAATAGCCTTTTCACTTGGCCTTCCTTCTCTTTTTATAAACCCACCTGGTATCTTACCAACTGAATAAAGCCTTTCTTCAAAATCAACACTTAGTGGAAAAAAATCTATTCCTTCCCTAGGTTCCTTAGATGCAGTGGCTGTTACTAAAACAACAGTATCACCATATCTAACAATGCAGGCACCATTTGCTTGTTCTGCAACTTTTCCTATAGTCACAGATAATTTTCTACCTGCTAAATCATATTCAAAAACTTTCTCCATGTTTTACCTCCTTTTATTTTTGTATAATAACTATTAATAATAGATATTATAACCTGAATTCAATAAAAAAAACTATATTAAATAATAAATAAAGTTTAAGTCTAATAAATCAATAGAGCGGGAGTCCCCGCTCTATTCTATCCTCTTATATGCAACCTTTCAATAAGATTACGGTATCTTTCTATATCTGAGTTTTTCAAATAATTTAATAACCCTCTTCTTTGCCCAACCATCTTTAACAAACCTCTTCTTGAATGAAAATCTTTTTTATGATTTTTAAGATGTTCATTTAAAGTATTTATTCTATAAGTCAACATAGCAATTTGGACTTCTGGTGAGCCTGTATCACCTTCATGTACTTTGTATTCTTCTATAATTTTAGCCTTTTCTTCCTTTGTCAATGCCATTTAAAGCACCTCCTCATTAATTTTATTCGCCTCCAGCTAAGTGTATCGTCGAGGATACGATATACTTAGCTGGAGGTAACCAAGACTAAGTTAATTTTATCATATACTTATTGGAATGTAAACATTATTAAATTCTTTTTATATTATCTACATCTTTAAGCATTTGAGCTATGAGCTCTTCTCTTGTATTAAACTTTATCTCTTCTCTAATAAAATCTATAAATTTCACACTAATTTTTTTGCCATATATATTATTATTAAAATTTAATATATAGCTTTCTACACTAACATCATCGTCATTAAAAGTAGGATTTTTCCCTACATTTGTCAAGCTTAAATATTTCTTTCCATCAACAATAGTAATAGATTTATATACACCAAATTTAGGTACTAAATAACCTTTATCTAATTTAATATTTGCCGTAGGAAAACCTAGTCCTTTTCCTCTTTTATTTCCTTCTACTACTTCTCCTTCCATTTCATAAGGTCTACCTAAAAATTTATTAGCTTTCTCAATATTTCCTTCACTTAGTAATTCTCTTATCAAAGTACTGCTTATAATTAACTCTTCACCATATACTGGCTCTACTACTATAACTTCAAAACCAAACTCTTTTCCTAATTTCTTTAAACAAGCACTATCTCCCTGAGCCTTATGTCCAAATCTATAGTTAAAGCCTACTACTACAAGTTTAACATTCAATTTATCTACTAATATATCTTCTACAAATTGTCTTGGACTAAGTTGCATTATGTCTTTATTAAAATTCATTGAATAGATCATTTCAACCCCAATAGATTCTAATAAGGAGATCTTTTGATTATTAGAAGTTAGCAATTTAGGCCTCTTATTTCCACGTATTATACTCTTAGTATGTGTTTTAAAAAGCAATACTGAACTTTTAAGTTTTTTTTCTCGTCCTTTACTAACCATTGTTTTAATTAGCTTTTGATGACCTATATGCAACCCATCAAAATTGCCTAAGGCTACAGCTGTTTTTTCTTTAACCATCTCATTTTTTTCATAATTTACTATTTCCATATTTTATCACCTTTATAATAATACTTTATCCATTTTAAAAATTAATTCTTTATTTTTATTTGTAATTTTTCCAATACCTATAAAAGTGTCTTTACAATAAATACGTAAATTTTCTTCTATTTCAACATCTTTAAATATATCTAGATTATTTAATTTAATTTTTTCACCATTAGAAAGTTTTTTCCAAAGATATGGTGGAAAATCAAAAGACTTAAAGCATTTTAATCCATAGTCCATAGGTATTAAAATATCCTCAATCTCTTTATTTGCATTTTTAATAAAAAGAGTTTCTAAACTAATGGCTTCCTCTATATTAAAAGGATAAACCTCTTCTCTCATTAAATAGGACATATATCCATAGGTGCCTAGCATTCTCCCTATATCATTACATAAGGTTCTTACATATGTTCCTCTAGAACATTTAACTCTAAATAATATCTTATTATTTTCTATATTTAATATGTCCATATCATATATGTATACCTTTCTTTTTTTTCTTTCTACTTCTATTCCTTCTCTAGCTAACTCATATAGCTTTTTTCCCTTATATTTTAGAGCTGAGTACATAGGAGGAAGTTGATATACTTCCCCTTTAAAAAACTCAAAGATTCTAATAATATCTGTTTTAGATACAATTTTATCAGATTGTTTTAAAACTTTTCCATCTTCATCTTGAGTATCAGTTTCATATCCTAATGTAAGCTCAGCAATATATGTTTTATTTGAGTCTAATAGATATTCACTAGTTCTTGTAGCTTTACCTACGCATATAGGCAATACTCCACTAGCATTTGGATCTAATGTACCTGTATGTCCTACTTTTCTTATACCCAATATTTTTCTAACTTCTCTAACGATATCATGAGAAGATAAACCCTTAGGTTTAAAAATATTAAAAACACCGTCCATAACATCACCTTAAATATAATTATATATTTCTTTTAATATAATCTTTTTTGCATCATCTATATTTTCATATATTGTACAACCTGCAGCTCTTTTATGTCCTCCTCCATTAAATTTTAAACTAATTTTGGAAACATCAACTTCCTTTTTAGATCTTAAGCTAATCTTTATCTCTTTTTTATCTATTTCTTTCAGTATACAGGCTACTTCTACTCCCTCAATATCCCTAATGAAAGAAACTAAACCTTCTGCGTCTTCTATACTTGCCCCACAATCATTTAACATTTTTTGAGTTGTTTTTACTATAGCAATTTTTCCATTTTTAAATATTTTTAAAGTGTTTAATGATTTAATAAAAAGTTTGGTTTTTTCTAAAGTCTTACTTTGATATATATTTACAATAATTTTATTTAAATCAATATTTTTATCTAATAAATCTGCTGCAATTAAGTGAGTTTCCATAGTAGTACTATCATACATAAAGCTTCCTGTATCTGTACTTATGGCCACATAAATACATGTAGCTATATCTTCATCTATATCTATATTCATTTCTTTTATAATATGGTATACTATCTCCCCAGTAGAACTAGCTAATGGGGAAACAATATTTAAATCTCCAAAATTATTATTAGTTATATGATGATCTATATTAACTATTTTTTTTGATTTTAAAGCTATTTCTTTTGCTACACCCAATCTTTCCATATCACCACTATCTAAAGCAATAAAAAGATCTATGTCTTCATCAATATTTGGCTCTTGAAAAAAATGCATATTAGGTAAAAATTGAAAATTTTTTGGAATACTATCAACTTTTACTATATTTATGTCTTTATTCATTTTTTCAAGAGCCCTGCCTAAAGCCAGCAAAGATCCTATATTATCTCCATCTGGCTGAACATGGCTAGCCAAGTAAATATTATTACTTGATTTAATTAAATCAATAAACTCATCTATTAACAGATTTAATTCTCTATTCATCTGTACTCCCTCTTTTATCCTTTTTATTTACTTTATCTATAAGCTTTGACATATATATACCTCGTTCAATAGATTCATCTAATTGAAAAATTGGTTCTGGGATATATCGTAAGTCCACTTTATCTCCTATTTCATTTCTTATAAATCCTTTAGCACTTTCTAATCCTTTTATTGTATTATCTTTTTCTCTTTCATTTCCTAATACACTAATATAAACTTTGGCATATCTCAAATCCCCTGTAACATCTACATGAGTTACACTTGTCATTGGAGATATTCTAGGATCCTTTAGATCATTAGATATTATATACGAAAGTGCTTTTTTTACCTCTTCTGAAATTCTATTTATTCTTTTATTATTCATAAAGAATACACTCCTATCTCTTTACCTCTTTTAAAATATACGCTTCTACAATATCCCCTTCTTTTATATCATTATAGTTTTCAAGACTTAACCCACCTTCATAACCTGATTGAACTTCTCTAACATCATCCTTGAAACGTTTTAAAGATGAAATATCTCCTTCATAAATTACTACATCTTCTCTTAATAATCTTACTTTAGAACTTCTGGTTATCTTCCCTTGTAAGACATAAATGCCAGCAACCATTCCTACATTAGGTACTTTAAAGGTAGCTCTTATTTCTGCTCTTCCTATAGCTTCTTCTACTATATCAGGATCTAATAGTCCTCTCATTGCAGACTCTATATCTTCTATAGCGTCATATATAACTCTATAAGTTCTTATATCTACGCTTTCTCTTTTAGATATATCTATGGCAGTTAAAGTTGGTCTTACATTAAAGCCTATTATGATAGCATTTGAAGCCGAAGCTAGCATAACATCACTTTCTGTTATTCCACCTACGCCACCATGTATAATATTTACCCTAACTTCTTCAGTTTCTAACTTAGCTAAAGATTGTTTTACTGCCTCTACAGATCCCTTTACATCTGCTTTTATTATTACATTTAATTCTTTAACTTCACCTGATTGTATTTGTTCAAAAAGATCATCAAGAGAAACTTTCTGAGAAGCTTTCATCTGCTCTTCTCTTATTTTTTCTTTCCTTATTTCAGTATAATGTCTTGCTTTCTTCTCATTATCTACTACATATATATATTCACCAGCTTCTGGCACTTCAGACAAGCCTAATATCATAACTGGTATGGAAGGAGTAGCTTTTTTAACTCTTTTTCCTTTATCATCTATCATAGCCCTTACTCTTCCATGAGATGTCCCTGAAACTACTACGTCTCCTACTCTTAAAGTACCTTTCTGAACTAAAGCAGTAGCTACTGGTCCCTTTCCTTTATCTAATTCTGCTTCTACTATTATCCCTACAGCTTTTCTATCTGGGTTTGCTTTCAACTCTTGCATCTCTGCAACTAATAGTACCATTTCTAATAACTCGTCAATTCCTTCATTATTTCGAGCTGAAACTGGAACACATATAGTGTCTCCTCCCCAGTCTTCTGAAACTAAACCATATTCTACTAACTCTTGTTTTATTCTATCTGGATTTGCAGTAGGTTTATCTATTTTATTTATTGCAACTACTATAGGTACTTCTGCAGCTTTAGCATGGTTTATTGCTTCAACAGTTTGAGGCATAACTCCATCATCTGCAGCAACTACTAAAATAGCTATATCAGTTACCTGTGCACCTCTTGCTCTCATAGTCGTAAAAGCTTCATGCCCTGGAGTATCTAAAAACACAATTTTTTCCTTACCTATTCTTATGGTAGAAGCTCCAATATGTTGAGTAATTCCACCAGCTTCTCTCTCAGTAACAGCAGTCTTTCTAATAGCATCTAACAAGGAAGTTTTTCCATGATCTACATGTCCCATAACTGTTACTATAGGTGGTCTAGGTTTTAAATCTTTTGAATCATCTTCAAAATCTAGATCGATTCCAATATCTTCACTATCTTTTTCAATATCAATAGGCTTTATAGAAACTCCAAATTCCTCAGCTACAATACTAGCAGTATCAAAATCTATAGCTTGATTTTGATTTGCCATAATTCCCAATGGTATAAGTTTAGTAATAACTTCACTAGGAGTAACATCTAGTTTTTCTGCTAGGTCTTTAACTACTATATTTTCCTCTATTTCTATTGCCTCAATATCTTCTATATTATCATCTTCCTTTACATTTTTTTCATTTGAATCCACTTCTGACCCTAATAATTCTTTTATTAGTTCTGCCTCTTCTTTTTCCACAGTACTCATATGGCTATTTATATCCAAATCTAAATCAGAAATTCTTTTTATTAACTCTTTACTAGTTATATTTAATTCCTTTGCTAATTCATATACTCTAATTTTTGTCAAACTATACACCCCCCAAATTATTTAAAGGTGACTCTATATCTAATGTTCATTATCTTTTTTAGAAATTATATATGCTAACTCATTATATATTTCTTCTGGAATTTCAGTTTCTAATATTTTAGAAAGTTTTTTATTCTTTTCTAAATTATCTAAGCAATCTATATTATTGCAAATATAAGCTCCTCTTCCATTAATTCTACCCGTTGAGTCTACCATTACACCTTTTTCTTTATTTTTAACTACTCTTATTAGATCTTTTTTTATTCTTTTTTGACCACAAACTATACATTTTCTTAAAGGCAGTTTTCTTTTTTTCAATTAAATCACCCTACTCTTTAATTTCTGTTTCATATTGACTCTCACTTTTAATATCTATTTTCCAGTTTGTAAGTTTTGCTGCAAGCCTGGCGTTTTGTCCCTCCTTACCTATGGCCAAGGACAATTGATAATCTGGAACTACAACTAGTGCTGATTTCTCTCTTTCATCTACATCTACCATTAAAACTTGTGAAGGGCTTAAACTATTAGCAATAAATTTCTCCATATCTTTATTCCATATAACTATATCTATCTTTTCTCCATTTAACTCCTCAACTATTGCCTTAACTCTGCTTCCTTTAAATCCTACGCAAGCTCCTACTGGATCTACATTGTCATCTTTAGAATAAACTGCAATTTTTGTTCTAGAGCCAGCTTCTCTAGATATTGCATAAACATCTACTACTCCATCATGAATTTCTGGAACTTCTAATTCAAAAAGTCTTTTTACCAAACCAGGATGGGATCTTGAAAGGACTATTTGTGGACCCTTAGTTGTTTTTTTCACCTCTAAAATATAAACTTTTATTCTATCTCCTTGCTCATATCTTTCACCTTCAATCTGTTCTGAAGGTGGTAAAACTCCCTCTGTCTTACCCAGATCTATATAAACCATATTTTTACTTATTCTTTGTATCATTCCAGTAACTATTTCATTTTCCCTATTTACAAACTCTTCATATACAACTTCTCTCTCTGCTTCTTTTATCTTCTGCATTACCACTTGTTTAGAGGTTTGAGCTGCAATTCTTCCAAAGTTCTTAGGTGTAACTTCTATTTTAACTATATCATCAATTTCATATTTGCTATCAATTTCTTGTGCTTCTTCTAAACCTATTTCTAACAATTTATTAGACACATTCTCCACTACGGTTTTATTTGCATATACTTTTACTGAACCTGTATTTTTATCTATTTCAACTTCTACATTTTGAGAAGAACCAAAGTTTTTCTTATATCCTGATATCAATGCAGATTCTAAAGCATCAAATATAGTATCTTTAGATATGCCCTTTTCTTTCTCTATTTCCTCAAGTGCCTGTATAAACTCGGCTTTCATTTTTTTCAAAACCTCCCTCAAAATATAACAGCTAAATTAATCTTAGATATAATCTCTCTAGGAATTTCAATTTCTCCTAAATCAGAATCAATTATTTTTATCATATCTTTATTAAAAGATAATAATTCCCCAATATAGTTCTTCTTTTCCTTGAAATTCTTATATAGACTAACTTCCACAATCTCTCCTAAATTCCTATTAAAATCCTTATCAGTTTTAAATGGCCTATCAAGACCTGGAGATGAAACCTCTAAATAATAAGGAATATTAATAGGATCATGTTCATCTAATGAATTGCTTATAAATTCACTTACATTTTGACAATCGTCTATTGTTATACCACCAGGTTTATCAACAAATACTCTTAAAAAATGATTCTTTCCCTCTTTAACAAACTCTACATCAACTAATTCATATCCAAACTCTTTTATTTTAGATTCACTAATTTTATATATTAAACTAATTATATCTTTCTTTCTCACAATTTCACCTCCATGATTTTCATTTACTTATATCACTTGTATATATTTTTTAACTAAATATTGATACATGAATATAAGGCTTAATCCTATTTTTTCATAAATATATTTATTTATACTTATTGTTTTTAGTTTAAATAAAGTAAAGAGTGGGCACTCCCACTCTTTACTTTATCAGGTATCATAAGTATTGTCACTAATATTATAACATCTTCAGATAAAAAATCAAATATTAAATAAATCAAGCTGATTGCTCTCTGGCATTCCTACAAGACATTTATGCCTTTTTAACGCTTCAACTACTGTCTTACCCACCTTAGCTCTATTCATAAAATCTTCTACGGAAATAAACTCTCCTGCTTTTCTTTCAATAGCTATATTTTTTGCAGCAGTTTGACCAACACCTTGTAAACATTTTAAAGGTGGAATAATTCCTTCATCTCCTATTAAAAATTTGTCACTATCAGATTTGTACAAATCAACTCTTTCAAACTTATATCCTCTTGAATACATTTCAAGAGCCACTTCAAGAACAGTCAAAAGATTTTTTTCTTTTGCAGTTATTTCTTGAGATGATTCAATTTCTTCTATTTTGTTTTTAACTGTAGACATCCCCTCAAGTATTAAATCTGCATCAAAATCACTAGCTTTAGTTGTAAAATAAGTTGCATAAAAAGCTTCTGGATAATATACCTTAAAATAGGCAATTCTAAAAGACATCATAACATAAGCTACAGCATGTGCTTTTGGAAACATATACTTTATCTTCTTACAAGATTCTATATACCAATTAGGGATATTCATATCTCTCATATACTTCTCATCTTCTTCAGTTAGTCCCTTGCCCTTTCTAACCTTTTCCATAATCTTGAATGATCTTTTCTTATCTAAACCTTCATAAATTAAAAATAACATAATATCATCTCTAGTAGAAATAACATCACTAAATTCGGCTATTTTATTTTTAACTATTAATTGAGCATTATTCAGCCATACATCCGTTCCATGGGAAAGTCCACTAATTTGAACTAGCTCTGAAAAGGTGTTTGGTTTTGTATCTACAAGCATTTGTCTTACGAATCTAGTACCAAACTCTGGTATTCCCAATGTTCCTACATCTGTATTTATATCATCTTTAGTAATACCTAATGATTCAGTACTAGTAAATAATTTCATAGTTTCCTTATCATCTAATGATATACTTTCAGGTTTAACACCTGTTATATCTTCTAACATTTTAATTATTGTAGGAACGTCATGTCCTAATATGTCTAATTTTAATATCCTTCCACTAATAGAATTATAATCAAAATGAGTGGTTATTACTCCAGAACTCTTATCATCTGCTGGATATTGTACCGGAGTAAAGTCATATATATCTTTATATTTTGGCACTATCATGACTCCTCCTGGATGCTGTCCAGATGTTCTCTTTACTCCAGTCAATCCTTTAACTAGTCTATTTATTTCTGCTGGGTGCACATATTCATCTTTTTCATCAAAATATTTTTTAACAAAGCCATAAGCTGTTTTTTCTGCAATAGTACCTATAGTTCCTGCTCTAAATACATAGCCTTCACCAAATAATTCTTCCGTATATCTATGGGCTATAGGTTGATATTCTCCTGCAAAATTTAAATCTATATCTGGTTCTTTATCTCCTTCGAAACCTAAGAAAACTTCAAAAGGTATATCATGACCATCTTTTTTAAGTTCAGTATTACATTTTGGACATTTCTTATCTGGCAAATCTATTCCTGAACCTACAGAACCATCCTCAAAAAAATAACTATATTGACATTTTGGACATACATAATGAGGAACTAATGGATTAACTTCAGTAATTCCACTCATAGTTGCAACAAAAGAAGAACCTACAGAACCTCTGGAACCTACTAAATAACCATCTTCTAAAGATTTCCACACTAATTTTTGTGCTATTATATACATAACAGCATAACCATTTTTAATAATAGAGTTTAATTCCTTGTCCAATCTTTTCTTCACTATATCAGGCAACGGATTACCGTATATTTCCATAGCCCTATTGTGAGTAATAGACTTTAATTGATCTTCTGCACCTTCGATCTCTGGTGGAAATGTTCCATCTGGAATCGGAATTATTTCTTCACATATATTAGCAATATAATTAGTATTATCTATTACTACTTCATTTGCTTTTTCCTCTCCCAAATAATTAAATTCTTCCAACATTTCATTTGTAGTCCTAAAATAAAGAGGTGGTTGATTATCTGCATCTGAAAAGCCTTGCCCATTCATTAATATTCTTCTATAGATTTCATCTTCTCTTTTTAAGAAATGTACATCTCCTGTAGCAACAACAGGTTTTTCATATTTTTCTCCTAGACTAACTATCTTTTTATTAATATCCTTCAGTTCTTCTATATTCTTAACCATACCATTTCTCACTAAATGCAGATTATTGCCTATAGGTTGTATTTCTAAATAATCATAGAAATTAACAATATCTCTAATTTGATTATTATCACTTCTATTTAATATACTTTTGTAAAGTTCTCCTGCTTCACAAGCACTTCCCAATATAAGTCCTTCTCTATATTTTGTTAATAAAGATTTAGGTATTCTGGGTTTTCTATAAAAATAATTTAAATGAGACTCAGAAATTATTTTATAAAGATTTTTTAATCCTGTATAATTTTTTACTAATATAATTATATGATATGTCTGACCTTTGTAAGCATTTTTAGTATCCTGCAATTTAGTATTAATTTCATATAATTTAGTAATTCCTTTTCTATCTAAAATCTCTAAACATTTCAAAAAGATATCAGCAGTAGCTTCAGCATCATCTACTGCTCTATGGTGATTTTCTAAGCTTACATTTAAATACTTAGCTACAGTGTTAAGCCTATGACTTTTCAATTGTGGAAATAGACTTCGTGTTAATTCTAAAGTATCTAAAACTGGGTTTTTTATTTCCATATCTATACGAGAATAGTTTTCTCTCATAAATCCTACATCAAAAGAGGCATTATGCGCAACTAAAACAGTTCCTTCAATGAATTTATAAAATTCAGGAAGTACTTTCTCTATAGTAGGTTGATTACTAACCATTTCATCAGTTATTCCAGTCAACTTTATTATTTTTTCTGGTATAGGCCTTTCAGGATTTATTAATTGACTAAATCTATCAATTACTTTTCCACCCTTTATCTTAACTGCACCTATTTCTGTAACCTTATCATTTATTGGGGAAAATCCTGTAGTCTCTATATCAAATACTACATATTCACAATCTATATCTTCATTTTTATAATTTCTAACTATAGAACCAATATCATTAACAAGATAGCCTTCAACTCCATATATAATTTTTAAATCATATTTTTTACTAGCTTCCATTCCTTCTGGAAAGCCTTGGACTACCCCATGATCTGTAATAGCAATGGCATTGTGCCCCCAATCCTTGGCTTGCTTAGCCAGCTCAGAAAACTTAGTCAAACCGTCCATAGCACTCATTTGAGTATGTAAATGAAGTTCTACTCTTTTCTTACTTGAATTATCCTCTCTTCTAGGCCTTTCTATTATATTTAAACTTCTTAGCATTAAAACAGTACTTCTTGAATAATTATCATATACTACTTCTCCTCTAACCCTAACATATTTCCCTTCTTTTACATAATATTCAAATTCATCTTTATCCTTCTTTTTTAAAAAAGCTTTTACTGTAATAGAATTTGTGAAATCAGTAATATTGAAAATATATAAAGTTTTCCCACCTCTAATTTCTCTAGATTCTGTATCAAATATTTTTCCTTCTAAAGTCACAACACCAGAATTTACATTTATATTTTTTATATCTAATATGTCATCACCAGTTTTTCCACCATATTTATATAAATAGTCTTGTTCAAATTGTTTTCTAGTCGATTCTTTTCCATTCTGTTCATAATTTGTTGATTCTAAAACATTCTTAGATAAATTTTTTTCTTCTTCTTTCTTTTGAACAAAAAAATCTTCTTTATTTACATCATTTTTTATATTATTAGAATCTATACTAACTTTAATTTTAATATTAAACTCGTTGTATATCTTTTTTTCTATTTCTTTTTCTATCCCATTTTTCTTTAAAGTATATAGAGATATTCCATTTTCAGAAGTCAATATAAGTGTGTTTTCTATTATTTGCCATCTTATATCATTTATCCATGCATTGCTAGAGGGTACTTTTTTTCTTATTAAATAAACAATATTAGACCAATAGTCTTCTAATATATACTGGAAATCACTTTCTTTAATACTATAACTAATATGAATATATACTTCATTAAAATCATGAAATTTTTTATTTAAATATTCTTTTAAAATATTTATTTCTTTCTCTTTAACTAATTTTTGAGACATTAATTTTAAAAAAATGCTTTTGTCTTTTACATCTAATAAAACTTCGGTTATATAAGCTTCATTTAAATTTTCTAAATTTAAATGAAGCTTATTCTTTGTCAATATACTATCTAATCTATTTTGATTATTCATATGTTAAAAAGAAGCCCCCTTAATTAATACTTTTGAAAGATTTCAATATTCATTGATGAAAGCTAATCTAATTTGTATCTAAAATCTTCATAATATTATATATTTCCCTGGTTACTATAATTTATTTATATAACTAGATAATTAAATAGTTTTGATTTCTTTTATTAGCTCGTCCAACAATTTTTCTTCACTAACCTTTTTTACTATTTTTCCTTTTTTGAAAATTAGTCCATAACCTTTACCACCAGCTATTCCAATATCTGCTTCCTTAGCTTCACCAGGCCCATTTACTGGGCAGCCCATAATAGCCACCTTAATAAGTTTATCTATATTTTCAAGTTTATCTTGTGCCTCTTTAACTAATTTAAATAAATTTATTTGAGTTCTTCCACAAGTAGGACAAGATATTATCTGGACTCCATCTTCCAGCAAATCTAAAGACTTCAATATCTCTTTTCCTACTCTAACTTCTTCTACTGGATTGCCTGTTAATGATACTCTTATAGTATCTCCAACTCCCATTGCCAACAGTGCTCCTATACCTACAGAAGATTTTACAGTTCCATTCCATACAGGGCCAGCCTCTGTAATACCTAAGTGAAATGGATAGTCTACATATTCAGCCATCTTTAAATAGGATTTAATTGTCAAAGGTACATCAGTAGCCTTTAAAGATATTTTTATATTTGTATAATTCATATCTTCTAAAATTCGTATATGTTCTAAAGCACTATACACTATAGAATCTTCATTAACACCGCCGTATTTTTCTAAAGCTTTTTTGCTTATAGAACCAGAGTTAACTCCAATTCTAATAGGTATATTCTTTTCTTGACATGATTTTACAACTTCTTTTACTCTAGTCTTAGAACCAATATTCCCTGGGTTTATTCTTAAACCATCAATACCATTTTTAACGGATTCTATAGCTAATCTATAATCAAACTGTATATCTCCAATAATTGGAATATTGGTTTTCTTTTTTATCTTGGTGATTGCCTTTGCTGCTTCCATATCAGGAATAGCTATTCTTACAATATCACATTTTGCCTTTTCAAGTTCTATAATTTGATTAATTGTAGATTCTACGTCTCTAGTATCTGTATTTGTCATAGACTGAATAGATATTTGACTATCTCCACCAATATAGACATTACCAACTTTTAAAATATTAGTTTTTCTTCTATTCATTTTCTCACCCTCTTAACAATTAACATTAAAACTATCCAAAAAATTTAACTATATCAGAATAGGTAACATAAATCATTAATATTATAAGTAAAACAAATCCTACAAAATGTATAAAGCCTTCTTTTTCTGGATCCAGAGGCTCACCTCTAAATAACTCAATTAGCATAAATAATATTCTGCCTCCATCTAAAGCTGGAATTGGTAAAAGGTTGAAAAAACCTAGATTTACACTTATAAGCCCAGTTATGTATAGAATATTCATAAATCCATACTTAGCTGCCTGACCTACAGTATAAATAACTCCTACTGGTCCAGACAAACTTCCCTTTTTAATTTCACCAGTAACAAGCATTCTAAAGAACTCAAACATAGCACCTAGTATTTCACCTGTTTTTTCTACTCCACCTTTTACTGCAGAAGTAAAACTCTTATTAGTTTTGGTAGTTATGCCGATGAGATATCTTCCAGTTTCTTTATCAAACTTTGGTTTTAATGTAAAGCTCTTTTTTTCCGAACCTCTTAATACAATAATTTCTATATCTTTTTTAGGTTCCACATTATTTATTTCTTTTATCACATTATTCCAGCTATTTATTTCTTTATTATTTACATTTATAATTTTATCCCCAGGTTCTAAACCTGCCTTATATGCTGGTGTATCTACTATTACTTCATCTATTACAGTAGTAGGCATACCCATTACATAAGAAATAATCCCAAATACAATTATAGCTAAAATGAAATTCATAATAGCTCCTGCAACTACCACCAAAATTCTAGAACCTATTGGCTTTTTATTAAAACTATTTGGATCATCAGAAGATTCATCTTCACCTTCCATTTTTACATATCCGCCTATAGGTAAGGCCCTTATAGAATACTCTGTTTCACCTTTTGTTTTATGAAATATTCTAGGTCCCATACCTATAGCAAATTCATGTACTTTTATCCCTACCATTTTTGCTGTAATAAAATGTCCAAACTCATGAAACATTATTACCATCATGAATACAAATACTGCCGCTAATGCTGTAATCAATTGATACACCACCTATCCTTTTTTAAAATATAAAATACTTTACAAAATAATATACTACTGGAGCTGTAAAAAGTATACTATCAAATCTATCTAATACACCTCCATGACCTGGTATTATATATCCAAAATCTTTAATGCCAGTAATCCTTTTTATCTTTGAAGCTGTTAAATCACCAATTTGTGCCATAATAGATGCTATAATTGACAATAATATATTTCCCCGTAAAGAAGCTAAATTAAAATATTTTGAAAAAATTACAATCAATAAGACACTACCTATGATTCCACCTATAGAACCTTCAACTGTTTTATTAGGACTTAAATTAGGACAAAGCTTTTTCTTTCCAAATAAATTTCCTGCTATATATGCAAATGTATCAGTTCCCCAAGCGATAATGAATATAAACCATATATATATGCTCTTATCCAAATAAGTTATGTGAAATATTAAAAAAGGAATATATAAAAGTCCTAATAATGTTATTCCTACGTCTTGTATACTAAAATTTTTTTTCAATATTAACAAAATTAATATTGCTATTAAGATAATAAAAATAAGGAAATTTAAGCTTAACCACTGGGATTTAATATTATTTATAAATAGACCAATAGAAAAAATATAGCCTAGAGTTTTTATAGGATTGAATCCTTTCATATTTGTAGCATTGTAAAACTCATATACTCCAACAAAAGATACAAGCATAATACCAATATTTAGTATTAGACCACCTTTTGATGCTATTAATACTAATAATATGATTCCAATTAGCCCACTTATGCTTCTAATGATTAACTCTTTCACTTAAATTCCTCCATATCTTCTATCTCTTTTTTGATAATCTATGATAGCTTGATAGAAATGTTCCTCTCTAAAATCAGGCCAATAAATATTAGAAAACCAAAACTCTGTATATGCTATTTGATATAATAAAAAATTACTTATTCTTAATTCTCCACTAGGTCTTATTAATAAATCTGGGTCTGGTTGTTTTTTAGTATAAAGATATTTTTCAAAAGTATTAGCATCTAAATCTTCTATATTCATTTTACCCATTTTTATATCTTTTAAAATATTTTTTGTAGCTACAATTATTTCATCTCTTCCACCATAGTTTAATCCAATGTTTAAAATCATCCTACTATTGTTCTTAGTTTTTTCCATGGCATCTTCCACTTCTTTTCTTTGTAAAGATGGTAATTTAGATATATCCCCCAGAGCCTTAATTTTTATATTATTTTTATGCAATCTTTCAATTTCTGATCTTAAATACTGAACTAATAATTTCATAAGCCCATCTATTTCTTGTTCTGGTCTTTTCCAATTTTCAGTAGAAAAAGCATATAGAGATAGATGTTTTATTCCTAATCTTGCAGACACTTCAACAATCTCTTTAACTCTTTCCATGCCTTCCTTATGCCCAGCTGTTCTTGGCAAAAATCTTTTTTTCGCCCATCTTCCATTTCCGTCCATAATAATAGCTATATGTTTAGGTAAATTATTTTCATCAATTTGTTCTTTCAAATCTTTAATTATTCTTTGTCTATTTTTCATATTTATTACCTCCGAAAGCTTCTAGACTTGCAAACCCCCCTCCAATATGGAAGGGGGGTTTGTGAACTTTTAAATACTTTATTAGACTTCCATTAACTCTTGCTCTTTTTTTTCAGTCAATTTATCTATTTCCTCTATATATTTATCAGTAATATTTTGAGCTTCATTTTCTGCTTGTTTTTTTTCATCTTCACTTATATCTTTATTTTTTTCCATCTTCTTTAATTTATCATTTAATTCTCTTCTAGTATTTCTGATAGCAATTTTTGCTTCTTCTGCATTTTTACCTACAAGCTTTACTAAATCTTTCCTTCTTTCTTCTGTTAATTGTGGAATAGGGAGTCTAATTAATTTTCCATCATTGGAAGGGTTTAATCCTAAATCAGAGGTCAATATTGATTTTTCAATTTGAGGAATAGTATTAGCATCCCAAGGTTGTATAACTAAAAGCCTTGGTTCAGGAGTTGAAATACTTGCTAGTTGATTTAATGGAGTTAACACCCCATAATAATCCACATTTATTTTATCCAATAATGCAGGATTTGCCCTTCCAGCTCTAATACCTAATAATTCATCTTTGTATACATTAACAGTCTTTTTCATTTTGTCTTCAGCTTCTTTATGAACATCCAAATACATATATTTAATCCTCCTTTATCACTGTACCAATTTTTTTACCTAAAACAACATCTATAATGTTATCTGGGCTATCAATACCAAATACAATTAGAGGAATTTTATTATCCATACATAGAGATGTAGCCGTAGAGTCCATTACTCCTAGTCCTAGGTTTAATACATCTATGTATTTTAAATTATCAAATTTTTTAGCAGATATATTCAATTTAGGATCAGAATCATATACTCCATCAACACCTTTTTTTGCAAGTAACATTACATTAGCTTCGATTTCTGCTGCTCTTAAAGCTGCTGCAGTATCAGTTGTAAAATATGGGTTTCCTGAACCGGCCGCAAATATAACTACCCTGCCCTTTTCCAAATGTCTTATAGCTCTTCTTCTAATATAAGGTTCTGCAATCTGTCTCATCTCTATAGCAGTTTGAACTCTTGTTATAACTCCTATCTCTTCTAATGCATCTTGCAATGCCAATGCATTTATAACAGTACCTAACATACCCATATAATCAGACGTAGTTCGGTCCATTCCTTTACTACTTCTTCCTCTCCAGAAATTGCCTCCTCCTACTACTATAGCAACCTCTACACCTATGTCATTTAATTTTTTAATCTCATTAGAAATCCTTGTAATTGTGTTTTCATCGATACCAAAGCCCTTTTCTCCTGATAATGCTTCTCCACTTAATTTTAAAACTATCCTTTTATATTTTGCTTTAGTCATGGTAACACTCCCTATTCTATATATTTCTACATTTAAATCACTTTTCCTTCTCATATATCGATTTTATTTAAATGGAGAACACTATAATGTTCTCCATTTAAATTAATTATTCATTTGTTTTGCAACTTCTTCAGCAAAATCTTCTTCTCTTTTTTCTAAACCCTCTCCAACTTCAAATCTTGCAAATCTTCTTATTTTAATATTTTCTCCAATAGTTGTTATTTTTTCATTTAGAAGATCCTTAACCTTAACATTTGGATCTTTAATAAAAGCTTGCTCTAATAAACAAATTCTTTCATAAAATTTACCAAGTCTTCCTTCTACTATTTTTTCTGCAACATGTTCTGGCTTGCCTTCATTTACAACTTGATGAATTAGTATTTCTCTTTCTTTTTGAACTTCTTCTTCTGGTACATCTTCTTTTGAAATATATTTTGGATTTGCTGCTGCAACTTGCATTGCCATATCATGAACAAAATCTTGGAAATCTTTATTTTTGGCTACAAAATCTGTTTCTGTATTCACTTCTATTAAAACTCCAATTCTACCATTGTGTATATATGAATCAACTAGACCTTCTGCAGCTATTCTACTAGCTTTTTTAGCAGCTTTTGATAGACCTTTTTCTCTTAATAGTTCTATTGATTTATCTATATCTCCACCAGTTTCTTCTAAGGCTTTTTTGCAGTCCATCATGCCTACACCTGTTCTCTCTCTTAATTCTTTTACTAATGCCGCTGATACAGCCATATTATACCTCCTCATCTTATTAATTAAAAAGGTAAGAGTAGTAAGGGAAAACTCCCTTATATGACCCTTACCATTTAGTATTTACTCTTCAGTTTCTTCTATTTGTTCTCCTTGTCTACCTTCAATTACTGCATCTGCCATAGTTCCTGTAAGCAATTTTACAGCTCTGATAGCATCATCATTTCCTGGAATCACATAATCTATTTCATCAGGATCACAGTTAGTATCAACTATTGCCACAACAGGTATACCTAAAATCTTTGCTTCATTTACTGCAATTCTTTCCTTTCTTGGATCTACAACAAATAATACATCTGGAAGACCACCCATGTCTTGAATTCCGCCTAGGAATTTTTCTAATCTTTCAGCTTCATGTTTAAGTTGCATTACTTCTTTTTTAGGCAGCACTTCAAAAATACCTTCTTCTTCCATTTCTTTTAACTCGCTAAGCCTATCAATTCTCTTTTTTATGGTTTTATAGTTAGTCAACATTCCACCTAACCATCTTTGATTTACATAATACATACCACATCTTTTAGCTTCAGCTTCAATAGCTTCTTGAGCTTGTTTCTTTGTTCCTACAAATAGTATTTTTCCACCATCTTCAGATACTTCTTTAATAAATTCATAAGCTTCTTCTACTTTACTAACTGTTTTTTGTAGATCAATAATATATATTCCATTTCTTTCTGTGAATATATATTCTGCCATTTTAGGATTCCATCTTCTAGTTTGATGTCCAAAATGAACACCAGCTTCTAAAAGACCTTTCATAGTAACAACTGACATATAATTTCACCTCCTAGTTTTATTCCTCCATTCCCTTCATTTCTTTAAAGGACCTTATTCGGCACTGCTTTAAAAATCAGAGAATGTGTGTAATCACTCTAGTAGTATAACATAGAGTTTTTAATTATTCAACATATATTTATTGTCTTATTATATTTTTGTATTATTTGTATTAACCTTTAGAATTATATCGATTTCCCTTATTCCTTTATTTAGCTTTTTTGCTATTTCTTCATTGGTTAATCCTATTTTTTTTAATTCTAATATTTTATCTATTTGACTCTTTTCTGTTAAATAATTTTTGCTTTCAAATAAATTATTTTTTTTATTTGATATAGATTGCTTTTCTTTATTTTTATCTTCTAATGTATTTTCTATATTAGATATAGATAAATCCACTAATTCCTCAAATTCTTCCATTATCTCCATGGACTTATTATTATATTTTTTAATCTCTAAATACATTTCTTCAATATAATTATACTTTTCGTCTTTTTCTTTTTCTATTTTTAAAATATATATAAAAGAAATTATAACTAGTATTATTCCTATAAATAATAAAACTATATATATCATAATAACTCCTTATCATATTTTAATATCTATTTCATTTCCTATATAAGATTTTTTCTTATCTTTTTTATTCTTTTTCTTCTCTTTTCTCGAATCATTGTGTTTTTTCTTTTTCTCCTTATCATTTATATTTAACATTCTGCTTTTTTCTGAATCTCTAACCCTATTTAGATCCTTTTTAATCTTATCTTGTTTATAAACAAAGTCTTGTTGCATTTGAATTTCATTTCTTTTATTTTCTATTTGTTTAACTTGAGATAGCTCTTGAGTCTTTGACACTAAAGTAGTATAATCTACAGGTCTAATTGTCATTTTTTCCACCATCCCCTTAATAAGGAGCGATTTTTATTTCACCTTCCTCCTTATAAAATGTACAATTCTTTAATTCTTCCCTAACAAACATTGTACTATCCCCTATTACAATCTTAACTCCCGGATATACAGTTCCTTCAACTTTTATACATCCTTCAGATATATCTTTCATCATAGATTTTACAGCAGTATATTCTTTATTTATTTTATTTAGTTTCATTTCTAAGACCCTTCTAGTGTTTTCCAATTTCTTATATAGCTGCTTTTTTTCTTCATTTATTTTATTAGAATTAACTAGTTTTTCTAATGTAAATAAAGATTTCTCAACTTTACTTATATTAGACTTAGTTGTGGAAATCTCTTCTGCTAAATTATTACTTTTAATTTTATATTCTGGCTCAACCCCTACTTCTAGAATAGTTGAAGTTGCCATCCTAGAACCTACTGTTTTAGCCCTTATTTCTTTTCTTGCTCTGCATATTCCTCCTACTAATAGACCTCTTTTCCCAATTATATCTACTGAATTATTACAAATTACTTCACTATGCATTATTGCCTCTGCCACTAAATTTCTCTTACAAAATATATTAGAATTTTCTATAAACTTTGTTACTATATTTCCCATACTAGATATTTCACCACTATTGCATCCCTGTATACCTTGTCTAACTGAAATATCACCAGTACACTCTATATCAGCACCTTCAACTACACCTAAAATTTCAATATCTCCATCAGCCTTTACTTTAAATCCATTTATTACATTGCCTTTAACTATTATTGAACCATTAAAATCTATATTTCCAGTAGAATTGTCAACAGAAGAAACCTCTAAAACTTCTAAAACATTTAATTTATTATCTACTAGCTTTACTTGACCATCATGAGTTGAAACTAAATAAAGTCCTTTTCCAGCTGTCTTAACATTTTTTCCACATTTAAAAAATGGAGTTTTCCCTTGTCTATAAGGAATTTTTTCTCCTGTAACCTTTAATCCTTCTTTTCCTCCAGAAGGTAATATTATTTTAGCTAATATATCTCCTTCACTAACATTATTAACTAAATCCAGCTCTCTGTAGTCTACAGTGCCATCTTCATTTATTTTAGGCATCAGTTTTTTATTTTTATCAAAATAATATTTAACATAACCATCTTTTTCGTTTATTGGATAAACTCCTTCTGCAATACAAACTCTCTCCTTGTATATTTTATTATCTATCATATCTTTTATTATGTCACTTTTTAGTCCTAATTTTATTTTTTCTTTAATAATAGATATAGTATTATTAAAATCAAAATTTAAATCTTTATCGTCAGAAATTAATGTTAAATATCCTTCTAAGCCATTTCTACTCACTTCCACAAATATTTTTTCTTCAAAACCATATTTCACTAAAATCCCCCTCCAGCTTAATTGGATTTTATCCCTTTTCTTATTAAATAATTTTTAATTTTTAATATTGACTTACTATGTATCTGTGAAATTCTTGACTCGGATAATTCTAAAATATATCCAATCTCTTTATAAGTTAATTCATCATAATAGTAAAGCGAAATTACTAACTGCTCTTTATTAGGTAAATTTTCTATGGCCTTTATTAATATTTCTTTTATTTCCTTTTTTTCTATAATATCTTCTGGAGTATCTTCTCTGCTTTTCACATCAATTACCCCTTCATTATTTGCTTTTAAAGTATCTTCTAGAGAAATTACATTAAAAGTAGAAATATCTGCTAACAATTCTTCTATTTCCTCTATGCTCATATTCATATGTTTTGCTAATTCAGCATTTGATGGAGAATATCCTAATTTATTTTCTAGCTCCATCATTGCCCTCTGCACATCTTTTGATTTTTTTCTTAAAGATCTCGGTATCCAATCCAATTTTCTTACATTATCAATTATTGTCCCTCTTATCCGAATTTGAGCATAGGTTTCAAATTTAATATTCTTGCTTAGATCAAATCTTTCTATGCTATCTATTAGGCCTAAAATACCATAACCTATCAAATCTTCAAAATCAACTTTACTACCATAGAAATTATACATCCTTCCAGCTACAATTTTTACTAAGGGAATGTATTCAATAATTAATTTCTCTTTCACTTTTTTGTCATTAGTTTCTTCATACTCTTTCCATAATTCTCCAATAACCATAGGTATACCTCCTACTAGGAAAAACTAGATGATTTTTATACCATGTCCTATCGTTTTAACTAATAAAGAACCATCTTCTGCATTTAATTCTATAGTTCTTCCATAGTTACCACCAGTATCTTCGCTAACAACAGGAATTTTTAGTTCCTTTAATTTTTCTTTTGTAGCTATCACATTTCTTTCTCCAATTTTTAAAATATTACTCTTGGAATTAAAAGAAAACATTTGTGCACCTCCTGCAATTTTAGCTACTAAAAAATTTTTATTTGCTCCTATTAAGAGCATTTTTTCTACTAAAAGTTCAATTCCCGTATCAGCAAATTTAGCCTTATTGCTATTGTTTTTTATTTCTTTACTAGAGGGTAGCATTATATGTGCTAGCCCTGCAATATTAGATTTTTTATCAAACAAAGTTATTCCTACACAGGAACCAAGCCCCAATGTAGTTAATATTCCTGGTGATTCTATAGCTTTCAAATCTGCCATACCTACTTTTATAGCATCCATTTCAACATACTCCTAAACTTTTTAATAATTTTTCAAACGAATCTATTTCAGGAATCATAAATAAATTTCCAGTTACTTTATTATTTCCCTCTTGAAAATAGGTTTCAATAAGAAGCACATAGTCCGCAATATATCCATATTGAATGGCAGGGACACTCAAAATAGCTCCAGCCATATCTGTAGCCAAAGATGGAATAGATATAGCTACATTTAAACCAGTTAGAGTACTTAGTGAACTTATATATGATGAAGCTAAAATATTACCTAGTTCAGATAAAGCTGAAATATCCATTTCATCCAAATTTAAGGTTTTATTTTCTCTATCCAACAAAATATTAGTTAAATTTTTTGCGGATTTCAAATCTAGAACAAACATTATATTTCCTACTATTTCTCCAGTCATTTCAAAATAAATTCCTACTACAGGAGCTTCTTCTCCTCCAAGAATATTAGGAACTTCTTTAAAATCTAATATTTTAACTTTCGGAACATCCATATCTACTTTTTTAGATATCATAGTTGCCAAAGCAGTTGCTGCATTGCCAGAACCTATATTTCCCAGCTCTTTCAATACATCAATCTTAATATCATTGATATCATTGGTATTTAATGCCATATTAACACCCCATCTAATCCAGATCTAAAAGCCTATCCAAATCCAATAATATAATTAATCTCTCATTATCCTTTCCTATACCCTTTATATACTCTCTCATCTTTTTATTTTCCGTAGCTGGTGGCTTGTCTATGTTTTTATTATCAATTTCTAAGACCTCTGAAGATAAGTCAACTACAAGTCCTACTACTACTTCCTTAGACTTTACAATAATTATTCTTGTATCCTTATCATTTTCCTTAAATTCTAAATTTAATTTTTTCCTTAAATCTACAACTGGAATAACTTCTCCTCTTAAATTAACTACTCCTACAATATATACAGGAGCATTAGGAACCCTAGTACAATCTTGGAACTTTTCAATAGAAAGAACATTATTTATACCTAAACCAAAGTATTCGTTATCTAATTTAAATAACACGTATTTATTTTCTAAGTCCTTATTCTCAGTATTCAAAACCATTTAGCTTCTCCTTCCTAAAATAATGTATTTACATCTAATATTAAAGAAATCTTTCCATTGCCAAGTATAGTAGCACCTGCCAAATATTTTATATTGGATAAAAATCTTCCCAAAGGCTTAATTACTATTTCCTGTTGGCCTATTAAATCATTTACAATTAAGCCTGCTTGTCTATCTCCTTTTTTTACAACTACTACTGTTAATTCGTCCATTTCACTTTCTTTTATTCCCATCAAACGGTTTAATCTAACAATAGGCAATGTTTTATCTCTATATAGTATAATTTCCTCATCTTGAATTTTTCTAATTTTCTCTCTATCTATACTAGTTATTTCTGAAATTGAACTTAATGGAATAGCATATATTTCTTTACCAAGTTTCACTAATAGAGCTTGTATAATAGCTAAAGTTAAAGGTATTCTTATTATAAAGCAAGTTCCCTTTCCTTTATTGGTTTCAATTTCTATAGATCCATTTATAGCCTCAATCTTACTCTTTACTACATCTAATCCAACTCCTCTTCCTGAAACATCTGATACTGTATCTGATGTACTGAATCCAGCTTTAAATAATAATTGTATTAATTCATTTTTATTTAATTTTTCTGCCTCAGCCTCAGTTATTAATTCTTTTTCTATAGCTTTTTTCTTTATTATCTCTTCATCTATTCCTCCTCCATCATCTTCCACTTCAACAACTACATTATTTCCATCAGGATAAGCTTTTAACTTTACAGTACCCGCTCTGTCCTTTCCTATTTCAGTTCTTTCATCTGGATGCTCTATTCCATGATCTATAGAGTTTCTTATAAGATGGATTAACGGATCTCCAATTTCATCAATAACAGTTCTATCAACTTCTGTTTCTTCTCCTGACATTTCCAAGTTTATTTCTTTATTTAATTCCTTAGATAAATCTCTCACCATCCTTGGAAATCTATTAAATACCCTTTCAATAGGTACCATTCTAACTTTCATTACTGCATCATGAAGATTTGTAGTAATCCTTTCCAAATACTCTATTGCTTCATTCATATCTTCCTTGCTAGTTGTTCCACTCATATCTTCCATTCTAGTTTTTATTATTATTAATTCACTTACTAAATTCATTAAAGTATCTAATCTATCAATATCCACTCTAACTGTTTTGCCAACTCTATTTGCTTTTTTCCCATTATTAGTAGTAGGTTTTTTTACATTTTTTTTATCTTTTTTCTTTTTAATATTTTTCTTATTATCTTTACTTATTTCAATATCTTCTACATTAACCTCATCTATTTCAGATATATTTAATATTTCTTCTTTTACCTTATTTTTCTCATATTTTGTTATAATAACTAAGGAAAATTCCAATTCAAATTTTTCATCTTCAATGTCTTCAACACTAGGATTTGAATATATTATTTCAGAAAAATTTTCTACAGTATTAAATATGATGAAAGCTCTGGCAGACTTTAACATACAATCGTCATTTAATTTTATAGATATATCATAAGGATTTAAACCCTTTTCCCTAGCTTCTTTGACTGCATTTGCAATATATTGATCATATTTCTTTGGTTTTTTATACTTTTTTTCTTCGTCCTTTAATTCTTCATCTTTATTAAGTATTTTCTTCAATTCTTCTATTAGTTCTAAATGTTCATTGTCATCTTCTTCTTCATTTTCACTTACATAATCTACAGAAATCTCTAATGCATCAAGACATTTAAACAATATATCTACTATATTTGTATTTATACTAATCTCATCACTTCTAATCGCCTGTAATACATCTTCCATGTCATGAGTTAAATTTGCCATATTATTAAATCCCATAGTACCAGCCATACCTTTCAATGTATGGGATATTCTAAAAATCTCATTTAGTAATTTCTCATTCTCTGTATCTTTTTCCAAACTTAATAGAATATCATTCATATCCTGTAAATGTTCTTTAGATTCTTCCACAAATATATTTAAATATTGATTAATATCTAAATCCATTACTGCACCCCCGCTCTTTTAATAATTTCATTTCCAAATTTATCTAATGGCAATACTAAGTCTATATTTCCCGTATCTATTGCAGACCTAGGCATACCAAATACTATAGATGTCTTCTCATCTTGTGCCATAGTATAGCCACCTTTGTTTTTAATTTGACTAATACCCTTACTTCCATCTGAACCCATTCCAGTTAAAACTATTCCTATTTTATTTATTCCATTAAGTTTTGAAACTGAATTCATTAGTATATCTGCTGAAGGTCTTAATCCAGATATAGGCTCTTCTTTATTTAATTTAATAAAAAACTCATTTCCCTGTTGATATATATTCATATGAAAATCTCCAGGAGCAATATAACAATATCCTCTTTTTAGTTTTTCACTATCTTCACCTTCTTTTACTTTTATTTGAGAAATAGAATTCAATCTAATAGCTAATGATTTAGTAAAACCAGCAGGCATATGTTGGACAACTACTATAGTTCCATTAATATTGTAAGGTAATTTAGGTATAACTTCCTGTAAAGCCTTAGGTCCTCCTGTAGAAGTAGCAATTGCAATAATATTATCATAAGGATTATCAGTATTATATTTTCCTTTATTTTCATCTTCTTCAAATAACTTAATCTGCTCAAAAGTCCTTTGTTTCTCATCTATCCTAATTTTAGAAGCTATTTTAACTTTTCTAATTAATTTATTTTTTTCAGAAATACTTCCTATACTAAAAATATTTTTAGGTTTTGTCACAAAATCAACTGCTCCAATATCTAATGCTTTAAGAGTTAAATCAGCCCCTTTAACCGTTAAACTACTTAACATGACTACAGGTATTTTATGGTTTCTTACAATTTCCTTTAATGTGGATATTCCATCCATTATAGGCATTTCAATATCTAATGTTATTACATCTGGTTTAAGGGATAAAATTTTTTCTATTGCATCTTTTCCATTTCTAGCAGTTCCTACAACTTTAATTTCTTGATCTTCTTCTAATATATCTATAACTATTTTTCTTATAAGAGCTGAATCATCTACAACTAATACCTTTATCACTTATATCATTCCTTTTTCTCTTAAAATCCTCTCTTTTTCAATAGATACCTTTATGTTTTCTATCAGTTATTTTTGCTCCAAACATATATTTTCTTTTGTTTTCCTGCATGCAAGCAATTTTAATTATATCCCCACTATATAATGGTATTTTAGAACCCTTTTTAATAGGTCTAATAATTAGATATATCATCATCTAATATATCTAACACTTGGCCAGAATAGCTAATTTCTTACTCATTTCTAGTTTTCAATATTTCTATCCTATGACCAGTGTTAAATAGAACTTTATTTTATTCCATATGTTCTAGCCACCTTCTCCTAAGAAAAATTCTCGGAGTCTTTGAGAGAAGCTTGTGGTTTTTATTTTTTTAAATTCCTTTTCACTTATATTAGTAAATCTTGAAGCAATTATTTTTATTTTTCTAGATACAGAACAATTAGGATTGTCCAATACAAAAGGCCTTTGATTTTTTACTGCATTTCCAACAATAAAACTTTTATTCAAATAACCTAAAAATTCAATATCTCTCTTTAAAAATCTGTTAGATGCAATATTTAATTTATTATAAACTTCTTCTGCCTCCTTCCTACTTTCAACCATATTTATGAACATTTTAATATCCCCCATATAATCACAGGTAATTATTGCTTTTAAAAGAGCATATCCATCCATTAATGAAGTAGGATCTGGAGTAGTTACTAAAACCAACTCATCCGCTAATAGTAAAAACTTAATTACATTTTGAGATATTCCAGCACCAGTATCTATTATTATAAAATCATATTGGTTTTCAATTTTTTCTATTTCCTTTATAAATGTCTCTAAATTTTCACCACTCAATAAATTTAACTCTTTTAATCCAGAACCTCCAGATATTATTTTAATTCCACTTGGTCCTTCAGCCATTATTTCAGATATACTTTTTCCCTTTAAAAACATATCTGAAATAGTATATTTTAAATATGTTCCAGAAATAACATCTACATTAGCTAGCCCTAGATCCCCATCTATTATAACTACTTTATAACCTAATATTGCCAAAGATATGGCTAAATTTACAGTGAAATTAGTTTTCCCAACTCCACCTTTTCCACTAGTAACTGCAATAAATTTTGATTCATTATCTTCTATTCTATCAATATCATTTCTATCTAAATGTCTATGCATAATTTCCCTTAGTCTCTCCGCTTGATCAGCCATACTAATTCTCTCCAATCAAATATTTTACTACTTTATCTACATCTGCTATCTCTATATCATCTGGTACATCTTGTCCAGTCGTAAAATAAGATAATGGCTTATCTATACAAAACTTTGTATTTAATATATTTCCATATCCGTTAACTTCATCTAATTTTGTAAATATAATTTTATAATCCTCTACAAAATCATATTTATTTAAAATAGATTTTAATGTAACAAAGTCTGTAACTGCACTTAAGACTAAGTATATTTCCTTATTGTTTACACTATCTAAAAGTTTTCTAATTTCTTTCATTTGAAAATTATCTTTATGACTTCTTCCTGCAGTATCAACTAGTATAATATCTTTCGCTTTAAACTCAGCCATAGCCTTGTATATTTCTTCTGAATTATAAATAACCTTAACAGGTAGACCTAATATTTCACTATAAATTTTCAATTGTTCTACAGCTGCTATTCTATAAGTGTCGGCTGTAATAAGTCCTATATCATAACTCCCATCAATTACTAGATTAGCTGCTATTTTAGCTAAAGTTGTAGTTTTTCCTACTCCTGTAGGTCCTATGAAAAATATAGTTTTTGGAAAGCTCTCTATGTCTATGGGTTCAATATTTCCAAGGGATTCTTTTAAGTTAAATCCAATAATTTTCTTAATTTCATCTTCACTTTTTCCATTAATATTTATTTGCTCATCTATTCTTTTCAATATATTAGTGGCAATATTATAATTAACACCATTATTCACTAATACCTTCCTATACTTTTCTAACTTTGTATTAAATACCTGTCCCCCATTATTTACTTGCGTAGCCATACTTTCAACTAAATTTCCAAGCCTTTTTAATTCATTATTTATGTTATTTGCATGGTTAATGCTTTCTTTTTTTTCTATTATGGTGGATTTTTTATAATTTCTATCGCTAGCCGCAATAATCTCAACTGATGGCTTTTTTAAAAAACCTAAAAACCCTTTCTGCTTCACTGTTCTAGTATTTAATATTACAGCTTCAGGACCTAAATCTTCTTTTAGCTTCATTAGAGCATCTTTTGTATTTTCTCCTATATATTTTTTTACCTTCATTTTAAATGTTCACCATCCCTAAAGATTGAACTTCCACAGAAGGTTCAATCTCATTGTATGATAATACAACTAAATCTCTAGTAACTTGTTCTGTAAGTCTTTTAAAATACAATCGAACTATAGGAGCAGTTAATATAATTGGTTGTTCTCCAATAGAAGTCAAATTCTTAACTGATTTTAAAGTAGAGCTAAGTACCTTTTGTGCAGTATTGGGTTCCATTGATAGATAAGATCCTGTTTCATTTTTACTTATTGAATTCATTATGAGTTCTTCTACTTCACTGTCAAGAGTTATAACATTTATTCTGCTATTCATTACATATTTATTGGTTATATACCCTGATAATTTCTGTCTTACATATTCAGTTAGTAAATCTGTATCTTTGGTGATAGTACCATAATCCGCTAAAGTTTCTAATATAGTGACCATATCTCTAATACTTATTTGTTCTCTAAGCAAATTGGAAAGTATTTTTTGAATGTCTCCTATAGATAAAATTTTAGGAACCAATTCTTCTACAACTGCTGGATAGTCTTCCTTTACATTATCAATTAATAATTTCACATCCTGCCTACCTATCAGTTCATGAGCTCTTTCCTTAATTATTTCAGTTAAATGGGTGGCTATAACAGAAGGTGGATCCACTACAGTATAGCCTAAAACTTCTGCTTTCTCCCTTTCCCTATCTGTTATCCATTTAGCTGGCAATCCAAAAGCAGGTTCGACAGTGTCAATCCCTTCTATTTCTTCATCTACCATTCCAGGATTCATAGCTAAATAGTGATCAAATAAAACTTCTCCTCTGGTTACCTCCACACCTTTAATTTTAACTATATACTCATTTGGATTTAATTGGATATTGTCTCTAAGTCTTACTATAGGGACTACTAGTCCTAGTTCCATAGCTATCTGTCTTCTAATCATAACTATTCTATCTAAAAGATCTCCTCCTTGATTAGCATCAGCAAGAGGAATAAGCCCATATCCAAATTCTAATTCTATATCATCTATTTTTAATAATGACATAACATTCTCGGGTTTTCTTAACTCATCTGCCTCAGTTTCTTCAACAATTTCATCTTCTTCAACTTCTTTAATTTCTTTCTTCATAGAATATCCAGAAAACACAAATAACGCTGCTAATATAATATATGCAATAGTTGGTAATGGAGTAAATACACCTAAAAATATAAGTACTCCTCCTATAACAAACATTAACTTAGGATCATTTCCAAATAGTTGATTGATTAAATCTTGTCCTAAGTTTGACTCTGAAGCAGCTCTTGTAACTACTAATCCTGTTGAAGTAGATATAAGTAGTGCTGGTATCTGACTTACAAGTCCATCTCCTACTGTCAAAAGTGTATATTTAGATAAGGCTTCTTTAAAGGGCATTCCTTTAGAAACCATTCCTATAATAAATCCTGCTCCAATATTTATAAAGGTTATAATTAAACCTGCAACTGCATCTCCCTTTACAAATTTACTGGCTCCGTCCATAGCACCATAAAAATCAGAATATTTTTGTACTTTTTTTCTTCTATCTCTAGCTTCCTCTTCCGTTATAAGTCCTGAATTCAAATCAGCATCAATAGCCATTTGCTTTCCTGGCATTGCATCTAAAGTAAATCTAGCTGCTACTTCTGCCACTCTTTCTGCTCCTTTAGTAATAACTATAAATTGTACTATAACTATAATTAAAAATACTATAAATCCTACTACAATATCTCCTTGTATAACAAACTGACCAAAGGTCTCAATTACTCTTCCAGCATCTCCATCTTTTAAAATACTTCTAGTTGTCGAAATATTAAGAGCCAATCTATAAACCGTAGATATTAATAATAAAGATGGAAAAATCGAAATTTCCAATACATCTTTAGTATACATGGATATTAATAATAATAATAATGATAAAGAAATATTTAAACTTAAAAGTATATCTAATGTCCATGTAGGTACTGGTATAATAATTATAATAACCATTGCAATTATTCCTATAGCTACAACAAGATCGCCAAATTTCATTCTAAATATCCCCCTAAAACTCATCTTTTAAACTATATACATAAGCCAATACTTCTGCCACTGCTTCATATAATTCTTCAGGTATAATATCCCCTATTTCTACTGTCTTGTAAATAGCCCTAGCTAGTGGCTTGTTTTCTACAATAGGGATAGAGTTTTCTTTTCCTTTCTTCTTTATATTTTCAGCTATAATATTTTCTCCCTTAGCCAATAAAATAGGAGCAAAATATGATTCCTGATCATATTTTAAAGCAATTGCAATATGAGTTGGATTTGTAATAATAACATCTGCCTTTGGAACATCTTGCATCATCCTAGTAAATGCCATTTTCTTTTGCTTTTCTCTTATCTTAGATTTTATCAATGGATCTCCCTCTGTTTGCTTAAATTCTTCTTTTATCTCTTCTTTGCTCATCATCAGATTCTTTTCATAACTTCTCCATTGATATAAATAGTCCAATAAGGATACAAATAATAATACTCCTAATATTTTCATTCCAAATTTAAAAGATAGATTTGAAAAATTTTCTAATATTTTAATAGGTTCCATACTAGGTAAATTTATTAAGATTCCAACTCTTTTTCTTATAAAAGAATAAGCTACATATCCTATTAACAATATTTTAACTATAGACTTTGCTAATTCAACAAATGCTTTTTTTGAAAAAATTCTTTTAAAACCTTCTATTGGATTAATTCTACTTAATTTAGGTTTTAAAGGTTTTGTTGTAAATAAAAATCCTATTTGTATATAATTAATTAATATGCCAGCAAAAGAAGCTGCTATTAAAACTGGAGCAGAAGTTTTTAAAAAAATGACTACTATAGATAAAAATCTAATTCTAATATTATCATAGGTAAAGAAATTATCTAAGTTTTCAAAAGATGAATATAAATATTTCATTAAATCTGTTAAATTTTTGAAAATCAATTTTCCAAACGTATTGAAAACTAGAAAAGAGATAAGTAAAATAAATACAGAACTTATTTCTCTGCTTTGAAATACTTGACCTTCTTCTCTAGCATCTTTACGTTTTTTGGGTGTAGCCTTTTCTGTCTTTTCTGCATCTGCAAAGAGTTGTAATTGTATTTTAAATTCCATTTAAATCCTTCCTTAATTAAGGGCCTTTTAAAAAAGTATATATTTCTTTAAACATATCTTTAAATACATGGCCTGTAAGCACATTAAATATTGGTATTGTAGCAGCTATAATCAGCATACCTGCTATAATTTTCAATGGTAACCCTACAACAAATACATTCATTTGAGGAATAGTTCTTGATAAAATACCCAGAAGTATATCTGTAAGAAGTATTATCACAACTATTGGGCTAGCTATCTTAAATCCTAAACTAAAAGTATTAGCTAAAATATCTACTAATTGTTTTGTAGTAGCCTCTCCTATATCAAAACCACCTATAGGAATATATTTATAACTATCTACTAAAGCTTTTATAATGAAATGATGCCCATTAATAGATAAGAAAATTAACAATGCTAATATATAATAAAAATTTCCCATAACTGGTATTTGTATTTTATTTTGAGGATCTATTACATTCACCATTCCAAATCCAATTTCCATATCAACTATTTGACCTAAAATGTAAAAAACACTAAAGAAAACATAGCTTATATATCCAATTATTATTCCTACCATTAACTCTTTAACTATTAATACTATAAGATTTCCATTAGCTTGTCCTAAATATTCAATACCTAAATTTAAAGTCAGAAGTAATGAAAATATAAGCGAAAACCCTGTTTTAAATATATTAGGTATATTTTGAGAGCTAAAGAGAGGTGAAAAAAGAAATATCCCTGAAGCCCTAATAAATACTAATAAAAATAATTCGTAGCTATCAGCTAAAAAATTAAACATATTTTCCATTTTATACACCTATTCTACTGTAAGTATAAATTAATATTTGTTAGTAAAGTTTCTGTAAATTCTGTTACCGCTTTTAAAATCCAAGGTCCAAATATTATTATAGATAATAATACTGCAATTATTTTAGGTACAAAAGCTAAAGTAGCTTCCTGTATCTGAGTTACAGCTTGAAAAATACTAACTATTAATCCTACAATTAAACTAAAACCCAACATCGGTGCCGATACTATTAAAATAGTTTTGATAGCTTCTTGGGCTATCTTTAAAACATCTCCTTCATTCATAATTAATCACCTCAACTATTTAAAACCAGTAACTAAGGATTTTGCTATTAAACTCCACCCGTCAACCAAAATAAATAAAAGTATTTTAAAAGGTAAAGAGATAATTACAGGTGGCAACATCATCATTCCCATAGACATTAATGTACTAGAAACTACCATATCAATTACTAGAAAAGGTATATATATTATAAAACCAATTTGAAATGCAGTCTTTAATTCGCTTATTATAAAAGCAGGAATAAGGACTCTACTAGGTATCTCTTCTAACTTTTTTACATCTTTTAACTTTCCTATATCCATAAATAATCCTAAGTCCTTATCCCTAGTTTGTTTAAACATAAACTCTCTTATAGGTTCCATAGTCTTTTTATATGCTATCTCTTGATCAATTTCTTCTCTAAGAAAAGGTTGTATAGCTTCACTATTAATTTTACTGCCAACTGGAGCCATTATAAAGAAAGTTAAAAACAAAGCTAATCCAATTAACACCTGGTTTGGAGGTGTTTGCTGAAGACCTAAAGCATTTCTTATAAAAGACAATACTATTATAATTCTAGTAAAGCTAGTCATCATTATAAGTATAGATGGTGCTAGTGTAAGTACTGTAAGTAATAATAATATTTGTATAGAAGCTACATAGTCATGTGGATTTTCTACATCATCAATTTTAATTGTTTTCCCCAAAAAAGGTGATTCTGATTGAGCATATATTGTATTAGAAAAAAACAATATCAAAATTAATAATATGATGGCATTTTTAATCACTCTCTTCATTTTCATCTTCATTCCCATCTATTTTTCTATTAATAAATTTAAATCTATTTAGCATTTTCTTAAGTTCATTTTCGAAGCTATTTGCTATTTCCTTTCTTTCAATGTTTTCTTCTAAATATTTGCTAAAATCTTTGCTTTCCCTACTACTTGAATAGAAAGACTCTATTTCCATCTTATCTATAAGGGCTGTCCCATTATTATTCATGGATATAATATAAATATAATTATTTATATTAATAATCACTATCCTATTATTAGATCCCAAGTTAATAGAGTCAACAACTTCCATATATTTACTATTAAAAAATGTTTTTGACCTTTTGGCCAGAAACTTTGTTCCATAGAATGTAATAAACAATACCAATATAAGCAAAATAACATACATTATGATCTTTAAAAGCAAATTACCATAATGAAGATTATTTTCATTAATATTTGCTGCAAAAGCTATATCTGGAAATAAACAAATTAGAAATACTATTAAGGAACTTTTTCCCATCTTAAGCAAGTACCTTTTTCACAGCTTCAATAACTCTATCTGCCTGGAAAGGTTTCACTATAAAATCTTTAGCTCCTGCTTGTATAGCTTCTATAACCATAGTCTGTTGTCCCATAGCAGAACACATTACTATTTTTGCCTCTCCATTCATTTTTTTAATTTCTTTCACAGCTTGAATTCCATCCATTTCAGGCATAGTGATATCCATAATTACTAGATCTGGATTTAGTTCCTCATATTTTTCCACTGCTTTTTTTCCGTTTTCTGCTTCTCCAACTACTTCAAAACCGTTTTTAGTTAAGATATCTTTTATCATCATTCTCATAAATGATGCATCATCTACTATTAATATACTTTTAGACATTTAAATTCCCCCTTACTTATTTATTATTCTATTAACTATGTTTATAGGAATTAACAATCTCTGTTATCCTAATACCAAAATTATCATCTATTACTACTACTTCGCCTCTAGCTATAAACTTTCCATTTGCATAGATATTTAAAGGTTCTCCTACAAGCTTGTCCAATTCTATTATTGTTCCAGGACCATATTCTAATATTTCACCAATCTTTTTCTTAGTTCTGCCTAATTCAGCAGTTATTTCTACAGGAATTTCTCCTACTAGATCTATTGATTCATTATAGCTTTCATCAGATTTTCCATTAAAAGTTTCAAAAACAGGTTTTTTAACAACAACTGTTTCTTCATTATTATCAATCTTCTTCTTAGTTATATTATTTTCATCTTCTGCCAAATTAGTTGGCTTTATTGGTATTTCTTCACTAACTTCATAATCTTCTTCAATTTCTTCTACTGCTGCTGATACTTCATTGTCCTTTTCTAAAGATAGATTCTCTTCTTCTTTTCCCAATAAAATATCTGCCATTTCTTTTGCAAAATCTAAAGGTATAAGCTGCATTATCTCACTATCTATTATATTTCCTACAATCATTCTAAAAGATATTTTAACTATAGGTTGGTCACCTTTTAAAATATCAATTTTTTCTTTACCTTCACTAAAGGTTATTTCATAAGACTTAGGAGGCTCTATATCAATTTTTTTCGAAAATATTTCTGATAAGGAAGTTGCTGATGATCCCATCATTTGATTCATAACTTCACTTACAGCACTTAAATCTAGATCTGTTAACTCCCTTTCCAAATGTATTTCTTCTTTTCCCATTAATACATCTGTAATTGCCTTCACATCATCTACTTTTAATATCAGTATGTTAGCTCCTTCTAAACCTTCCTTATAAGTTACATCAATTGCAACAAAAGGTATTTGATATGCACCTGCTAATCTATCAATAGTTGTTATCATTACCTTTGGAGTAGTAATAGTAACTTTCTGATTTAACAATGTAGATAAAGTTGTAGCAGCAGTCCCCATACTTATGTTTCCAATTTCACCAAGTGTATCTTTTTCTACATCTCCAATTAATTCTAAATTATCCTCATTCTTTTCTCCATCTGACCCTTTAAGTATAAAATCAATTTCTTCTTGAGAAAGCATGTCATTATTCATTGTTACCCTCACCATCCTTTACTGCCTTTACTATTTTCACTGCCATATTATTGTTTGATACTCCTGGAGTTCCTAGAAACTTTACTTTTGAACCAATTCTCATCTTTATTAAATTATTATTATAATTTAATTTAATTACATCTCCTATTTGTATATTCAATATATCTTTAACTCTAATAATAGTAGAACCTAACTCTGCCTGAACAGGCACAGAAGTTTCTAAAATCCTCTCTTTCATAACCTCCAAATCTTTTTTAGATATCTCTTTTCTAGCACTAGAAAACCAAAATTTTGTACTTAATTTGTCTAAAATAGGTTCTAAAACTATATATGGAATACATATATTAATCATACCTTCAACATCGCCTATAGATATATTTAAGGTAACTAATGCTACAGTTTCATTAGGGGGAACTATTTGAGCAAATTGAGAATTTACCTCTATTTTTTCTAAGGACGGTTTCAATTCAATGACATTTTCCCATGCTTCTTTTAATAGTCCTATAACCCTGTTCATCATTCCCTGTAAAAGAGAAATCTCTATTTCAGTAAAACTTCTTGTTTCATCTATTTCCTCACCATCTCCACCTAGTAATCTATCAATTATAGTAAATACTATATTTGTGGACATATCAATTAATATCTGTCCATTTAAAGGATTGAAATTAATTATACTCAAAAAAGCTGGATTAGAAATAGCATTACTAAATTCACTATATGCATATTGATCTACTGTTAAAATTGATGTTTTAACTGGTGCCCTTAAATAACCAGATAAAAAAGTTTGAAAAAGTCTTGTAAAATTTTCATGAATAATCTCTAAAGTTCTTAATTGATCTTTAGCAATTTTCTGCGGATTTCTAAAATCATATTTTTTAACTTTATTAAAGTTTTCTTCTTCTTGTATTTCCTCTACATCAACTTCACCAGAACTTACTGCTTGGAGTAGGGCATCTATTTCACTTTGTGATAATACTTCAGCCAATTGTATATCCCCCCTACTGTATTATTAACTCATCAAAATAAACATTTGAAATGCTTTCACCGTTGTCAAATAATTTTATTAAACTATCTTTTATCTCATTCTGTAAAGCTACTTGCCCCTCTTTTCCTAGAAGTTCTTTTTCCTCTTTATTTCTAATAATTTTATTTATTTCATTCCTCATTAAAAATTGTTTTTCTTCTAATTCTTCATAAGTCTTTTTATTATTAATTTCTATAGTAGCCTTTAATTTTATAATCTTTTTACTATCCTTTATGTTGCAATACATTTCTTCTAAAGTAATATAATATTTCTCTATATCTTTATTTTTGTCTCCACTATTTTTATAAATAGAAAATCCTAAAATTAAGCCAGCTACTGCAAATAATATTAAAATAACAAGCAAAACTATTAGTATTGTTTTTTTAGTATCCATATCTTCACCTCACTAGAATTTTATAGCATAATTTATGGCTCCCATTTTTCATAAGATGATTTTAAAATAACTATATCAACCCTTCTATTTTTTGCTTTATTTTCTTTTGTGTTATTTGAAGCTACTGGTCTATAAAAACTATATCCTGAAGAGGATACTCTATCTCCATCTATTCCTTCTGACTCTATTAAGTATCTTAACACATTTGTAGCTCTAGTAGATGAGAGTTCCCAGTTAGTAGGGTATGTAGTAGAATATACAATTGGATCAGAATCTGTATGGCCTTCTATTTTTATAAGTTTTCCTTTAAATTCTTTTTTATTTAATAGTTCAGCCATATAATGGAGTATTTCTTTTGATTCAGATTTTATTTCAGCTTTACCTGAGTCAAAAAATACACTATCCATAAATCTTATAACTAATCCTCTTTGTTCAATTTTTAATGTAATTTCATCTTCCATACCTATATTTTTTGCATATTCTTCAATAACATCTTTTAGTTCTTTTAACTCATCTTCATCTGCATTTACATTTACATCTCCCTCTAGTTCTTCTGGAATATCCATAGCAGAACCACTTTCCAAAACTCCTGTACCACCTTGAAAAGAGCTCATAATAGTCCTAAACTTTTGAGCATCAATTTCCGAAAAAGAAAATAATAAAATAAAGAAACAAAGTAATAAGGTAACCATATCGCTATATGTAGTTAGCCATTCTTGAGCGTTTTCCTTCTCTTCCTTTTTCCTTTTTCGCATTATGCTCCCTCACTTTCAAGCTGATCTTTATAATCAGTTCTAAGCTCCGGTGGAACAAAAGTTTTTAATTTTTCCTCAATGATTCTTGGATTTTCACCTGCTTGTATAGATAAAAGTCCTTCAACCATTAATTCTTTTACTAATATTTCTCTATTGCTTCTAATTTTTAACTTATTTGCCATAGGTAAAAATACTACATTAGCTAAAAACGAACCATAAAAAGTTGTTACTAAAGCTACAGACATATTTGGTCCTATACTAGAAGGATCCTCTAGTTTTTTAAGCATATTTATAAGCCCTATAAGAGTACCTAACATTCCATAGGCTGGAGCAAATGATCCCATAGTTTCAAATAAACTTTGACCTTCTGTATGTCTTTCCTCAAGAAAAACAAGTTCTGTTTCAAGTATATTTCTTACTAGTTCTGGATCAGTTCCATCTACTATTAACATTATGCCTTTTTTTAAAAACTTGTCATCAATACCTTCCGCAAGTTCTTCTAGAGATAATAATCCTTCTTTTCTTGCTACATTAGCCAATTTAATTATTTGTGCTATAACTCCATCTGGGGAAATTTCCTCATGAAAAAAAGCATTTTTTACTACCTTAAAAGATCCTAAAAAACTTTTTATAGGGTAACTTATAAGAGTAGAAGCTAAAGTTCCACCGATAACTATTAAAATAGAAGATATGTCTATAAAGGAACCTATCTCTCCAGATATAAGAATTCCCCATATAATAAATATAAAACCGCTAACTAATCCAACAATAGTTGCTATATCCAACTGTTACACCTCTTTTCCCTATTCTTATCTTTTTATATACTGTATATTTTTTGATTTGAAAGCTATAACCTTATCTATAATATCATCTATAGGCTCCTGAACAACTACTTTTCTACCTGTCGTTAAAGTAATAACTGTATCAGGTGTTTCCTCTACAAACTCAATTAAATCACTATTTATAACAAACTCCTTTCCATTTAATCTTTTAACTTTTATCATAAATATCCCACCTTCTGTAATTGGCATGAGGGGTTTTTCCCCTCAATAGCCAATTAAATAATTAATTATCTCTTCATATTTACTAATTCTTGAAGCATTTCATCAGAAGCTGTAATAATTCTAGAATTAGCTTGAAATCCTCTTTGAGTTGTTATCATTTCGGTAAATTCCATAGAGAGATCTACATTAGACATCTCAAGATTTCCAGACTTAGTTGTTCCAAAACCGCTAGTACCTGCTGCTCCATATTGGGCTTCCCCAGTGTTTCTAGTATTTTTAAAAAAATTACTCCCTACTTTTTCTAATCCCATAGGATTGTCAAATTTAGCTAACATCAGCTGTCCTAATGCTTTATTTTCTCCATTAGTAAAATTTCCTACTATAACTCCAAATTCATCTATTGAAAAATCCTTTAATTTTCCAGAAGAATTACCGTTTTTAGGATATGGCTCAATATCTCTATCATTATCATACTGATTTATTTTTTTATAGGAATCTTTGTCTTCTGGATCAAATATAGTTATATTTCCTTCATTCCCAAAAGTTGCTCCTAAATCAACTTTGTTACCATCCTTGTCTTCACCTTGTGTTATACCAGAAAGATCTAAATAAAGATTTTCTACTGAATTTTCATCAATTTTCCCATATTCATCAAATTTTATAGTGTTCTTACCGGTGATTTTTCCTTCTATCTTTATTCCTGTTTTTTCACTTTTTATATCTTCTAATGATATTGTCCATTGATTAGTTTCATTAGGATCCTTTTCAAACTTAAATTCTACGATCCATGAACCACCTAAACTATCTTTTATAACAGTATTTATTGTAAAAGTTTCATCGCTTCTTGAATCTAAATTTCCTCTAAATTGAATATCTGTTGTTGCTGTTGGTGCTATTGTTTCTGACTTATTTATGACTATTGGTCCAATTTCTGTTGTTATATTTCCATTTTCATCTGCTTTATATCCTAATACTTTATATCCACCAGGTGTTACCAATGTTCCATCTGTGTCTTCCCCAAAATTTCCAGCTCTTGTATAATATCTATTTTCAAAATTGGCATCATCAGTTACTACAAAAAATCCTTCTCCATCTATCATAACGTTTCTAGGGTCATCCGTTCTTTGAGATGGTCCATTTGTATGGATAGTATTTATAGAGCCAACATCTACACCTAAACCTACCTGTTGAGGGTTTGTCCCACCTTTTCCACCTTGTGGTGCTCCTGCTCCTCTTATTGTTTGGCTAAATACTTCTTGAAAAGTCATTTGACCTTTTTTATATCCAACAGTATTTACATTAGCAATGTTGTTTCCAATAACATCCATCTTATTTTGGTGTGCTCTCAGTCCAGAAACGGCTGAATACATTGATCTCATCATTTTACATACCTCCATTTTCTAAGCAGTACCATGTCTTCAATCAGTCAGACATAGATAACTTCCTTAAAAGGTCCAGTTACAATATTACTGCCCCATCAATATTTGTAAATATATTTTCCTTAAGTTCTTCGTTAGTTATAGAAGTAATAACAGTTTTATTTTCTATACTTGCTATAAATCCTTTATCTCCTAGAAGAATAAATGCATCTTTAACTCCCTTCTCTTCTGCTTTTTTGAAAGCCATTTCTATTTTTTTTACTTCTTCTAAATTTAGCTTTACATCTCTTGAATCCATTCTTTCTAATGCATGTTTAGAAAATTTGATTTCCTCATTTTTCCCTTGGACTTTTTCAAGTATTTCTTTAAAATTTTTGTTTGAATTTACCTGTTTATCATTAATTGGAGTAGAAGAATTAATTAATCTACTCTCTAATTGTTTTATATTAATTCTATTCACAATATCAGCTCCAGATTTATTTACTCTTCATTTTCTTCTGGTTCTGGTGTACTAGGCTTATCTTCTTTAGCTAAATAAGCTTCCAATGCTTTTCTTAAATTTATTATCTCCTTCAAAGTTTCAATACTTGCATCAATATAATTATTATTTAAATTATCTATAGAAGCTTTTATTTCTTTTTGAGAGTTTGTGAAATTTTTATTTAAACTTTGTACTTGTTCAAGAGTGCTAAACTGTGCCATCTGAGCTATAAATTCTTTATCTTCCATTGGATTTAATGGATCCTGATTCGAAAATTGTGCCATCAATAATTTAAAAAAAGCATCCTTGTCTAATTCATTAGTTTTTCCTGATTTATTATCAAACCCTTTCTTTTCATTATCAAATTCAGATATATAATTTTCACTATTTTTATTATTTATATTATTGATATCCAAACTTACACCTCCTAGGCTTTTAAATCTAATCTAAATTCATTTAATAAAATAGGATCATTAAATATTGTGTTTTCTTCATAATTATCTAGACTTGAAATTCTTTCTTTTTTAAGTTTTAACTTTTTATTTTTATTCTTGTAAAAGGCATCATTTCTTTCTTCTTTCTCAAAATCCGAATTATTTCCCACTTGAACCTCAAAGGTTTTAATATCCAAACCTTGTTCCTCAAGTCCTTCCTTTAATTGAATAATATTGGTCTCAATAAGCTCTTTAACTCTATAGTTATCTACTATTGCCTTAGCTACAACTACGCCTTTTTCAACTTCTACTTTTAATAAGAGCTCTCCCAATATTTCTGGTTTAAGCTTTATTTGCATTTCAGATTTTTTATCTTCTAACATAAATTTTGCCTTGTCTATTACCTGTTTAATTACATTTTCCTTTGGGTTCTCTATCACTTTATTTTCTATTGATTCCATTTTATTGTTAAATACTAAATCTGATTTAGTACTTAATAATGTGGATTGTTCCTGTACTTCATAAAAACTAAAATCTTGTTCTAAAACTTTTTCAAAATCAATAGGACTATCTTTTTCATCTAATTCTAAACTATCTTCAGTCAATAATTCTTCTAATAGTTCATCTGTTGCATCTTCTATCGCTTCTAATGCCTTATATAGCGACATACTTGTATTTTCAGGAATATTTTTTTCCTCTAGAAAAATTAAATCTGTTTTGCTACTTTCCTTATTTTCTTCATCATTTATTTTTTCAAAAAAAGCTATATCTTTAATTATATTTATTCTATCTTCTAATTGAGGAAGTATTTCTTTTTTAATAACTCCTATATTTTCTTTAATATTTCTTGTATTGAAAAGATAATTTTCTTCTTTATTAGATAATTTATTTTCTATATCTTCTTCAATTTCATATATTATATCCTCAATATTGGATATATTATCTAATAAATTTTCTATAATCTCTTCAGTGTTTAAATCATTAGAATTATAATATTCATCTTGAATTTGAAATTCTTCTTTTACTACCATAAATAAGTCTTTATCCAATTTCTTGAATTCTTCCTTATCAGCTATTATTTCTATTTTATTTAAAGATAAAATTATACTTTCTAATAATATATTAATTTCATTCAGTTCTCCATCTATATCTCTATTTATTTTTTTATTCTTTGTTGAATCATCCTTATCTATAGACTTATCTTCCTTTTTAGAATTAATTTTCTCCAAACAATTGAAGAAATCCTTACTAAAATCACCTTCTGCGTCTTTGGTTTCAACTTTATCCTTGAAAATAAAGAAATCATTAGCAGCTTTTAATTTTGGCATATTATTTATCTCCTTCATATTTTCACCTCCTTTACATAATATTTTTATGGACTAGCTAACATTTGAGTTAACTTGGAAGCTTTTTTGCTGTCCATATTATTAATAATTTTTGACAAAGTAGGTTTCTTCATTCTACTTAGTACATCCAATATAATAGTAGAATCAGATATTTCATATATTGGTGAAGAATCAATTTCCAAAGAAGTTACTTTTTTTGTATTTCCCATCATATTTTCAACAACTTTAGCTACATTATTAGTTGACATTTTCGAATATACTTCTACTAATTCATCTACTTTTTCATTATACTCTCTTAAAAATTTAACTGCTTCATTAATTTCAGTCATTCTGGAGTTATCAACTTTTCGAAGCTCTTCTTCTTTTCCTATAGCTGAAATAAGTTCTTCCACAAATTCATCATTTTTTATTTCTGCTAAAACTTCTGCTGCCTTCTCTATTGACAAATTCATATATATATAAGACAGCTTTTTCATAGAATATATTTCTTCATTTCCAATTTCTTTGACAACTTCTTTTGTAGATTTTGAATCATATGTCTTAGCTATATCTTCCAACTTTCTATCTTGATACTCCATTTTAAATATCAATTTCTCCAAATCATTTCTTTTTTTATTTTCTAATTTAGCCATAGTTTTTTTCTTTATATTATTATCAATGTAAAAGAGAATTTCAGCTGATTTTTTTTCATCCATGATACTTATAATTTTTGGCAATATGCTTAAATATTCTTCATCTTCGTAAGTCATCTGCTCTATTTTCTTTATACTAGCTAAAGTATCAATGTTTTCTAAAGTTTCAACTTCCTCTTTTATTTCTTTTTCCTTACCTTTTTGTATTTCATTAAATATCGAAGAAAGATAATCTTTTCTTTTATCTATATTTCTTATCAGTTTTAAAATATTAGAAGTCTTATTAGGCGATTTTCTATTCATTATCTTAATCAAATCACTATATAATTCTTTATCATTTTTCTTTATTATATAAAGTTTATCAGCAGCACTACTAGTTTCTAAAGAAAGATAATAATTAGATAAACAATCCTTTTTATTTTCCTTCTCTGCATTTGTAGAACCAGATTTGAATAGTTCTCCTGTAAAACCAAATATCTTACTAAATAAAATATTTGATTTATTTTTTAAAAATCTATCTTTTCCATGAAAAATAGAAACTATACTTACAAAAATAAATATTAGGATTATTGTTATGATCAAAGTTTTCTTTTTATTTTTAAGGTTCTCCATGCCTTTTACAACACCCCTTTCTTTATTATCGGGTGCTTCCTTTAAAACTTACTATTGTATCTATAAGTTTTTCTTCTTCTTTTTTGACACAATATAAATACTCTTCATACTTATTTTCCTTTAATCTTTCAAAAGCTCTTTTTTCTTTTCTTATCTCTAATAACTCACTTTTTACGGTTTTTAATTGGTCTTCAGCCTTATTAACTAATTCTTTTTGAGTAGAAATTATTTCATTCATATCATTTATATAATTATTATATAGTTGCAAGCTAGCTACATTTATTTTATTTGAAGATTTATTCTTTTTCTTTTTAAGTTCATTTTTGAATTCACAATAGTTTTTTAAAATCTCTTCTTCTTTAATTAGTTTCTGTTGTATGTTTCCATATTCACTTTTCTTATGATTTTCTAAGGTCTTTTTATAGTCTAATAACCTTTCAAATTTAAAATTGAATTTTTCCAATACTACACTCTCCCATTACTTAAACTTTCTAGATTTTTTATCAATCTCTAAAAGCTTATTTCTAGTTTCTTCAAAATTATAGCTTCTTGAAACCTCCTGAGTTAAAAATTCATTTATATCATCTATTAAATCTATTGCCATATCTAATTTCTTATTACTACCTCTTTTATAAGCACCAATATTTATTAAATCCTCTGATTCCTCATATACTGCTAATATATCTTTAATACTATTGGACATATTTTTATGTTCTTCCGAGACTATATTAGGCATGACCCTACTTATACTTCCTAAAATATTAATTGCTGGATAATGATTTTGATTGGCAAGTTTTCTTGAAAGTACTATATGCCCATCTAATATACCTCTTACTGTATCGGTAATAGGTTCATTTAAATCATCACCATCCACTAATACTGTATATAGACCAGTAATAGTCCCTTTTGAAGAAGTTCCCGCTCTCTCTAAAAGCCTTGGCAAAAGAGCAAACACAGATGGAGTAAACCCTCTAGTAACTGGAGGTTCTCCAATAGCTAACCCAATTTCCCTTTGAGCCATTGCAAAACGAGTTAAAGAATCCATCAAAAGCATTACATTCATTCCTTGATCTCTGAAATATTCGGCAATAGCTGTAGTTACCATGGCACCTTTAACTCTAATAAGAGCCGGTTGATCAGAAGTCACTACTACAACTACAGACTTCTCAAGCCCTTCTTTTTTTAAGTCATTTTCTATAAACTCCCTAACTTCCCTTCCCCGCTCTCCTATAAGTCCTATAACATTCACATCCGCAGTTGAATTTCTTGAAACCATTCCCATTAGGGTACTCTTTCCAACTCCACTTCCTGCAAATATTCCTATTCTTTGCCCTTTACCACAAGTTAAAAGTCCATCTATAGCTTTTACTCCTAGAGACAGAGGTTCATCTATCTTCTTCCTTTCCAATGGATTAGGTGAGGATTTTGAAACTGGATAGCTTTTTAATGTACTAATTGGGCCTTTTCCATCTATAGGTTCTCCTAGACCATTAATAACCCTTCCTATTAGTTCATCCCCGACATTAACATTTAATGATTTTCCATTAGCAATTACAGTACTCCCTGAGGCAATACCTTCCATATCTCCTAAAGGCATGAGAAGTATTTTATCTTCTCTGAATCCTACAACCTCTGCCATTATAGGTTTACTTTTATCATGAGGATATATATAGCATAGTTCTCCAATGCTAGCCATAGGTCCATTAGATTCTATAGTAAGACCTGTAACCTTAGTAATATTTCCAGTATATTTAACTAATCGTTTATCCTTTACAGCTTCTATATATTTTTTTATATCTACTGTTTTTTCCACATAAATCACTCGCTATGCAAAATATTATTTAATAATTCCTGTACTTTTTCTATCTGATAATCTATACTTACATCTACATTGCCCTTTGATGTTTCTATGATACAATCTCCTTTGTTTAGATTGTTATCTAATTTTACTTCTAAATCATTAACTAAGCTTGCCTTAGCTAATATTTTATTTTTAGACATTTCCACTATCTTATAATCTTCCTTGGATACCCTAACAATTAAGCTTTCCGTAGTATTAAGACTATCAATCCCCTTTAATACTACAGAAACTATATACTCTTTGTCTTGATCTACTTTGTCATAAATTACTTTTTCAGAAATTTCTATGACAAGTTTAATAATATCTTCTTCAACTTCTCTATATATTTTTTCTTTTTCTTTAATATAATGTTCTTTTATTTCTAAAGCCTCATCTATTAAAATATTAGAATCTTTTCTTCCTTCCTCATATCCTTTCATATACCCTTCATCATATCCTAATTTCAAACCTTCTTCATGGCCTTTTTGCTTCCATTGTTCGAAACTTTTTTTAGCTTCTTCAGAGACCTTATCTAATATTATTTTCTTTTCTTCATATCCGCTTCTAATTATATTTTCTGCTTCTTTATTTGCTATCTTTACTATCTCATCATATTTTTCCTTAGCTTTTTCTAATAAAACTTTTTCTTCTTTATTATCTATTTTTTTAATTAGAGAATCACCTTTTACCTCTAAAACTTTAGAGGATTTTATAATACTAGACAATTATTTCATCTCCTCCTCTTGGAGTAATGATTTCTCCCTCTTCTTCTAACTTTCTAATTACATTTACAATAGTTTGTTGTGCTTCTTCTATATCTTTTAATCGAACAGGTCCCATAAATTCTATATCTTCTTTAATCATTTCAACTAGTCTCTTAGACATATTTGTAAATATACTTTCTTTTACTTCTTCGCTAGCCCCTTTTAGAGCAATAGCCCACTGACTATTATCAACTTCTCTAATAACTCTTTGAATACTTCTATTATCAAGTCCCACTATATCTTCAAATACAAACATTCTCTTTCTAATTTCATCACTAAGTTCTGCATCCTTTATATCTATTTCTTCCATGATATGTTTTTCTGTTCCTCTATCTACAGAATTTAATATATCTACCACAGTTTGAACGCCTCCAGCATCTGTAAAATCTTGAGAAACAATATTTGAAAATTTACTTTCTAGTACCTGTTCTATCTCTTTAACTACCTCTGGAGAAGTCCTGTCCATAATTGCTACTCGTCTAGCTACTTCCGCTTGTTTTTCTTCAGGTAGACTCGCTAATATCTGGGCTGCCTGTGATGATGATAAATAGGAAAGTATTAATGCAATAGTTTGAGGATGTTCATTTTGTATATAATTTAATAATTGACCTGCATCCGCTTTTCTTGCAAATTCAAAAGGTCTAACTTGTAAAGATGATGTCAATCTACTTATTATATCCTCTGCCTTATCATCACCTAAGGCTCTCTCTAATACATCCTTAGCATAGCTGATTCCGCCTTCTGAAATATATTCTTGAGCTAAACAAAGTTGATAAAAATTCTCTATTATCTTTTGTTTTTCTTCAGGAGAAACCATTCTCATATTAGCGATTTGCAATGTTAGTTCCTCTATTTCTTCTTCATTTAAATGTTTAAATATATCAGCAGATTTTTGAGGACCTAATGTAATAAGAAGTATAGCTGCTTTTTCTTTACCAGTTAATTGTTCTTTAGCCATTAATTGTCACTCCTATTCATTTAGCCATGATCTTAGTAGTTGAGCTACAGCTTCTGGCTTCTTCTCTATAAATTCTTCTATTTGAGTCTTCATTTCAGATTCTTTTGCCTCAAAATCCAGCCCTTGAATTTGAGTTTGAGTTGTTTCATCTATTTTTTCCTCTAAAGACCTTTCTAAATCTTCAAGCTCTTCTTCTTCCTCTTTATCTCTTTTTCTTTTATATAATATAAAGCCAACAGTAACAGCCACTAGTACTCCTGCTAATATAATCCACTTAATTAAATCTTTATTCTCCTTTTTTTCCTCTTCTTCTGGTTCCATACTACTACTAAAAACTTGAGAACTTATTTGAACTTCTCTAGTATCAAGACCTGTAGCTGCTGTAACTAAATTAGCTATTTCATTCTTTTTTTCTTCTGTCATTTCTCCATCTATTAATGCTGCTTCATTAACAAGAACAGCAACTGTTATACCTTCCACCTGACCAGGTGCTTTTTTGATTTCCCTATTTATTTCATTTAATTCATAATTAATTGCACGACTTGCTTTATCATATCTAGAATTTCCACCATCCTCCATTTCATAATCTGGTGGATTTCCATCAACTCCAACTGGTATATTTCCATCTCCGCCTACCATTGTCTCTTCTATCTCTTCCATACTCCTAATAAGTCCCTCTTCATTTTCTTCAATAGGGGGTGAAAATTCCACTACTTTTGTTACTTCACTATCAAAATTTACCTTTGCACTAGTTCTTACATCTACATTTCCATACCCAAATACATTTTCTAAAAATCTCCTAAGACCTTCATTTGTTTTTAACTCTATATTCTGTTGTATAGCATATTGATCATTCATCTGGTAATTTGCATTATCTCCATTATCTGTTAAAAGCTGTCCTGAGTCATCAATAACAGATACATTTCCTTCATCCATATTGATTGAACCTGCTACAAGATTTTTAATTGCTGTCACCTTATCTGCTGGTATCTGTTTTTTTTCACTCTTTTTAATAAATACTGAAGCCGTAGTTTCTTTTTTATCATCTTCTAATACAAAACCTGAGTCTTCTTTTTCATCTATGTACACAGTTGCACTTTCAATCCCATCTATTTCAGAAATAGTGGAAGATAATTCATTTTGAAGAGCATATCGCATTCTTTCCTTTTTTTCATAATCTGTCATAGTCCAATTGCTATCATCAAATGCATCTGCAAAACCATATCCCTCTTTTGGTAAGCCTTCAGAGGCTAGCTCAAGCTTCACCTTGTTTTTCATATCTGCAGGTACTAAAATAGTTTTTTCATCATTGTCAGTCTTCCACTTTATATTCATTTCATCAAGTTTCTTAGTTACCTCTCCCATATCCTTAAGAGATAAATTATCATAAAGAACTTCATACTTAGGTCTTGTTAAAGTAAATATTAATATAAAAACAACTAGTATCACTACTCCGGTTATTATACCAAGCTTAATCTTTTTATTTTTACTCATATTTTGCCAATGCTCATTTAATTCCTTTCTCATTTGCTGAATTGTTTCTCCCACTAAATCACCCCGTTCTCTGCTACATTATCTATAATTGCATCCTCATAATTTCTCTATATGCCTCCACTACTTTGTTTCTTATGCTCATAGTTAATTGTAGTGAAATGTTTGCTTTTTCTCCAGCTATCATAACATCATGAAGATTATCAATATCTCCTGTAGCTAATAGTTTTTTATAGTTTTCAGAATTAATTTGAAGTTCATTAACATTATCAATTGCTTTTTTTAAATAATTTCCAAAAGATATTCCATTACTTTCCTGATTATCTTTTTTATTATTCACAATAGGAAAATCATTATTTTCATATTGTATAGAATTAACTTTCATATTTAGTCCTCCTATCTTCTACCTATGTCCAATGTTTTCATAAGCATAGTTTTAGATGCATTCATAGCAGTTATATTAGCTTCATAAGCTCGTTGAGCGTCTATCATATCAACCATTTCTTTTACCATTTCTACATTTGGCATTCTAACATATCCATTTTCATCTGCATCTGGATGCCCTGGTTCATATACTAGTTTAAAAGGTGTAGGGTCATCAACTATTTTAGCTATCTTCACACCATCTCCATTAAAGTCCTTCTTATGCTTTGACAAATATTGAGAAAAAAGATTCTTTTTTTTCTCCTGAAATACTACTGTTTGTCTTCTATAAGGTTGTCCTCCTGTAGATCTAGTGGTTTTCTCATTAGCAATATTTTTAGATATAATATCAATCCTTGCCTTTTCAGCTGTTAAAGCAGAAGAATTTATATTAATAGAATCAAACATACCCATTTTATTTTCCTCCTTCAATAATTGCATTTTTAACTTTCTCATATTCATCTGTAATTTGTTTTACCAAAGCTTCATGCATAATAGTATTTTTTGCTAAATTTCCTGTTTCCACATCTATATTTACATTGTTTCCATCAAACCTGTAAGATGAATTATTATGCTCTACTATCTTAGGTTCATCATCTTGAAATGCTCTAATACCAGAAATATGCTTATCATTTGTGGTTTCTAGCCCTTTTTTACTACTACTTAATTCCCGTTTTAAATAGTCCTCAAATACTATTGATTTTCTTTTGTAGTTCGGAGTATCTACATTAGCGATGTTTTGAGATATGACTTTGTTCCTAGCCCAAGTTCCATCTAAAGCTTTCTTTAAAAAATTTGTTGTCGAATATATATTTGATAACATGATTCTCACCTCTTAAACTAAATATTGTTATTAACATTATAAACTATTTTTGTCTTTTTATCTATATTATTCCTCTTTTTTTTATCTTTTTTCTAAGAAAATAACATTTTTCGCTAGTCCACTAGTACTATATTCTTGCCTAAGCAAAATTTTCCTTCTAAAATTTCTTTTTTTTATTGAAATTAAACAAATTAGGACCAAGGTCCTAATTTGTTTTGGGACGAACGGATTAACTGTATTGCATAGAAGAGGTTTTAATTTTTTATCTAAAATCTAGTATTCATAATATAAAAAATAGTAGGTTTAAAAACCTACTATCCTCTAGCTTTTTGAAGCTCATCAATCAATTTATCATTTAATATTTTTATATGTGTTCCTTTCATTCCCAATGACCTAGATTCAATTACACCTGCACTTTCAAATTTTCTTAAGGCATTTACTATTACAGAACGAGTGATTCCTACTCTGTCTGCAATTTTGCTAGCTACTAATAATCCTTCATTGCCATCTAACTCATTAAATATATGCTCCATAGCCTCTAATTCTGAATAAGATAAAGTTCCTATGGCCATTTGTACTACTGCTTTTTTCCTAGCTTCTTCTTCTATCTCATCATTTTTAGATCTTAAAATTTCCATGCCTACTATTGTAGCACTATATTCAGCTAAAACTAAATCATCTTCTGTAAAGTTTCTATCTAATCTAGATAATACTAAAGTTCCTAATCTAACTCCACCACTATTTATAGGTATTATAGTTACTATTTTATTAGGATATTCACATTCAGAAATTTCATCAAATACACATTCTTTCATTTCTTCAACATTTTCCTTAGTTTCTATAACTCTCAGTAGTCGATCATTATATTTTTTAGGAAATCTTTTCTCTTCCACTACTTCATTTTGAAGTATATCACAATCAAGACCGGTGGAAAGCTCATAGCCTAAAACCCTACCTTTTCTACTAGCTATATATACATTTGCATCCAATATATCACTAAGTATTTTACTTAATTCAGGAAAAGAAACAGGTTTAGACCCTGAACTTTGTAGTGCTTTATTCAATCTTCTAGTTTTTTGTAATAAACTTTCACTCATTATAATCCTCCCTTTATAATATATATTTTGATATGTCTTTTTGCTGAATGTCATTCATGAGTTTTGATTCTATATATTTACCATCTAATACTACATCTTTTTCTTCTAAATCTGGCGCATTAAATGATATATCCTCTAATATTTTTTCAATGACTGTGTGTAATCGTCTTGCACCTATATTTTCATGTTGTTCATTAGAAATATAAGAAAACTTAGCAATTTCAGTTATAGCTTCTTCAGTAAAACTAAGATTTATCCCTTCAGTCTTCAATAAAAGTTGATACTGCTTTATTAAAGCATTTTTAGGCTTAGTAAGAATTTGTTTAAAATTCTCTTCAGTTAAGTTATCCAATTCAACCCTAATAGGAAATCTTCCCTGTATTTCTGGAATTAAATCATTAACTTTTGAAACATGAAAAGCTCCAGCTGCAATAAAAAGTATATGGTCAGTTTTAACAGGTCCATATTTAGTCATTATATTGCTGCCCTCTATTATAGGAAGAATGTCTCTTTGCACTCCTTCTCTTGATACATCTGGTCCTGATGAATAATCTTTACCTGCTATTTTATCTATTTCATCAATAAAGATTATTCCACTATTTTCTGCCCTCTTAATTCCTTCTTCTATAACCTCATCCATATCAATTAATTTTTGTGCTTCTTGTGCTCCAATTATTTTTTTAGCCTCTTTTATTGTTACCTTTCTTTTTTTAACTTTTTTAGGTAAAAAGTCTCCAAACATATCACCCATGTTTATATTAAACTCTTCCATACCTAATCCACTAAAGTATTCTACTGTAGAATTTGAATTCTCCTCTACCTCAATTTCAATAATCCTATTTTCTAATTCGCCATTTTTAAGTCTTTTTCTCATATTATTACGATATTCTTTAATTTCTATACTTTTATCTTCTACTTTTTTTTCTTCCTCATCTTCTATATTAAAAAGCATTTCTAAAGGATTATTAGAATTTTTTTTCCTTTTAGAACTTGGTGCAAGTATATCTAAGATTTTGTCTTCTGCTAGTAGCTTACCCTTATCATAAACCTTGTTTATTTTTTCTTCCTTAATCATTCTAATGGAATCTTCAACTAAATCTCTAACCATGGAATCTACATCTCTACCTACATAGCCCACTTCAGTAAACTTAGTAGCCTCAACTTTTATAAAAGGAGCTTTTATAAGTTTGGCCAATCTTCTTGCTATCTCAGTTTTTCCAACTCCTGTCGGTCCAACCATTAAGATGTTTTTAGGTTTAACTTCATCTTTAAATTCCTCATCTAATAAACTTCTCCTATACCTATTCCTAATGGCAATAGCTACAGCCTTTTTAGCTTTATCTTGACCAACAATATATTTATCTAGCTCATTTACTATTTCACTAGGAGTTAATTCCTTCATTTAATCACTCTCCTTAGAGCATTTCAACAGTTATATTATCGTTTGTATATACACAAATAGTTGAAGCTATATATAAAGATTCCTTTACAATATTTTTAATACCTAGTTTTGAATGTTTAAGTAAAGCCTTACCTGCAGCCAACGCATAATTTCCTCCAGAACCTATTGCAACTATACCTTCATCAGGCTCTATAACCTCTCCATTCCCTGATATAACTAATAAATTTTCCTTATCACCTGCTATGAGCATAGCTTCTAATTGCTTTAATACTTTATCTCTTCTCCAATCTTTTGCCATTTCAACTGCAGCTCTTCTTAAATTTCCATCATATTGTTCCAATTTTTCTTCCAAAATTTCAGCTAATGTAATTGCATCTGCTACAGAACCAGCAAATCCAATAAGTACTTTCCCATTGTATATTTTTCTAACCTTCTTTGCTGTCCCCTTCATTATTGTTTTATCTCCCATAGTTACTTGTCCGTCGCCAGCAATAGCTAGTTTTTCGTCTTTTTTAACAGCTACAATAGTAGTTCCCTTCATCATCTAAAACCACTCCTTTATAGGACATATACAAACAAAAGAAATAGTATCATATTTTCTCCATAAGTTCAAGACTAATTTTATAGTTTTCAGAATATTTTTTTTTGTTTAAATTGCGTGTCTAATGATAGATTACCATAATTTCACATAAAAGTACAGCTTAATTTATTAATTTTATTTATTATTTTTTTCTACTTTCTTGTAATCACAAGATTTATTCATACATTTAATAATAGCGCTATTTTTATTTTTTCTTTTAACTAGTATATCTTCACATTTTGGACATTTCTCACTAATAGGCTCATCCCAAGACATAAAATTACATTTAGGATAATTGCTACACCCATAAAATCTTCTACCTTTTTTAGTTCTTCTTTCAACAATTTTCCCACCACAACGTGGACAATCCACACCTAATTCCTCTAAAAAAGGTTTTGTATTTTTACATTCAGGATATCCTGGGCAAGCTAAAAATTTTCCATATCGTCCATATTTAACTACCATATTTCTTCCACATTTTTCACAAATAACATCTGTTTCTTCATCTTTTATTTCTATTTTTTCAATTTCTTCTTCAGCTACTTCTAAAACTTTATGAAATTCAGAATAAAAATCCTTAATTACTTTTTTCCATGGAGATTTTCCATCTGCTACTCTATCTAAATCTTCTTCCATGTTAGCAGTAAATTCTTCATTTATTATATTTTTAAAATATTCTTCTAACAATTCTGTAACTAATAGTCCTAACTCTGTAGGCTCGAAACTTCTATTTTCTATGACCACATATTCTCTATTTAAAATAGTAGATATAGTAGGAGAATAAGTACTTGGCCTTCCTATGCCCAACTCCTCTAAAGTTTTAATAAGACTTGCTTCTGTATATCTAGCAGGTGGTTGAGTAAAATGTTGATTAGGTTTTAATTTTTGTAACTTTATTTCTTCTCCCTTTTTAAGGGTAGGCATACCTATAGTATTATCTTTCCCTAATACACTGTATACTTTCATAAAACCATCAAATTTCAATTTAGAACCAGATGCCCTAAAAATATATTTCCCTGATAGAATTTTAATGGATAAAGTTTCATATATTGCTACACTCATTTGACTAGCTATAAATCTTTCCCAGATAAGTTTATATAATTTATATTGATCAGGAGTTAATGAATTCTTTATATCTTCTGGTTTTCTATTAACAGATGTAGCTCTTATAGCTTCATGAGCATCTTGAGTATCACTACTTTTCTTTTTCTTAATGTTTTTTCTTTTGACAGAGTATTCCTTTCCATAATTTCTTATAATAAAATCACTTGCAGTATCCATAGCTTCTTGAGAAATTCTAGTAGAATCAGTTCTTATATAAGTTATAAGTCCAACTGTACCTTCTCTCTTTATATCTATTCCCTCATATAACTGCTGTGCTATAGCCATAGTTTTTTTTGCAGAAAATCTTAACCTTTTTGAAGCATCTTGTTGTAAAGTACTAGTAGTATATGGGGGATAAGGATTTCGTCTTTTTGTGCCTTTTTTCACTTCATGTACATGGTACTTACCTTTATCTAGATCTTTAATCACTTTTTTTACATCTTTCTCTGACTTTAAATCTATTTTTATCTCCTTGTTGCCTTTCATTTCTCCATAAAAGTCTGCTTCAAATTTTCTTTTATTTTTTTCAAATATTCCTTTAATACTCCAATATTCTTCTGGTATGAAATCTTCTATTTCTTTCTCTCTATCGCATACCAGCTTTACAGCTACAGATTGAACTCTACCTGCACTTAAACCCCTTCTTATCTTTCTCCACAATAATGGACTTATTTTATATCCAACTAATCTATCTAATACCCTTCTTGCTTGTTGTGCATCAACTAGGTCCCTATTAATTGGTCTAGGATTTTCTATAGCTTCTGAAACTGCATCTTTAGTTATTTCGTTAAATTCTATTCTTACTGGTTTTTCTTCTTCTAACCCTAGTATATGAGCTAAATGCCAAGATATAGCTTCTCCTTCTCTATCAGGGTCTGTTGCAAGATAAATTTTGTCTGATTTCTTCGCTTCACTTTTCAATTCCTTTATGACTGGGCCTTTACCTCTAATAGTTATATATTTTGGCTCAAAATCATTCTCAATATCTATACCTAAAGTACTTTTAGGTAAATCCCTTATATGACCAACAGATGCCTTTACTTTATAATTTTTTCCCAAGAATTTTCCAATAGTTTTTGCTTTTGCAGGTGACTCAACTATAACTAGATTTTTTTGCAATGTACACACCTCCAACTATTAATTCCTATATGTTAACATAATATATATACCCTACCAGGAAGTTCCTTTACTATCCCTTTTAATTCCAATATAGTTAATGTACTACTTACAGTAGATATATCTAATCCTGTCATATAAACTATATTGTCACAATGAGTAGGTTCTTTTCTTATGCACTCTATTATCTTCATCTCCATAGAGCTTAACTCAGAATAATCAAATTTTTCATCACTTCTAATGGATATATTTTTAAATTCATCTATTTCTTCCAATATATCTTCTATATCCATAACTATTTTAGCACCATCTTTTATCAAATAATTAGTTCCTCTGCTAAAAATACTATTTATATTGCCTGGAATAGCAAATACTTCTTTGCCTTGTTCTATAGCATGTTCTACAGTTATTAAAGAACCACTTTTCTCTGTTGCTTCTATTACTAGAATACCTAAAGATAAACCACTAATTATTCTATTTCTTTGAGGAAAGTTAGATGCGTAAGGTTCAGTTCCTAAAGGAAATTCAGATACAACTGCTCCACACTCACATATTCTATCATATAATTTTTTATTGTTTTTAGGATATATATTATCTAATCCACTACCTAAGACAGCAATTGTTCTTCCGCTACCCTTTAAAGCACCTTTATGAGCTTCGGTATCTATACCTTTAGCCATTCCACTTATAATTGTAATCCCTAGTTCAGATAATTCATTTGAGAATTTTCCACTAACCCATTTTCCATAAGAAGTCGCCTTCCTAGAGCCTACTATACCTATGGATAATTTGTCAACCTCTGAAAACGATCCTTTATAGTATAAAACTGCAGGATTATTATAAATATATCTTAACCTATTTGGATAATCTTCATCAAATACAGTCATAACATTTATATCGTTTTTCTTTATTTTTATCAAGATATTTTCTAATACAGATTCTTTTCTTTTAGAAATAATTTTATCCTTGACGCTACTTCTTATACCTTTCAAACTTAAAATTTCATCAGTAGATACTTTCCATATATCTGATATATTTTCAAAATATCTTAAAAGCTTGTTTACAGTTACATTACTAACTCCTATGCTATTTAACCAGATAAGTACTTCCCTATTATTGACTTCATTCATCTCCTTACCCCCAATATTTTTTATCTAAACTCCTATATTGGATAGCTTCTAATATATGATTTTCTTTAATTTTTTCTTCTCCATCTAAATCTGCAATAGTTCTCCCTACTTTTAATATTTTATTATAACTTCTTGCACTAAATTTGAATTTTTCAAAAGCCTGTTTCATAATTTTATTAGCTTTATTGTTCAGTCTGCAATATTCTTTCACACCTTTAGAGGTTAATTGCCCATTAGAAAATATATTTTTATTATAATATCTTTCTAACTGAATTTCTCTCGCTCTGTCAACTCTTGTTCTTATATCTTGGGAAGATTCTGTTTTTGTATCCTTTCTTAGATCACTATATTCTACTGGCATAACTTCTATATGTATATCAATTCTATCCAATAGAGGATGACTTATTTTCCCTAAATATTTATTAATACTATTTGTAGTACATGTGCACTCATGATATGGATCACCTAAATATCCACACGGACATGGATTCATGCTTGCAACTAACATAAACTTAGATGGATATGTTAAAGTTGCATTAACTCTAGATATAGTTACATTGCCATCTTCGATGGGCTGCCTCAGAGCTTCTAATACATTTTTTTGAAATTCAGGGAGTTCATCTAAGAATAATACACCATTATGAGCTAGTGAAACTTCTCCTGGTTTAGGAACTCTTCCTCCTCCAATTAAAGAAGATGAAGATGCAGTATGATGTGGGGATCTGAAAGGCCTTTTATTTATTAAGGAATCCTTATTTAACAGTCCTGCTACACTATATATCTTAGTTGTTTCTATAGATTCTTCAAATGTAAGATTTGGAAGTATAGTTGGAAGTCTTTCTGATGACATAGTTTTCCCTGAACCAGGTGGACCAATGATTATTATATTATGGAATCCTGCAGCAGCAACCTCTAATGCCCTTTTTAATCCTTCTTGACCTTTAATATCAGAAAAATCTTTTTCCATACTTTCATTACTGCTAAGTGAATTTTTTACATCTCTTTTATAAAAGTTTATCTTTTCCTGGCCATTTAGAAATCTCACTAATTGGTTTAAATTCTTAACTGGTATTATATTTATATCCTGTATTATCCCACATTCATCCCTATTTTCATAAGGTATTACTATATTTTTTATGCCTTTTTCCCTTAAAGATATAATCATAGGAAGTGCCCCTTCAATTTTATTTACTTTTCCATCTAAAGCCAACTCTCCTACAAAAGAAATATTAGAAAAATTATATCTATTAATTACATCCATTGCCGCTAACATTCCTATGGCTATAGCTAAGTCTATTTGTGAACCTTCTTTCTTTATATTAGCTGGGGCTAGATTAATTGTAATCCTTTTTAACGGAAACTGATAGCCACTATTTTTTATAGCTGTTCTAACTCTTTCTTTAGACTCTTTTATAGATATATCCGGAAGTCCTACTATGGTGAAAGTTGGAAGCCCATTAGATATATCTGTTTCAACTTCAACTGTAAACCCATTTAAACCTTGAAGTACACATGTTTTTACTTTTGAATACATTTTAAACCTCTTTTCTGATTTATTAAAATATTCTTTATTTTAAAATCCTTTTAAGCCAATTTATCTATACAAAAGCATTTTTAAAATGATTTATTTTATTGGTTCTTCCTAGATACACTTCTATAATATCAAATCTCAATTGATAATTTTTCATTCTATTAAGCTTTATATAATATAGAGCAGTATTTATAATTTTCCTCTGTTTCTTTTTATTGACGGCCTCATATGCATATCCATAATTAGTACTTGTCCTAGTTTTAACCTCTACAAAAGCTAAAATATCATCCTTTAAAGCGATAATATCAATTTCTCCTGTTTTAATTCTGAAATTTTTCTCCAGTATATAATAATCTTTATTAATTAAATATTTAACCGCTATAGATTCACCAGTCCTCCCTTTTTCTATATGGCTAGTCATTTAAATCACCCTTTTTCTTGTCCAAATAATATACATAAGCAATTATTTCCGCTACAGCATTATAAAGTTTAGGAGGAATTTCTTCTCTAATTTCCAACTTCATAAGGTCATCTAGGAGTTTTTCATCTTCATATAATTCAATTTTCTCATCTTTTCCCTTTTTAATTATATTCTCTGCAACATATCCCTTTCCCTTTGCAACTATAATAGGAGAAACATCATCTTTACTATATTTTAATGCCACAGCCTTTTTTTCTTTATCTTTTTTAGATTTCCTCATATCTTACACCCTCACATCTAAATAATAGTATGGATTCTGGTTGTCTGATAAGGTATCTAATAAGTTTATGTCTCTATCCTCTATATAATTTACAGCATTTAATTTATACCCGCTTTCTCTTATAAGATTATAAAGTATTTCCTCATTTTGTTTAAATAAGTATATATCTTTCTTTTCTATATTGAAACTAATATTTAATAAATTGTCAAATGCCTCACAATATATTTTAACTTTATTTAAATAATCCATATCCAAATTAATAAATACATTTAATTTATCACCTTTATTAATATTTTTATTTGCCTTTTTAAACATAGATACAGAACCTCTATTCTCCTCTTTATCAGCAAATATTGGTACATAGACAAAGGTCATTTCTTTGTTTATTTCTTCTAAAAACTTTAAACTGTCACCTAACTTTTCAATATTTTTTTTAGTATCATTGTCTATTTTTAAAAAATTGTTTTTAATTTTATTATTAATATATTCTATTTTTTTATTTAAATCCTTATAATAATTTTTAATATAAGAGTTATCTTTTCCTATAATATCAATAAAATTTTTATTGTTAAAAATCAAACTATCACCTTTATTTTCATCTTCATCATAAAAAAATTCAAATACTTCCCGTGATATTATCTCTCTACCTTTCAATATACAAAATATTTTTTCCAAATTATTTATTGATATATTCATATTATTTTTTAAAATAAATGCAATAGATTTTATACACCAGCTTGTTAATTCCCCTTCTGGAAACATATCTTTTACTTTAGTATATATATAATCAAGACTTTTCATCTCGTTGTATTCTTCTTTATTTACTATTATAAATTTTTCTATTTCTTCCTTCATAGGCTCTTTATCAGTATTAAATAATATTATTTTTTCTCCATCTTCTTTATTTAAAATCCATTCTAATTTTTTTATGGTTTTAAGTCCCTTTAAAACATTATCTTTATTTAGAGGAATATTATAATCTAATAAACTTTCTACAAATTCCTCCGATATTTCATCTTGTAAAATATTATACTCTCTAAATATCTTATCAATAATTTTTTTATTTTCAAACTTTTCTGGTCTTAAATTTTCTGTTTTTTCATTTATAATAGGGGATAACTCTATTTTTTCATTATATATAGACTTAACTAAAAACTTGATTCTACCAGACTTTGGATACTTAATATTTATATTATTTTCCCCTTTTACTAATCCTATATTTTCCAACTTTAAAAATATTAGTTCTTCATTTATATCTAATATTTCTCCAAAGATTATATCCCCTTCTTTAATTAAAAAATCACTTATATCTAAATGTAGACTTTCTAATGGGAAAGAGTTATATATATACATGCCTTTTCCCCCTAAATAATTTTCTTTAGAAAAGTTAGTCTATGAATTGGAGATGGACCTATTTTTTTTATGGCTTCCCTATGCTCTTTAGTACCATAACCTTTATTTTTTTCAATTAAATATCCAATATATTCCCTTCCCCAAACTTCACATTGTCTATCTCTGAAAACCTTTGCTAATATAGAGGCACATGCTATTCCATGACATTTTGCATCTCCCTTTATAATGCTTTTTTGTGGAATATCTAAATATACCTCTTCTGCATCAATTAACAAAAAATCCGGAATAACTTTATTTCCATTTCTATCTTTTAAGTTTAGTACTGCTTTTTTCATAGCTAATCTGGTACTTTCCTTGATATTAATTCTATCTATAGTTCTAGAATCTACTTGTCCAAATCCAACTGCCAAAGCATTATCTAATATTTTAGTATATAGTTTTTCTCTTTTCTTAGGTGTTAGTTTTTTTGAATCCTTTGCTCCCTCTATAATTAAATCCTTTGGCATTATTAAAGCAGAAGCCACTACATCTCCTGCTAAACAACCTCTACCTACTTCATCTATACAGGCAATGTATTTATACCCTCTAGACCTTATTTCATTTTCAATTTCTAACATAAAATCCCTCCAGACAATAACTAGGGTAGTTCTAATGTTATTTTTCCTATTCTTCCTTTCCTAAAATCATCAATTATAGTATTACTTATCCTTGTATAATCAATTTCTCCACCCTTTAATATGCACCCTCTATTCATAGCAATACTTTCCATGATCTCATAGGTTGAATGGTTTCTAACTATAATATTATACCTTTTTTCTATTAACACGGGACATAGCTTTATAAGTTTTTCAAGCAATTTAAAAGCTAAATCTTCTATATCTAAAAGTTCATCTTTTATAGCTCCAGTAAAAGCTAAATTTAAAGCTAGTTCTTCATTGTCCAATTTAGGCCACAATATTCCCGGAGTATCTAATAATTCTAAATTTCCTTTTATTTTTATCCATTGATTTCCCTTAGTAACACCTGGTTTATTGCCAGTTTTAGCACCTTTTCTACCTGATAAATTATTAATTAAAGTGGATTTTCCTACATTAGGCACCCCTAATATCATAGCTCTAATAGGTCTATTTTTTATACCTTTATCTTTCAATTTATTCATTTTATCCTTAATTAAAGTATTAGATTTGTTAACTATTTGATTTAATCCAGAACCAGTTAAAGAATTTACAAAAATTGTAGGTATTCCTTTATTTAAGAAAAACCTCTCCCACTCCTTATTAGCTATTTCATTGCTTAGATCTGCTTTGTTTAATATAATCAATCTAGGTTTGTTTCCAATTATATTATCAACATCTGGATTTTTACTACTAATAGGTACTCTTGCATCAAGAACTTCATATATAATATCTATAAGGGGTAGGCTTCTTTTCATTGATTCTTTAGTCTTCTTCATATGTCCAGGATACCAATTTATATTCATACTATCACCAACCTGAGAATAAATAAATATTGGGACCTTAATAAGTCCCAATATTTTAGTATTTTGATTTTTCCTTAACTCTAGCAGATTTACCTTGTCTTTCCCTTAAGTAATACAGTTTAGATCTTCTAACTTTACCTCTTCTAGTAACAACAAGTTTTTCAATTCTTGGAGAATGTAGAGGAAAAGTTCTTTCTACTCCAACTCCATAGGAAATTCTTCTAACTGTAAAAGTTTCTCTCACTCCACCGCCTTGTCTCTTCAAAACAGTACCTTCAAATACTTGAATTCTTTCACGAGAGCCTTCTTTAACTTTATAATGTACTTGAACAGTATCACCTGTATTAAATTGAGGAATATCCTTCTTTAATTGCTCATCTTCAATCATTTTTATAATATTCATAGTATAAAAACCTCCCTTCTCCCTAGACGTTCATATCCTATAGACAGAGGACCGTCCTTTATACCATACCTTGTGTATTATAGCATATGTATGTTTAAAATACAATATTTATTTATTTTTTAAATCTCTACAAACTTCTTTTAGAATAGCTCTTTCTTCATTAGTTAAATTTCTTTTTTTTATTAAATCTACCCTGTTCAAGTAAGTCATTTTTAATGATTCATATAATCTCCATTTTTCAATTTCTTTATGGTTTCCAGATAGAAGAACTTCGGGAACATTGTCTCCTTTAAAATTCCTAGGCCTAGTATACTGTGGATACTCTAAAAGCCCATTATAATGAGATTCTTCCATAAATGACTCTTTGCTACTAAGAACTCCTGGAATAAGCCTTACTATAGAGTCTAATAAAACTAAAGCTGGAATTTCTCCTCCAGTTAAAACATAATCTCCTATAGATATTTCTTCATCTACATAATTTTCTACAATTCTATTATCAATTCCCTCATAGTGTCCTGATAAAAGTATTAAATGCTTTTCCCTTGCTAATTCATTAGCCATTTCTTGATTGTATACCTTCCCTTTAGGAGATAAATAAATAACTTTAGATCCATCTTTTTTAACACTTTTTATAGCTTCATAAATGGGCTCTGGTTTCATAACCATACCTGGTCCTCCACCAAAAGGATAATCATCTACTCTTTTATGCTTATCTTTTGAAAAATCTCTTATATCTATAGAATTAAGTTTGACTAATTCTTTTTCTACTGCCCTACCTATTATACTCCAGTTAAATATACCATGGAATATTTCAGGAAATAAAGTCAGAATATCTATTTTCATTCTATCAATCCTTTAATAGGTTCAATAATTATTTTCTTATTCTCAATATCTATTTTTTTTATAAATTGTTTCACTGCTGGAATCAAATATTCTTTATTATTGCATTTATTTTTTACAATATATATATCATTGCCTGTATTTTTTATGACTTCAGTTACAATCCCTATACTATTTTTACTGCTATCTAATACATTGCAACCTACTATATCAAATATAAAATAAGAATTTTTTGGAAGTCTAACTCTATCTCTTTCATCAATATATAAATATTCATTTTTAAATTTTAACACTTCATTTATATTATCGTATCCTTCCAGTTTTAAAATTATAAATTCTTTTTTATACCAAACATTTTCAATACACACTAATACTTTTCTTTCACCAATATAAACTTTTTTAAGCTCATCAAATCTATAAATATTATCTGTAAACGGATAAATCTTTATTTCTCCTTTAATCCCCTGGGTATTTATAATTTTTCCTACTTGAATATAATCCATAGCCTCACCTGCCAATTGGTAGTAAAAAAGGGATTAGAAAGCTAATCCCTACTGTATAATTTCTACAACTACTCTTTTATTTTCTTTAATAGCAGCTGCTTTTACTACTGTCCTAATAGCTTTAGCTATCCTACCTTGTTTACCTATTATTTTCCCCATATCTTCTTGAGCAACTTTAAGTTCTATAATTACTGATTGAGTTCCTTCCACTTCATTTACCTCTACCTCATCAGGATTATCTACAAGCGCTTTAGCAATTATCTCAACTAATTCTCCCACAACTTTCACCCCCTAAGGAATTATTGTTGTTCCTTACTTTCATTCCACTTGTCGTAAACTCCACCTTCTCTGAAAAGTCTATCAACTGTATCAGTAGGTTTTGCACCATTAGTTAGCCATTTAACAGCTTTTTCATCATCAACCTTCATAGTTATAGGTTCTGTTAAAGGATTATAGTATCCTATCTCTTCTATAAATCTTCCATTTCTTGGGGAACGAGAATCAGCAACTACAATTCTATAAAAAGGGTTTTTCTTTGCACCCATTCTTTTTAATCTAATTTTAACTGCCATATTTTCACCTCCTTTAATTTAAAAATATCTATTCTTAGAAAAAGGGAAGTCCAAACTTACCTTTTTTCTTCATGCTTTTTTCCATATCAGTAAATCTCTTCATCATCTTCTTTGTTTCTCTAAACTGCTTTAATAGTCTATTTACTTCTTGTACAGAAGTTCCACTACCTTTAGCTATTCTTTTTCTTCTACTGCTGTTTATAATAGCAGGATCAGTTCTTTCTTCTTTTGTCATAGATTGAATAATAGCTTCTATTCTTACGATCTCTTTTTCATCTACATTTAAATTCTTTAACTGTTTAGAATTAATACCAGGTATCATACCTAATACCTGATCTAAAGGTCCTAAGTTTTTCATTTGATCTAATTGATCTAAAAAATCATCAAATGTAAATTGTTGGCTACGAATCTTTTTTTCTAATTCCATAGCTTTTTGTGCATCAAAAGATTTTTCAGCCTTTTCTATTAAACTTAATACATCACCCATTCCAAGTATTCTTGAGGCCATACGGTCTGGATGGAACGGTTCTAATTCATCTAGTTTTTCTCCCATTCCTACAAATTTTATAGGCTTTTCTGTAACAGCTCTAATAGATAAAGCTGCTCCTCCACGGGCATCTCCATCTAATTTAGTAAGTACTACGCCAGTAATACCAAGTCTACTATTAAAAGTTTCTGCTACAGTAACTGCATCTTGTCCCGTCATAGAATCTACAACAAGTAATATATCATTAGGAGTTACTTCGCTTTTTATTCCTTCTAATTCATCCATGAGTTCTTCATCTATATGGAGTCTGCCTGCAGTATCTATTATTATTATATCATTTCCATTCCTTTTCCCATGTTCAACTGCTGCTTTTGCAATATCTACAGGATTATTTTTATCACCCATAGAAAATACAGGCACATCTACTTTCTCTCCTACAACCTGCAATTGTTTAATTGCTGCTGGCCTATATATATCACAGGCCACCAATAAAGGTCTTTTATCTTGATTTTTTAAAATATTTGCAAGTTTTCCTGCAGTAGTAGTCTTACCTGCTCCTTGTAGACCACACATAAGTATTACAGTTGGAGGTGTAGGAGAAAATTCTAACTTACTCTCTTTTTCTCCCATTAAGTTAGTTAATTCTTCATTAACAATTTTAACTATTTGCTGTCCTGGAGTTAAACTTTCCATAACTTCTGAACCAACTGCTCTTTCTTTAACATCGTTTATAAAATTTTTTACAACTTTAAAGTTTACATCTGCTTCTAAAAGAGCCAGTTTAACTTCCCTCATAGATGAATTCACATCTTTTTCTGTCAACTTTCCTCTGCCTTTTAATTTTCCCAGAGCATTTTGAAGCTTTTCAGATAAACTTTCAAATACCATTATATACCCTCCTGGTCACTTTCTAATATTTCTAAGGCAATCTTTTTGATTTTTTTAATATTACATTCAGTCTTCTCAAACCCTAACTTTTCTGCCTCAGTCTCAATGTCATGGGAATATTTTAATATTTCCTTCACCTTTTCTTTAGTAAAAGAAAATTTTTTAACTAATCCTAATTTTTCTTCATAACTATATAATATATTTTCTGCTCTTTTTAATCTATCATAAACTCCCTGTCTACTTATATTAAGCTCTTCAGCAATTTCTCCTAAAGACAAATCATATACATAATAAAATTCTATTGCTAAATACTGACTTTCAGTTAAAAGCTTTCCATAAAAATCAAACAAGATACCTATTTCAACAATTTTATCTACCATCAAAATCACCACAACAAAATCATACTGTCAAGCAAATTGCTTGACAGTATGATTTTATTATAATTTTTCTTTTTTGTCAACAGATATTTTCTCAATTTATTATTATTTTATGATAATGTCACCTTATAATTATCTTTTGATAAGAGTAATATTAAAAATTATAAATCTATTGTTTTTTCATAATTTTTATTTTAGAAGGATCTAACTTAGTTTCATTTTTCACTATATCTAATATTTTAATTACATCCTGTTCTGTTAATTCGTCTACAGACACTACTACTTTTGCTCCATCTTCTTTTAAGAACACAAGAGCTTCTTCAAATCCCTTAGCTTTAATAAGCCCCTCCATGTACAATTCCTTTTCAGACATTTCTCCCATGCTGATAATCTCGCTTTGAGCTTTTGTTCTTATCTCATTATTAGTTTTTTCATCTTCAACAATATCTCTTAAGTCATCTACTAAATTTGCCCTCATCTTATCTCTAGACAGTCTATGTTCTACAAAATAATTGCTACTTTTAAGGTTTTCTTCCTTGGAAATAGTCTTTTCTATGTTGTCATTTATTTCTTCTGTTAGATTAGAAACATTTTTGTTATTTTTTTCTTTTGAAATGGTTTCTACAGAATCTTTGTTATTTGATTTTTTAGCTTTAGCTAATTCTTTCTCTTCATGACTTTGATAGTCATTGGAAATTTTTGAAACAGAATTTTGTGTTAGCTGATGATTAACATATCCTGTTAAAACTAATAGTGCAACTAAAATTGTTATAATCGCTGGTTTTTTTAAAGTAAACATATAAAGCCCCCCTTACTTAATTACTAGAATAGACTTCCACTTTGTTGCCTGATATACCTAGAGCTGTTTTCACAGCCTCATATAATTGTTCCTTTACCTCTATATCATAAGCTCCCTCTGCAACAACTATCACACCTTTTACCTTTGGTTTTATTTCTTTTAGTACTAGTATTGAACCATCATTACCCTTCGTTACAACCTGAACGCTGGAGTCCTCTCTTTTGATTTCTCGAACACCTCCTTGAGAATCTTCCTCATTAGTTTTTTCTTGATTTTCTGTCTTATTAACAGCAGGAATTTTTTCAGTAGTTTCATCTAAAGTTACCATTACATTTACTTTTCCTGCACCTTTAATTTGACCTAAAATTTTCTCCAGTTTTTTTTCTAATTCATATGCATAATCTTCCATGTAATTCTCCTCTTTTTTTTCCTTTATGTTGTTATTCTTTTTAATTGTCTCTTTTTCTTTATCCTGCTTAAATATACTAGAAGTAATTAAAAGCATTATACCTACTATTAATATTATTAATAATTTATTTATATATTTCTTATTAGTTATCTTTTGTAATAATTCTTTAATTTTAAAATTAAATTCCATACTTTTCACCTACCGTTTCCTATTAAATGAGTAGAAATTTTGTCTATTGGTAAACCATATTCTTTTGCTATAAGTTTTTTTATTTTATTACTATCCTCAAAATCTTTATCTTCTTTTTTTATTTTATTATTTTTTATCCAAACATTTTCTATCTTTTCTACTTGTATTTCTTTTTTATTTTTTAATGATTTCTTCTTTTTATCTCTTAAAACTAAACTCATTTCTCTTATTGATCCATAATCTTCAGCTTCTAATTCATTATCTATTGTTATTTCTATGCTTTCCAGTTCATAATCTGTCTCTTTTTCTATCAAATTTTGTATTTCTTTTTCAATATTTTTTTCATAAGCTTTAATTATTTGTTCTTCCTGTAATTTCGAAACTTTTTCATCCTCATTTATATGATTGTTTTTCAATTCACTATTTAATTTGTTATTACTCAATAAAAAATGCTTTTCTATATCTATATCTCTAGAAATAATTTTTATGAATGGAGTTATAATGACAACTATAATTAAAAGTCCAACTATCATATCTATAAATCTTTTCATATTGCTATTAGGCAAAATCATCTCTAAAAATGATATGAATATAACCATTGTAACTATATCTATAACCCAGCTTTTTAAAAATGTTACAATCCCAATTTTCTCACCTACCTTAGCATTACAGTTATATTTCCTGCCTCAACTATTATTGTAATAGTTATAAAAAACATAATTGATACGGATAGCAAGCTAGCTAATACTAATAATAAAGATTTACTGACTTCATTTAAACATTCTCCAATTTCTATAGTAGAAACTGGCTCAATAACTGCTATGACTACCTTATATACAAAAATCAAAGCAATTATTTTTATAATCGGTATAATGCATATGAGAAATAATGTGAATAGTCCTATAACACCCACTGCATTCTTTAGCACCGCAGAACAGCCTACTACTGTATCCATTGCATCTGATAGAAATTTTCCTACAATTGGAATGAATTTGTCCATAGCAAATTTGGCCGTTCTTACTGTAACTCCATCAACTTTTGATGCTATCCCATACATAGACATAATTCCTATAAATATTGTCAATGAAATTCCAATAACTGTAACTACTACTTGTCTTAAAAGTTCTGATAACTTAGTAAATTGGACTTTTTCTGATATTCTACTCATTAGCCCAATGGTGAAAGAAAAAAATATAAATGGAAATATTATATCTTTTACTAATACTCCTACTATATTTACAGTTCCTAATACTATTGGATGAAAAATAGCATTAGAAGTAATTCCACCTACCGCTACTAAAAGTGTTAATAAAATTGGAAGTATTATTTGCATGAAATTCACCATATTATCTACGGTTGTTTTCCCTAGTGTCATTATTACAGTAAAACTCTTTATTACAATAGTAGCTAATAATATATAGCATATATAATAGGCTAATTTTCCTACAGTATCATTTTCAAAACTAGATTGCAAATTAGTTAGAATAGCACAAACTATGGTTATAGCTAATATTTGTATTAGAAGTGCTATATTTTCAGCAACTTCTTTTAAGAAAAACTTTCCCATGCCTTTTAATATATCTTCAGCTTTAATTGTTCTCTCGCCTTTAATCATTGATAAAACAAAATCTTTAAAGTTTATTTCAGGAAAATAATCATATGTTACATCATCTAAGCTTTTTATCACTTCTTCTATTTCCTCTATATCTAATATTTCAAGCTGTTCCATGATATAATCTATATTATCATCATTTTCACTTTCAGAGCCATAAATACATGTAGGTAGTATAAGTATTAAAAAAAATATTATAACCGTTTTCTTTTTTATCATTTTTAACTCACCTTTATGGCAGTATTTTTATTATTAAATCCATAAGTGCCGTTAAAATAGGTATTCCCAGCACCATTATTATTACTTTACCTCCTAATTCAATTTTAGAGGCAATTGATTCTTCACCAGCATCCCTAGAAATCTGAGCTCCAAATTCAATAACATAGGCTATTCCAATGATTTTTAAAATAGTAGTAAAATATATAAAATCTACATTTGCATTTTTAGCTAAATTATTTAGAACTTGCACAACTACTTGAAATTTATCTATTATAAAATAAAAAATTATTATACTTGTTGCAACACTAATTAATAATGCAAATTCAGGCTTTTGATCTTTTAAAAATACAATCATCATAGTAGCTATTAATCCTATGCCTACTATTTGAAATATCTCCACATAATCACTTCCTAGTTAATAGAGCTGAAATAACGACTTTACATTATCAAACAACTTACTTATTAAATTTATAACTACTCCAAGGACTATAACTACTCCAGCCAGAGAAGCTAAATAAGCATATTCTTCTTTTCCAGATCTAGTTAGGACGGTATGCAAAACTGCTGACAATATGCCTATACTAGCAATTTTAAATATTAAATCCACATCCATTTTATTCTCTCCCTTATAGTAATATAATAACTATAGCTAGACCTGATAAAAAACCTAGATTTTTAAATAATTTTTCATTTTTTTCTTTTTCTAGTCTAGCTTCTTTTTGCAATGCTTTTATTTGAGCTAGAATTAATTTAAAGTTTTTCTCTTGATCTTTTCTACCAGATGAACCAATAGTTCTACCTAGGTTTAAAAAAACTTCTATATCTTCTTTTTTCAAATTCAAATCTTTTTTCATATTTTCCACTACTGTTAAAAAGCATTCTAAGACATCACCATCTTTATTTTTTTTCAATGCCTTAGATATTAAGGCGAAAATAAATGAAACTTTTTGATTTCCTTTGTTATATACATTTTCTAATGCTTCAGGCAGTGGACTAGCACCATACATAATTTCTGTTTCTAGAATTTTTATGCAATTTTCTAAATAAATTAGATTCTCTAATCTTTCCTTATAGCTTTTTCCATATATATAACCAATTAAGCTAGAAGATAAGACTATTAAAATACTTCCAATCAACTTTAAAATCATAATATTACACCTTCCCTAATTAATAACAGAAATGAATGTATGCCCGTCCAATATATCTCGAATTGTCCCCACTCCTTTTGAATTGTCTAATATAATTATTCTTTCAAATATTTTTCCTTCTATTAACTCACCTAAATTATTTTTAGTCATTATATCTTCTAAATCCTTCCCATGAACTGTTGAAATAAGTATTACTCCTGCTTTTAAAGCTTCATATATTGCTTTTATATCTTCCTTTCCTCCTAATTCATCTGTTGCAATTATCTCTGGAGACATGGCACGAATCAACATTATAATCCCATCTTTTTTAAGACAGCCATCTAATACATCTGTTCTCTCACCTATATTTTTTTGTGGAATTCCATTATATACCCCAGCAATTTCAGATCTTTCATCTACTACTCCTACCTTTCTACCTTTAAAATTTACTCCTGGCATTCCATTACTTATATTTCTAATAATATCTCTTAAAAGCGTAGTCTTACCACATTGGGGCGGAGAGACAATTAGGGTATGATATATCGAATTTGATTCCTTTATTAAATATTTCATAATTTCATCTGAAACACCTATTTTTTCTCTAGCAATTCTTATGTTTAATGACGAAATATCTTTAATTGTTTCTATGCCATTAGGACCATAGATGATTTTTCCTGCTATTCCTACCCTATGACCTCCTTTTAAAGTTATAAATCCGTTCCTTATCTCTTCTTCAAAAGCATATATTGAATAATTACTTACTAATTGAAAAGTCTTAAATAAATGTTTTTTACTTACCATAAAATTATATTTTTCATTCTCTATTAATTTTCCATTTCTTGAAACATAATAATCTCCTCCTCCATAGCAAACCATTAAGGGAGAATTATTTCTAAGCCTTATTTCTTCTATTTTTCTTTTTTCATCTTTAGAAATTTTAAATAATATATTGCTAATTTCAGGAGATATATATTGAAGTAAATAATCAAATATTAGAGATTCATCCATCATAATAACCTGTCCCTCCTTTATACATAAGTATGTCCAAAATCAAATAATATGCTTAAATTTTTTAAAAAAATAAAACCTAGAACAAAATATTTTGTTCTAGGTTTTAAGATGTATCTTTATTTCTTTATTCCATTTTATCTAAGGACTCTATATCTTCCTCATCACAGTCTGGGCATTTTATTTCTATACAATTGTATTCATCTTCAAAATCATCATATTCATAATCTTCGTCAATTAAACCATATACTTCTTCCTCTACATCAGCTAGATCTTCATCTACATAGCTCATGTACTCATCTAACTCCTCAATAGTTTCAGCAAAATCTTCCAAAGTATCTACCATATGTAGGAGCAATTTACCTTCTTTAGTTGATTCTTCAATTCCTAAACCTTCAGCTAACCCTTTTAAATAGGAAACCTTCTGATATAAATGATCCATATAATCCCTCCTCAGATTTTTTATATATTTCAATTATGCCCTAAACTCTTGATAAATACTCACCTGTTCTAGTATCTATTTTTATTTTATCTCCAGTATTGATGAAAAGTGGTACTTGAAAGCTTGCTCCAGTCTCAACAGTTGCTGGCTTAGTTGCTCCAGTAGCAGTATCTCCTTTTATGCCAGGTTCAGTTTCGACTACTTCAAGTTCAACAAAGTTTGGTGCTACAAGTTCAAAAGGTTTCCCTTCATAAAATCTTACTGTTGCCTGATCATTTTCTTTAATATAAATAATATCTTCTTCTACCTGTTCCTTATTTAAAGGTATTTGTTCAAAAGTTTCATTATCCATAAAATAATACAATTCTCCGTCATTATATAGATATTGCATTTCCTTATTTTCAATATGAACCCTAGGGAATTTTTCATTTGGATTTAGTGTAACTTCCCTTATTGTTCCCGTCATAACATTTTTAATTTTAGTTCTAACAAATGCGGCACCTTTTCCTGGCTTAACATGTTGAAAGTCTATTACTTGCCATACTTCTCCATTCATTTCAAAAGTTACACCTTTTCTTATGTCATTTGCTGAAATCATCTATAATACCTCCTATTATCAAAATAAATATTTAGTTGATTTTTTAATTATTTTAGCCCTATAATATTTAGTAAATTCTAATATCCTTAAATTAGAACTATGACCAACTTTAATTATAGCAAGGCTTTTGTATTACTACAAGTTTAATATTTTTCATAAATCCAAATAATTTCTTCTCCGATTTCTTCAATAGTTCTATTATCTATATTTATAAAATAATCTGCCGAGTTAATATACAAATCTTTCCTTTGTAAAAATATGTTTTTTATTTTGTCATGTATATTACCATATATATTGTTACAGCCAATTAAAGGTCTTTGTTCTCTAGAAGACATCAAATTTTGAGTGAGGGTATCTATATTTCCTGTTAATAAAAATAATATGCCGTTTTTTCTTAAATATCTTATATTATCTTTATTAATAACCACCCCTCCACCAGTGGATATAACCAAATTATCTCTATCAGCTATTTTTTTAACTATATTAGCTTCTTCCATTCTAAAACAATCTTCACCGTAGTTGTAAAATATTTTCTCAATACTCATATTAAATTGTTTTTTAACTAAATCATCTGTATCAATATGTTCAATTTTTAATATATTAGATATGTATTTTCCTATTGAAGTTTTGCCTGCACCACTAGGTCCTATTAATACAATATTCTTCATTCTCATCACCAAAATTATTTATGTCTAGGTTTCTTGTTTACTTTTTCAATAGATTTGATTACCTCTCTAGTTATATCTATCTCAAACTGTATATTCATATTATTTACTCTTTTATATAGTTCCCCTTTCTCAGTAACAACATACTGAGGTGGTAAATTATTGAGTGATATTGCTACTATATCAAGTTTACATTTCTCACATGTACATATATCTTCCTTATTCTTTAGCACCTTATTTGTTATATAAATAACCTCATCTTCTATTAAATATGTAATCTCATTTTTTTATCATTCCTCCTTCTCTTACTATATAAAGTTTCGGTTTTACATATTCAGGTAGATATATTCCAAATCTGTCTACCATTTCCTGTCGATATTCTAAGTTTACTTTTTCTTCAATTAATTTCTCATCTTCCATATAATTATTTACTATGAACATTCCTTTTATATTTGGTTTGCCAATTTTAGAACATACATTTAATTTTCCAGAATTAATAGCTATAATTCCATTAAATTGCACCTTATTATATAAATTTAAATTTCCATCAACATATATAATTCCCTTAAATGTATTTATAACTTTTTTCTCATTTCCATATATATTTACTTCAGATTTGCTGTCTTTTTTATTTTTTAAAATTAAAAATATTTCATCCTTAGATAAATACTTTTTCTCTATAGGTTTTATTTCATCTTCATATTTAAAAAAATCTATTCTCATATTTTCTGTTTTATCATCATTTATATATATATCTACTCTGTGAAAACTATCTACATCTATAATTTCAATATCATCTTCAAAACTTTCAAGTTTAAAACCATTAAAAATTTGATTTATAAATTCTTCTATATCTTCTTTTTCAAACTCTCCATCTATATTTTTAGAAACTATTGGTTCACCCATATTATATAAAGGATTTATTACTGTAAATATTCCACAAACCTTTTTATCTATAGATTTATAATCAGATTCAGCTACAATACAGCCATTTAATATATTATCTTTTATAAAAGTATCTGTTTTAACCTTTCTTTTTGTATCCTCAAGGTTTAAATCTTCTTTATCTATTATTATTGTATTCTTATTTGGAGGATTGCTAAATCCCTTATATTTCAAATAATGTTTTAAAATTGAAATCAACTCGTCATAATATGTACTCCCTTCGTCAAAACAAAGATAAATTTTGTCCTCTGCCAAATAGTAGGACTGAGTATTGTTTACACTTGAAGTAACAATTTGATTGTCTAGATGAATAGCATATAATAAAAAGTTAGATAATAAAAACATAATAGCTCCAATTATAATCGATAAAATAAGAATAGAACCTTTATCATTGTCCAAAATATCTCCCCCGATTTAATAATCTGTCGGACATCTCATAAAAATTTCTGTTTTAAATTCCATATTGTTATTCCATTCTCCATTCATTAGAAAATTTAAAACTATTTTATTGTTTTTAAAATCGACTCTAGAGCCTTCAATTGAACTTATATTTCCTACTATCCTATTATGTCCTTCGAAACTACCTATATAAGGATATTTACTTGCTGTATTTATAGATACAATTCTACGTATACTCCCTTTTTCCAAATAATAAGAAACGTATTTATATCCCTGATCCCTTTTAACTTTTATAACAAATCCAAAATTATTTTTATATTTTTTATTAAATCCATTAATTTTATCAGATGATATTATTTCTTCTCCATTTCTAATCTCTCTTTTCATATATTCAATAGCGTATCGTCCGTTTAATAAAAACTCTTCTTTTTCTTCTCCTATTTTACTGGTCTTCACAGAATAATTAAATATAAAATATAGAGACAATACTAATATTCCAGAAATACTAACCCCTAAAAGTAATTCTATCAAAGTAAACCCCTTATTTTCAAGCAATATAAAATTTTTTTTACTTCTTTTCTGGTTTGGGCATATTTGCTTCAAATCTAACACCTTCAATTTCCGTTTTATTTGTTTTAGGATATACCTCTACAATAATTTTCCACAAATTATTACCTCTATTTCTTTTATTAATATTTACTTTATAATCAAAATTCCCATCCATATTTAAAGGTAACTTTATACTAACATCATCTTTTCTATAAAAATTGTTAATAATTTCATCTAGACTCATATCTAATATGTATTCATCACTATTATCGTCAAAAGCTTTTATTCTTTCTATAATTGTTTCTCCGTAGTATTTCATATCATTTTTAATCTCCATATTATAAAATTGATTGTTTATTAAAGTAAATATAGGAAAAAATACAATAGATATTAAACTTACAAAAAATATCCCTATTAAAGCTTCTACTAAAATAAAACCTTTCTTGTTCATAATTTCTACTCCTCATTGAAATATATATTGACCTTTCCTGTAGCAGGTTCTACAGTTATTACAATTTTTTCATTTCTTCCATTCCTAAGAATTATTCTTCCTCCTCTTCTTGGAGCACCTGTCTCTGTAAACATTAACTCCCCATAATAGTCTTCTAATCCTTCACAAAAATTTACTTTTTCAATTTTCATACTGCTTTTAAACTGCTTCTTTGCAATTAATTCCTGGGAACTTTCATATTTATAAATATTATAAGCATTTTTTTGGGGAAAAAATTTTATACTACATCTCATCATATCGCATATAGCTTTATTTCTTATATAATTTATGTCATTTTTTAATTCCATTAATTCTTTTCTTTCTCTAAAAGTTAATATAGCTTGTCTGCTTGGTAAAGCTATTAACAATATAATAGATATAATCCCAACACATAATACTACCTCAATTAAAGTTGTACCTATTTTATTTTTAGAGAGTTCAACAGAATTGTGCATTTAAAGTCCTCTCCTTTTTAATTTTTTAAAGTACTTAATCCCCATTCTTTATATCTATGCCATCAACAAAAATAAAATTAGATTTATCTATATTATTTTCTAACTCAAAATATATCTTGTCCAATTTTAAAGGATAAGAGAATTTATTTTCTGGAAATTTAAATTCTACACACTTCCATTTATTACTAGTCACTTTTTCAAAGCTCTCTATATAAATTTTATTTCCCTTATTATCTAGAAAAACTAATTTTATTTTAGTATCTAAATTATCACATGAATAAATCCAAAAAATCATATCGTTTTCTGAACAATTAATGATTATATTTCTTTTGCTTAAATCTATATAAAATTGTTTTTCATATTTAGAAGAGTTATCTTTATACTTTTTTTGTTCTTCAGGTTTTTTCTCTGTCTTTTCTTTACCTTCTGAACTTTTAGTTTCAGGTATATATTCTTTTATATATTCTTTTTGAACATATTGAATGTTATTAAATATATTTTTATTTACTTTACTATTGTTGCCTGATTTTTTTACAATATCATCCATATATATTTTATTTTCTTCTTCACTATTTATTAAATTATCTTCTACTAAAATTTCCATTCCTTCATCATTTTTCTTAATTGGACTAAAAGGATTTTTCCTTTCAGAATTTAAATTAGAGTTCATAGAAACTGTATTTTCTTTTACATTTAATATATTTTCTAGACTATATAACTTTAGTCCAATTTCCCCTGTTAAAATATCATCATTTTCACTATTTATAATAATATTAGTTATTAAAATTTTTTTTGGATTGCTTTTTATTTTTTTTAAACATTCTATAATATATTCATAGTTCCCCTTAAAAAGGATAGATATATTCATAGTATTAATAGAAACTCCATTTTCTGTTTCAAGCTCTGGTTTAGAGAAATTTATATCTAATATTTTAAGTTTTGATTCATTTAATAACTCATCTAGTACATAAATAATTTGAGACTGTTCTAAACTAGAAAAATATTGAATATATATTCTGTCTTTTTCCCTACTTAATCTAATAGAATTTTCCTTTATCTTCTCTTTTTCATTCAATATTTTATCTATTTCAATGTTTTCCTCTTGATATTTATTTTTTTGTTTTTCTAATTTTCTTATCCTTTCTTTTTGTACGGCAAAAATTGTTTTTTGAAAAAAGCAAAAAAATATTATAGTTCCTAATAATATTAAGAGATATCTTTCCCTTTTATTCAAATTAATTTTCTCGTTCACTATTATCTTCATTATTTCTCACATCCTCTTCTTTAAGACTTATTATTAAAGAGAAATTATAATTATTCTCTCCAAAGGATATGTTTGAAACAAATACATCTTTAAATTTTTCTGCTTCATTTAAGTTATGTTCAAATTGAGCGATAGAGAATTTATCTTCCCCAATACCCTTTATATCTATTACATTTGAATTTATTTCTATAGAATTTAATGAAATATTTTTTGGAGTTCTTAAAGTAATTTCTTTTAACAATTTTTCATCAATTATATCTTCTTCTTCAATAACTTTTTCTAGACTATTTAATTCTTTAGTTATATTTTTATCTTTCTCTATTTCTTCTTTCTCTCTTTTTAGTTTTTTAACTTTAATTTGAATTTCTTCATTTTGAGCTTCTTTTTTTAATATATTTACTTCTTTTAAAAGATTATCAATTTTCATTTCGTTTATAAAGCTATAAAAAATAACCCCCGCTATAAATGATAATATTAGAAAATAATATAATATTTCAAATTCAAATCTATTAGGTTTTACATAGGGACTAAAAAAATTTAAGTCTTTCATTATATTATTCACCAGCCCTTATAATACAACCTACACAGTTTACATATTTATTTAAGTCCTCCTTCAAATAAATATTGTCCATATTTTTTATTCTGATAGAAGGCATATTAAAATACTTTTCAAATATATTGCCCATATCTTTAATATTCGAAAGACCTCCATATAAAAATATTTTTCTGATTTCGTCTTCCTTATATATTTTTTTATAATTTACAAATACTGAATTTATTTCTTTTAGCATTATTTCAATATCTCCTTTATCTATTCCATTCATTCTGTTTTCATTCATACTATCACCACCAAATTCTATACTTTGGTTAAACAAGATATCATCATTTCTATTTATAATTACACTGGTATTTATAAAACCTAAATCTATCAATGCTATAACAGTATCTTTAATATCTTGATTTTCATTTATAATTTGATTATATTTTAATAATTTACTTACACTATTTAATTGAAAGTCTAATACAGTAGGTTTTAATCCTAAATCCCTTAAAAGTATAAAATGATTTTCAACTATTTCCTTAGGAATAGCTATTAATAGTATCCTTAATTTTTCAATCTCTTCAACTTTCATTTTATTAAGTATTTTATATTGTATTATATAATCTTCTATACCTATGGGTAGATACTCTTTTAATTCGTACTTTAGTATACCTTCAATATCTTTATCTTTTACTACAGGAATTTTTATTTCCTCAGTAATAATGGAACTACTTTTAATTGTTAAATAAGTAATTTTTGAAGATAATTTATTTTTTCTAAGTTCCTCTTTTAATACATAATAAAGGAGTTCCTTTTCTAATATATGTCCATCTCTATAAGCCCCTTCAGGAGTTAAGAAAGAAAAAAAATTATTTATAACTATCCCTTTATGAGTTATTTTTCCCTCTACTACTTTAGTCTCATATGTACCAATATCAATAGATAATATTGTCCTATTTAAAAACGCCAATTTAAAAACCAAAATCTCCCCTCCCGTTCTTTAATAATAGCTAAAACAAAGTAGTAAAATACCAATAAATAATATCTCTACCCCATAAAATAGTGATCATAAATGCTATAGAAATAAATGGGGCAAATGGAATTGAATCCTTTCTTCTTTTTATTTTAAGCATAATTAGTAAAATAGATGCGATAGCCCCAATAAAAAAGGATAAAAATATATTTAAAAAAGATAATTCAGCCCCTAAAATAAACCCTAATACTCCCATAAGTTTTATATCTCCCCCACCTACTCCTCCTTTTGATATTATAAGAAGCAATAGGAATATACCACTAGATGCAATTAGTCCAATAATACTATTGAGAAAATATGGCGAAATATCATATAATAGGAATTGAAACAATTTGTATATAAAAGTTGAAATAAGTAATAATATATTAAGTTTGCTTGGAATAATTCGAAAATTATAATCTATAAGGCTTATAATAATTAAAATATCAATTATTATAGCATAAAATACAAATTGTAAACCAACACCAAAATAATTATATAAAGTCAAATATGTAAACCCATTCAATATTTCGACAAATGGATACTGTAAGGTCACCCTTTCTTTACAGTATCTGCATTTGCCACCTTGGATAAAAAAACTTAATATGGGTATAAGTTCATACCACTTCAAAGGTTTAAAACATTTTGAACAATGGAAAGAGGGAAAAGTCAAGCCCTCTTTTCTTGGTATTCTATATATAAATACATTTAAAAATGAACCTACAATTGTACCTAAAATAAATATAATTATGGTCATATTAAACATCCTTTATTTACTTTCATTTTCTTTATTTCTTTTTTTAGGCTCTACTTCTATTTCACCATCACTTTTAATTACAACTGTATAATAGTCCCTATGCTCGTCTTTCTTTATAGAATTTGGGATCTTTGGCACTTCTTCTATATATGATTTTAGCTCATTATTATTATCATTCAATATTATTTTCTTCTTACCATTTGGAACTCCTTTATCTAAAATATACATATTGGCTGCGGATTCTAATGTTTTTACATTTGCATTATGAGCTACAATCTCTGCAATTTCCTTCGTTTTGCTTATTTTAGGTACAGCAATTGCCGCAAGTATTCCTAGTATGGAAATTACTAATATTAATTCGAGTAAAGTAAATCCACTATTATTCTTTAATCTCTCTCCATATTTATTTAACATTTCTCTTCCCCCTGTAAAATAATTTCAATTAAAATTCGATAGTATTCACCATATCAAATATTGGCATTGCCATAGCTATAACTATAAATCCAATAATAAATGCCATAATTATTATAAGTATAGGTTCTATTATAGTTGTCACTGTTTCAAGGGATGTATCAACTTCATCTTCATAAAAATCTGCAGTTTTATATAATAGTTCTACAAGAGAACCTGATTCTTCACCAACATTTATCATAGAATTAGCTAGTGGTGGAAAAATATTCATGTTTTCAATACTTTTCCATAATGGTAAGCCTCTTTCTATACTTTTAATTGCCTCGTTAAGCTTTTCCATAACTACTTCATTTTCTATAGTTTTATTTACAATTTCTAATGATTGTATAAGAGGAATCCCACTAGATAAAAGTGTAGAAAGTGTTCTAGTAAATCTAGAAGTTATAATTTTGGAATTGAATTTCTGTATGCCTGGCAATCCAATTTTAAGCCTATCTAAAAATATTCTTCCTTTATAAGTTTCCTTGTAAATTTTTATAAATAAAGAAAAAATTAATAAGGAAACTAAATATATATACCAATGTTTTTTAAAGCTATATCCAATTTTCAGCAATATCCTTGTTGGTATTGGCAATGTTACATCACTATTTTCAAACATGCCTATAAATGTGGGTAGCACTATAGCAAGTAAAAATATAACTACAAATATGGATACTATTATTAAGACAAGTGGATAAATTAATGCACCTTTTGTTTTTGTTTCAATTTTATATTCTTTTTCATAATAAAGAGCCATTCTCTTTAATATTGTCTCTAAAGACCCACTAATTTCTCCTGCTTCTACCATATTTATAAAGAGATCAGGAAAGACCTTTCTATGCTTTTTCATAGATTCTGAAAGGGTATTTCCCTTTTCTACTTCCTCTTGAACTTGTCCAATAGTTTTTTTTAGAAGTTTATTCTCTGTTTGTTTTTCTAAAGTATCTAAACAATTTATAACACCTATTCCTGCTTCTAGCATTGTATAAAATTGACGACAAAATATAGAAATATCTTTTTTTTGAATTTTAGTTTGGAATAATTTTTTCGTTTTGATTTCCTCTTTCTTAACCATTTCAATATTTATAGGAATATATCCGTTATTTCTTATTATATCTAAAATTTCATCTATATTTTCCCCTTCATGACTTCCTCTAACTATTTCCCCCTTATTTGAAACAGCTCTATAGTTATAAATCAATATATCACCACCTTATTAAAGATATTTAGCTAGTATATCTTTATTTACTGAGCCATTTAAAGCCGTTTCTTTAGAAATACGCATTCTTTCATATAAATCTAAAATTGAACTATCCATTGTTTGCATACCATAGTTTTTTCCAGTTTGAATAGCTGTATCAATTTGATAATTTTTCCCTTCTCTAATTAAATTTCTTATAGCTGGAGTACCTATCATAATTTCAAAAGCTGCTACCCTTTTATTCACCTCAGTGCTTTTTAGCAATTGTTGAGATATTACTCCTTGTATAACAGATGCTAATTGAACTTTTATCTGTCTCTGTTGTTGTGCTGGAAATACATCTATTATTCTATCTATAGTCTTTGATGCTCCTGAGGTATGAAGAGTGGAAAGAACTAAATGCCCAGTTTCAGAAGCTGTCAATACAGTACTAATAGTTTCTAAATCTCTAATCTCTCCCACTAGAATTACATCTGGATCTTGCCTTAAAGCTGATCTTAACCCTTTATTAAAACTTATTGAATCACTTCCAATTTCCCTCTGATTAATAATACTCTTTTTATGTTTATGTACATACTCTATTGGATCTTCTAAGGTAATAATATGACAATTTCTTTTTTCATTTATCTCATTTATGATAGAAGCTAAAGTTGTAGATTTACCGCTTCCAGTAGGTCCTGTAACAAGAATAAGCCCTCTAGATTTACTTATCAGTTTTTTAACTACATCAGGTATGTTCAATTCTTTCATAGCAGGTATATTATTTGGTATGATTCTTAAAGATAAGCTTAATTTTCCTCTTTGTTTAAAAATATTTATACGAAATCTACCTATATCTGTTATTGAATAAGCTATATCCACATCTCCCTCTTCATAAAGTTTCCTTAATTGTTTTTTATCTAGAAGACCTTTAACTATCTTTTCTACATCTCCTGAATTCAATTTCCTATTTCCATATTTTTTTAATTCACCATTAACTCTAAAAATTGGGAAAGTATCAGCTACTAAATGTATATCAGAGGCCTTTTCTTCTATACCATATTTAACTAATTTCAAAAAATTCATTAAAACACCTCTACTTTAATGTATATCCTACTTTTAATACTTCATCAAAGGCTATTTCACCCTTTAAAGCAAGCTGTTTTAAATTAGAAAGTAAAGAAATCATTCCATTTTTTATTGCCAAGTTTCTTATATCATTTGAAGATGGATTTTTATTTATTAATTCCCTTATCTCTTCATCTATAGGAAGAATTTCATGAACTGCTACTCTGCCTTTAAAACCATTATTACAACTTTTACATCCGCATGGTTTATATAAAATTAGTTCTTCTTGTTTTGATCCTAAAAATTTCTTCTCACTTTCACTAGCACCGTAAGGTATTTTACATTTTCTACAAAGTTTCTTTACAAGTCTTTGGGAAATAACTCCTATTATTGCAGATGAGATTAAATAAGGTTCTATTTTCATATCAACTAATCTTATAATACTTGAAGCCGTATCATTAGTGTGTAGAGTTGAAATAACTAAATGTCCAGTTATAGCAGATCCTATAGCTATTTTAGCAGTTTCAGAATCTCTAATTTCTCCAACCATTATTATATCTGGATCTTGTCTTAATATAGTTCTTAAACCATTAGCAAAAGTAAGACCTGCTTTATTATTTACCTGAACTTGATTTATGCCTTTTAACTTATATTCAACAGGATCTTCTATAGTAATTATATTTTTTTCTATACTATTTAATTCTCTCAATATTGAATATAAAGTAGTTGTCTTACCGCTTCCAGTAGGTCCTGTAACCAATATTATTCCATATGGTTGTTTCAATATGTATTCAAAAGTTTCTAAATTTTTTGAGTAAAATCCTAATTCTTCTTTTGAAAAAATAAAATTATTTTTATCTAAAATCCTAATAACTACTTTTTCACCATATATTGTTGGCAAACTTGAAATACGTAAATCTACTGTTCTTTCTTCAAGATAAAATTCTATTCTTCCATCTTGAGGTAATCTCTTCTCTGCTATGTCCATCTTGCCCATTATTTTTATTCTGGTTATTATAGAAGATAGTTTTTCTATTGGAAGCCTTCCAATATTTATTAAATCTCCATCGATTCTATATCTGATTCTAATTTTATTAGAAAAAGGTTCTATATGTATATCGCTAGCTTTCATATCAATAGCTTTATTTATTATTAAGTCAATTAATTTTACAACTGGAATGTTTTTTAAGTCTATTTTTTTAAGTAGCATAAAATTCACCTTTCGTTTTAAATATATCAATGTTTATATTATAACAAATATTTTAAATAATTTAAATATTTGTTATGTTTTTTTATTTAATAATTAATATCAATTATGATAACATTTTTTATGATATTAATTATTCCTTTTTCATACATTTAGATGATAAAATTCCTTAATAAAAAAAAGATAATATGAAACAATAATTATAGGAGGTGAAAAATTTGAAAAATAATAAAATTTTCCTATTCCTTATATTCTCTCTAGCATTAATTTTGTTAGGAGTTGGTTGCCAACCTCAGAGACCTAATGTTAGAAATAATAGGATGGAAAATAGAGTAGGAAGAGATACAAGAGATGACACAAACATAGATGGGAATTTAAACAATAACTTAAGAGGCGATAATAATCTTGGGAAAGATACTAGAAGAAACGATACTGATAATATTGGAACAAACGATAATAGAAACATAACTGATAATATTGGAACAAATGATAATAGAAACACAACTGATAATATGAATAGAGATCTTTCCAACAGGGCAGAAAACATATCTAGAAAAGTTGCTGATTTAAATGATATAAATAGTTGTACTACCGTAATAACCGGAAATACTGCCTTAGTGGGAATTGATATGGAAAACAATGTAGAAGGAAGAGTAACTGACGATATTAAAAGAAAAGTTGAAAAAACAGTAAAAGATGCAGACAATAATATTACCACTGTAAGCGTAACTGCAGATGCAGATTTATACAAAAGATTAAGTAATATGGCCCGAGATATAAGGAATGGAAAACCTGTTTCTGGCTTTGCAGATGAAATTCAAGAAATTTTAAGAAGGATTACTCCTAATATGTAATAGCAAAATCGGGATGGTAAATCCCGATTTTTTATTTATATTATTTTATTTATCAACCATCTAAAGCCTTATTTAATTTTTTTATAGCTCTCTTTTCAATTCTAGAAACATATGATCTAGAAATACCTAACATACTAGCTATTTCCCTTTGTGTTCTACATCCTCCATCTACTAATCCATATCTCAATTCAATAATAGTCTTTTCTCTTTCTTTTAAAACCTTACTCATTTTGCTGTATAATTTTTTAATCTGTAATTTTAAATCCACTTCATTTATGACTTCATCAATATCAGTTCCTAATATGTCTATTAAAGAAATTTCATTACCCTCTTTATCTACTCCAATAGGCTCTTGAAGTGAAACTTCTGATTTAACCTTTTTATCTGATCTAATAGTCATTAATATTTCATTATCTATACATCTGGCTGCATAAGTTGCTAATCTAGTACCTTTTTTTCTATCGTAGGTAGATATAGCCTTTATAAGTCCTATAGTTCCAATGGAAATAAGATCATCTATGTCTTTTCCAGTATTTGAATATTTCTTAACCATATGAGCAACAAGTCTTAAATTTCTTTCTATTAATATGTTTCTTGCCTCTTCATTTCCTTCTTCATATAATTTTAAGTATTTTTCTTCTTCATCCCTACTTAAAGGTTTTGGAAAAGAATTATTGCTTGAAATATATCCAGTAAACATTAAAAAGGGTTTAAACAACCCTCTTATAGAAAACAATGGAATCATAAATGCACCTCCACTTTCCCCCATATTAAAGTATATGAAGTAGGAGTAATTAAGGTGCCAGTCCTATCTGTTTTTATTCCATATCTCTCTTGATATTTTTTCAAATATTGGTATTGCACTTGCTGAACCTGAAGAATCATCTTCTACAAAAACTGTTATAACATATTTAGGATTTTCCCTAGGAAAATAGCCTGAAAACCAGCCATGTATAGTATCTTTACCGTTCAATATTGCCTGGGCAGAACCTGTTTTTCCAGCTGCTCCTCCTATATCCTCCAAATTCATACTTCTAGCTGTCCCATTTAATATAACTTCAGCCATATATTCATCTATAACTTTACAAGATTCTTCAGATACTACTTCTTCATTTTTTTCTTTATTAAACTCTTTAACCATCTTTCCATCATCTGTAACAATTCCTTTAATTATAGATAAATCTTTTTTAACTCCCTTATTAGCAATTATCATTATCATATTAGTTATTTGAAGCGGAGTCACCTCTACACTCCCCTGTCCTATGGATATATTACCAATAGAAGGCCCTTTAGTTTCCTCACCTTTAGGTAAATTTCCTTTCACCTCTTCTGTAAGTCCAATATTAATTTTTTCACCAAATCCTAATTTTTTAGCCGCATCTATTACTTTATCACTGCCTACTCTTTCTCCTATTTGAATAAAAGCAGAATTGCAAGATTTAGCAAAAGCTTCTTTTATAGAAAGTTCTCCATGTCCTTCCTCTTTATTGCATTTAATAACTAAATCATTTAACTCCTCAAAACCTTTACAATAAAAATTTTCCCTAATTAGACTAGGATCTTCCTCTAATGCAGCAAGAAGTACTACTACCTTAAATAAAGATCCAGGAGGATAAGAAACTTGAATTCCTTTATTATATAATTCCATGTTTTCTCTATTAAAAAAATTATCTATTTCTCCTTGAATAAAATTAGGGCGACTAGCCATAGCGACAATATCACCATTATTTGTATCTGAAACTATAACGGAACCCTTTATCCCTTCCTCATCCATTATTTCCTCTACAATTTTTTGAATATGGTAATCTACTGTTAATTGTACATTGCTAGGCTTATTTATATCTTTGTTTTCTACTAGTGAATAGCCTCCTCCAAGTATAGGATTTTTTTTATTGTCAATTTCAAAATATATAGAACCTGTATTTTCTTTTTTTAGTACATCATCAAAAGTCTTTTCAATTCCACTCTCTCCTTTATTTTCACTTTTTTTAGTATGACCAATAACATGAGATAGAATATTTTCCTTATTATATCTTGCTATCTTTTCAGTAAAAAAAATACCTTTTGGCAGTGAATCATTATCTAGCAATTCATCAATCTCTATTTCTTTAAATTGATTCATATCTCTATTTATAAGATCTGTTTCAATACCCTTATCCATAATAAAGTCTAAAGCTTCTTTATCTTTTAAAAAGTAATCTCCAATTAAAAACAGCGTAGGCACTCTTTCCCTATTTGTTAGAGGAATTAAATTTTTATCATAAATAATACCACGAGCAGGATATATTTCTACTTCTTTTCCCCTCTGTTTCAACGCAGCCAATCTATATTCTTCATTTTTAATAATTTGAATCCAATATAACCTAAATATTAAAAGCATAAATATAAAAAAAATAATAAATGCTGATTTTAAAACTCTATTTTGAATAATATCCTTGCTATATTTCCCCATAAAAAAACCTCCATCACTTTAATCAATAATAGTATTCCCAATTAGTAATGGAGGTATTTATTATTTATCATCTATAATTGATTTAATTTTTGTAACCATTATATCAATTGCCACCTTATTATATCCACCTTCCGGAATAATAATATCGGCATACTTTTTACTTGGCTCTACAAACTGCATATGAGCTGGTCTAACTGTTTTCATATACTGTTCTATTACTGAATCTAAACTTCTACCTCTTTCTTTAATATCCCTATTTATACGTCTTATAACCCTTACATCCGAATCAGTATCTACAAAAATTTTAATATCTAACAAATCTCTAATTTTTTCATCATCTAAAATTAAAAGTCCTTCTAAAATAATTATCTCTTTTGGCCATACTTTTATTGTTTCTTTTTTTCTATTATGTTTTTCAAAATCATAAATAGGCTTTTCTATAGGCAGTCCCTTTAATAGTTTATTTAAATGTTCAATTAGTAAGTTATTATCAAAAGCAAAAGGATGATCATAATTAGTATTTTTTCTTTCCTCAAAAGTTAAATTACTTTGGCTTTTATAATAGGAATCTTGTTCAATAACTACTACATTTGTTTCTTCAATAGACTTATAAATTTCCTTAGCCACAGTACTCTTACCCGAACCAGTACCTCCAGTAATTCCTATAAGTATAGATCTTTTCAATTAAATCAATCCTTTCTAGCTTTTCTAATAATATCCCACTCTTCAACAGGCTCTTTCATCTTCATCTTTATAATTTGCTGAGGATGGGGCGCTACCTCTATTTTTTCACCATTTTCATTCCACATTTCTTCAATATTTTGAGTAAAGAATTCTTTATTAGGACCGAAAATTTCTATTTCATCCCCTACAAATATTCTATTTCTTTGCTCCACAGTTGCCAATTTTGTTTTCTTATCATAATCTAAAACCAATCCTACAAAATCATATTTCCTTATATAGGAGCTATTCTCATAAATCTGATCATCACCTGTAGGTTTTTTAAAGTAAAACCCTGTAGTAAAATCTCTATAACTAGCCTTTTTAATTTCTTCAAGCCATTCTTCTTTGTATACATAGTTCTTTTTATATCTGAAAAATTCATCTATAGCTTTTCTATAAGCTCTTATCACTGTAGCTACATAATATTGACTTTTTACTCTTCCTTCTATCTTAAAACTACATATTCCAGCCTCAATTAACTCTGGTATATACTTTATCATACATAAGTCCTTAGAATTAAATATAAAAGTCCCTTTTTCATCTTCATATATTGGAAAATATTCTCCTGGTCTTTTTTCTTCTACTAAATTATATTTCCATCTACAAGGATGAGCACATTCTCCTCTATTTGCATCTCTACCTGCCATATAGTTGCTAAGTAAACATCTACCAGAATAAGATATACACATAGCACCATGAACAAAAGCTTCTATCTCTAAATCCTTAGGCAATTTTTTCTTTATCTCTTTAATTTCATCCAAGGATAATTCTCTTGCTACTACTATTCTTCTTATCCCTAGATCATACCAGAATCTAATAGTTTCATAATTTGTAGCACTAGCTTGAGTACTCAAATGTATAGGCATATTAGGAGCTACCCTTCTTATTACAGAAAAAACTCCAGGATCTGCTACTATTACACCATCTACACCTATTTTCTCAAGCTCCGATACATATTCATCGAGACCTATTAAATCTTCATTATGTGGAATTATATTTAAAGTAACATAAACTTTTTTATTTCTCTTATGAGCAAATCTTATACCTTCTTCTATATCTTCTAATGTGAAATTCTTGGAAGCTTTTCTAAGTCCAAACTCTTCTCCACCTAAATAAACTGCATCTGCACCATAAACTATAGCCATTTTTAACTTTTCTAGATCTCCAGCAGGTGCCAATAACTCTGGTTTATTCATTATCTCCCTCCTCTTTATATGTTATAGATACACCATCTCCTAATGGGAGAACACTAGTTATATAACCATCCAAATTTGAAATATATTCCAAATAATTTCTCATTCTTTTTACAATTGTCTTTTTTCTTTTAACAACTAATTCATCACTAGCTACCATTCCTTTATATAAAACATTATCAGATAATATTACTCCACCTTTTCTTAACACTCTACTACATTCATTAAAAAAATCTAAATAATGACCCTTAGCTGCATCTAAAAATATGAAATCATATTTTTGCTCTAGTTCTGATATAATTTCTCTTGCATCTCCTTCTATAATCCTAATTCTTTCCCTGTATTTACTTTGATTTATATTTTTTTTTGCAATTTTAAACATATCTTCCTTTTTCTCTATGGTAGTTATTTTGGTATCAGAACTAGTTGCTTCAGCCATAATTAAAGAAGAATATCCAATAGCAGTACCTACTTCTAAAATATTTTTTGCATCACTTATCTTTAATAGCACTTTAATAAATTGTCCTACTTCAGGACATACAATAGGTATATGATTACTATTCCCATAATCTTTTATTTCCTTTAATTTATCTGAATCCTCTTGTAAAATACCTCTAATATATTCTTCTATATAATCATAATTTATATCTACCAAATATAACACTTCCTCTTTTACAAAAGTAATACGTGGTAATTAGCCATCCACGTATTATATAAATATTTTATATAAATTTTATTTTTCTGACTGAGCCTTCAAATGTTCTTCATAAGTCTTAGTAAAAATATGTTCACCACTACCATCTTTTTTTAATACATAATATAGATAATCTACATCTGAAGGATTCACAGCAGCTATTAGAGACTTCTCACCTGGTGATGCAATAGGAGATGGAGGTAAACCTTTGTGAATATAAGTATTATAAGGTGAATCAACCTTTAAATCTTTATATAATAAGCGTTCTTTCCTTTCTCCTAAGGCATATTGTACTGTAGCATCCACTTGAAGAAGCATATTAATTTCTAATCTATTGTAAAATACTCCTGCAATAGTTGAACGTTCCTTATCAACTCTAGCTTCTTTTTCTATCATTGAAGCTAATGTTACTATTTCATTTAAATCTAAATCAGATTTTTCAACCTTCTTTTTAAAATCTGTTTCATAAAATTGTTCAAATCTTGAAAGCATTCTCTCAATAATTTCTTCCTCACTTGCATTTATATATATTTCATAAGTATCAGGAAATAAGTATCCCTCTAAATTATAACCTTTAGGTATTTTCTTTAAAAAACTATACTTATTAGAAAATCTATTTACATCTTGACACAGCTCTAAAAATTTTTTCTCATCAGCAAGTCCCAATTCGTCTAGTCTATAAGCAATCTGTTTTAATTCAAAACCTTCTGGTATCGTAAATTTGATAATATCTCCATCTCTACCTCCAGAAGAAAGGCTTACTAAAATTTCTTTAACTCCCATTCCTGTATTTAAAGAATAATTGCCAGACTTTAATTTTCCATCTAGCTTTTCTTTTCTAACTTTATACTTAAATACTAATTTACTCCTGATTAGCCCATTTTCTTTTAAAATATCTGCAATTCTAGATGTAGAACTTCCAGAAGAAATTTCTATAGTTTTTTCTTTTGGATCATTAGGAGATACTGGATTTAAAGCCTTATCATAATAAACTTTCATCATAATCGTACTTACAACTATTATAATGGAACAAAAGATAAGAATTTTATTAAAACTTTTTTTCCACTTTTTATTTCTTAAAGATTCTGTCACAAAATCTCCACCTTTAAACCATATTTACTTATTTTATTATACAAGTATTATCTCTTTTTTACAAGGATGTATAAAAGAATTATCTATATCAATTTTTAAATATATTTTTATATATTATAAGTATAATATTCCCAAAAACTACTACAGATATTAATTCTCCTAAAGAAATTCCTAATACTGTGTACCAGTAAGGTATTTTTGTAAAGTATGAAACCCAGATGGAAACTAAGAATCCATTTAATATAACAGGCGGAAGTATGGCTAGTTTTTTACTAGTTGTTTTGCTAGTCAAATAAGCTGCTATAAGAGTAACTAAACTACCTCCTACTACATCTATTAGTCCAAACCCAGAAAAAGAAACGAGTATTATATTTGAAATTAAACATCCCATAAAAACTCCTGGCACTGCAGCTGGCTCTACTAAAGGTAACAAAGTTAAACCTTCTGCAATTCTTAGTTGAATAGGACCAAAAGCTAATTGACCAATAGGCATTTGAATGGCTACTAAAACTACATATATTGCAGAAATAAGTCCAGCTTTAGTTATATATTTAGTATCCATATTTTCCTCCATATCTATTTCTCAGGTAGATCCAATTTCATTACATCGTCTAATATCTTATAGATATCTGATATTAATTGACTAAAATTCATCTCCGCTATGAAAAAATCTTTTATATTAGGGTTCAACATTAATATGTCTTCTAATTTTTGTAGTCTTTCAATTTTTTCCTTATCTATTTCCTTCCCTGATAATTGTTCCATTTGAATTTCAAGAGCCTTCTTTCTAAAATCCTCAATCATTTCTTTATTCTTATCGTCCGAAAAAACCTTTTTTTGTTTTTCAACATATTTCTTATATTCATCTGATTCTCTTATAGCTCCGGATAATTTGTGAGCTTCATCATATACATTCATAGTATCCCTCCTAATCATATCTTTATCATTATAGAAACTAAAATAGGTACAACCAAACTAAGTATTACACCAGAAACAAATGAAATTATAGTAGTTTGTGAATTAGTTGAACGTGAAACAACAGGTAATGCTGTATCCATAGCAGTTGCACCGCAAGGAGCAATGCATTCTAAATATCCAATGTATCTAGCTATTAGTGGCACAACTATAAGAGCAATAATCTCCCTAACTACATTAGTCAAAAATGCTATGGCACTTAATTCTGTAGAATAATTAGTAAGCATCACTGAAGATAGTGTATACCATCCTAAACCTGCGCCTACAGCTCCTGATTCATTAATAGGCATTTTTAATAAAAATCCTCCTACAATACTACCAAATATACTTCCTATAATAATCATTAGAGGTACAAGAAGTATCCTAAATCCCATTTTTTTAAGATCTTTAAATACGCCTTTTTGTTTTCCAATATCCATTCCTGCAAAAAATAAAAGTAAACAAAGTCCTATGTCTGTAATAATACCAGTATAAGAAAAAAAACAATCGGGAATTAAAAAATATCCTACTCCAATTCCTAATACAACTGCTAAAATAATACTAAGGCTCATTTACCTCCCCCTCATCTCTAAGAACCATATTTCTTACTAATCTAACAAGAATAATACTAAATAATATAGAAAATACAGCTAGAACTGTTGCTTTAGCACCTATTTGAAAAAATGAGGAAATCACTTTCTTGTCCAACCCAATCCTTACACCCATTGTAAAAAGCAAGAATAATAGGCAAAAGTTTTGAATAGGACCAAGTTTTTTGCTAAAATTATCACTTATCAAGCCTTTATGTGAAATAATAGCTCCTAAAGCAAGTAGTAAAAAATAAACAAGTACTGTATAGTTCATGAAGTACCTCCTTAATCCATTTAAATATACTTTATCAAGAACATTATACTACATAATTATAAAACAAGCTATATAATATGAGGAAAGTCGTAGAAAATCTACGACTTTAAACTTCCATAATAATAGGCAATATCATTGGATTTCTCTTGATTTTCTCATATAAAAATCCTCTTAACGCATCACGGATACTAGACTTTAATGTAGCCCAATCAGTTATATGGTTTTTTTCACATTCTTTCAATACTTTTCTAACAACATTTCTTGACTCTTCCATTAAATCTTCAGATTCTCTTACATATACAAACCCTCTTGATATAATATCAGGGCCTGCCATAACCTTTCCATCTTCCTTACTTATAGTAACAACTACTACAATTAGACCATCTTCTGACAAATGTTTTCTATCTCTTAAAACAATATTACCTACATCTCCTATACCTAGACCATCTACTAAAATATTTCCTGCAGTTACTTTAGGCCCAAAGGAACATGAGTTTCTAGTAAATTCTATTGTAGAGCCATTTTCAGCTATAAAAATATTTTCTTTTGGCATTCCTAAATTTTCTGCTAATTTAGAATGTCTTCTTAAATGCCTATATTCTCCATGAACTGGTATAAAGTACTTAGGCTTTACTAATGCATGAATGAGTTTAAGTTCCTCTTCACATGCATGACCAGATACATGAACATCTGCCAAAGATTCATAAATAACATTTGCACCTTTTTCCATTAATTGATCTATAACTCTTGAAACAGTTTTTTCATTTCCTGGTATAGGAGATGCAGATATAACTACTAAATCTCCTGGTACTAACTGTATTTTTCTATGCTCAGAATATGCCATCCTAGCCAATGCAGACATTGGTTCACCTTGACTACCTGTAGTAACAACCACAATTTTATCATACGGATATTTATCCATATCATTTATATCTATCAACGTTCCATCAGGAATATTTAAATATCCTAACTCTGTAGCAACTCCAATTACATTTACCATACTTCTTCCAGATACCACAACTTTTCTATTAAAAAGAACTGCTGAATCTATTATTTGTTGTATACGGTATACATTTGATGCAAAGGTTGCAACTACAATTCTATGTTCTGCCATTGCAAAAATATCATTAAAAGTTTCACCTACCGTACTTTCGGACATAGTATATCCTGGTCTTTCTACATTAGTACTATCTGCTAATAATGCTAATACTCCTTTTTTACCTAATTCAGCAAATTTATGAAGATCTATAGCTTCATCGTTTATAGGAGTATAGTCAATTTTAAAATCTCCTGTGTGAACTATTATTCCAACAGGTGTGTGTATAGCTAATGCAACAGAATCTGGAATACTATGATTAGTTTTAATAAGCTCTATTTTAAAACAGCCAATTTCTATAGAATCTCCCGCTTCTAGTTTATTTAATTTAACATTCTTCATCTTATGTTCTTTCAGTTTATTTTCCACTAATCCTAATGTTAGTTTAGTTCCGTAAACAGGTGCATTTATCTTTTTTAGAACATAAGGCAATGCTCCAATATGGTCTTCATGACCATGAGTTAAAACTATAGCTTTAACCCTTTCTTTGTTTTTTAACAAATAACTTATATCAGGTATAACTACATCTATACCCAACATTTCATCTTCAGGAAAAATAACACCACAATCTATAACAATTATGTCATTTCTATATTCTATTACGGTAATATTTTTTCCTATTTCACCTAGGCCACCTAAAGGTATAATTTTTAATTTATAAGGTTTTCTAGACAAACTATATCAACTCCTTCTATTTTATTAATTTCTCCAAATCTTATAATAATTAGTATTCGAAAAACAAAATATTAGCTTACACACTATACTTACAAAAAAACAATCCCCTTTAGGGGATTTATTTATCTCGACACTCGCTACAGTATCCGAAAAATTTTACATTGTGATCCACTATCTCAAATTTCCCTTCTTTCTCAATCTCATATTCTAAGCTTTCCAATAAGTCTAATTTAACTTCTATGACTTTTCCGCAATCTAAACATATTAGATGGTGATGATGATGATCACTAGAATTTGAATTTAATTCATACCTATTACAGCCATCATCAAAATTTAATTTGCATATTATGTCTAACTGTTCCAAGAGTTGCAAAGTTCTATAAACTGTGGCCAAGCCTATTTCTGGATATTTTAATTTTACTATATCATAAATTTCTTCTGGACTTAAATGACTCCCTTTATTTTCAATAATAACATCTAATATTGCTCTTCTCTGAGTTGTTAATTTATATCCTTCTTCTTTTAACCTCTCTTTTATAGAATCTAAATTAATATCCATATTTTCACCTGCTTATTTATTCTATATATAGAATATAGATATATATAATAAAAGTCAAATATCTGTATTTAATTTTATTTAATACTTTCCTTTAAAATACTTTCATAAGCTAGTATAGCATCATTTAACTCTCCATCATCTTCTATCCCTACTAAAATCAAATCACCATTATCATCATATTCCATTCTGAGAATATAAGCTTCATTTTCATTGTCCATAGGGAAAAGTACAGCATAATTAGAATCATCAAGACCGAAAGTTACAGAAATTTCAAATTCTTCTTTTTTACCTCTCTCGTCTAATAAAACTATCCTATCTTCCACCTACTTCACCTTCTTCAATAATTTTTATCTAAATAAGTCTGTAATATATAGGTTGCAGCTACTTTATCAATGACCTTTTTTCTCTTTTTTCTGCTTACATCTCCATTAATCAAAAGCTTTTCAGCAGCTACTGTAGTCAAACGCTCATCTTCTAAAATTATTTCCAATTCAAACTCTTTTTTTATTTCCTCTACAAACTCTAGAACTTTCTCCCCTTGAGGTCCTATAGTATTGTTCATATTTTTAGGAAATCCAACTACTATTTTAGCAATTTCATATTCATCGATAATAGACTTTAGAGCTTTAAAATCATTTTTTATACCATTTCTTTCTATTGTAATAATACCTTGAGCGGTTAACCCCAAAGGATCACTTACAGCTACACCTATCGTCTTATCTCCTACATCAATTCCTAAGATTCTTTCCATAAACTCTCCTCATTTTAAATTAATTTTATACAAAATATTAAATACATACTTAATAACATTGTTCATCAGCTATATACTCAATTGTTTTAAAAATAAAGGATACATTAATTAACGTTACAGCTATAGAAGCAAGTATTATTCCAGAATCATTAGCCAAAAACCCTATTATACTTCCAGTCATACCGCTTATGAATCCTATATAAATATATTTATGCTCCTCGAATAATTCTCTTAATCTATCTCCTAAAGTAAAAATAATTACCATCTGAGAAATTAAATTAGCATGTAAAACTTTAGTCCATATAGAGGAACCCACCAATTTAATATTCATCAAAAATTTTCTAAGGGCAATACTACCTATTATCCACTTTCCTTCATCGTTAGTCATCATAACAGTTTTTCCTAAATGGGTAGGGCTAGGATTAAATTTAATATCAATAAAAGCCATAATAATAACAAAGCCTATAATAAATAGTCCAATGGTAAAAATCCTTTTAAAATTTATATTTTTGTCTAAAGACTCTAATAAGAAATAGATTGTAAAAAATAAAGTAGCAATACTTCCCCCCACATTTGCTCCCAATTTAGGGTGTCCTACTATTATAGCAGAAAAAACCAATAAAATAAATGAAATTAGTTTATTTCCTCTTTTATTCATAAAAGTTCCTATAAATACTGCACTAACACCTAAAAACACTCCTACCATCTCATTACCTAGTCCAAAGTATCTAGCACCAATTGTTGGATCATATCCTAATGCAGAGTACCTAGTTAAATTCCCTCCTAGGAACATATCTAGCACTAATATCCAATAAATCAGACCAGAAACAAGTAAAACTTTATCTATTTTTTTAACTTTATATATAAATAGTATCAATAAAAACAAAGTAACAATTAAAGAAATAATATAATTCGTATAATTTGTCCAATTTATTGCTGATGTCAGTATTAAAGATAATGGAATTATTCCAATAGTTATAATTGCAATACTTAAAATATTATATAATCTGCCTTTGAGCTTTACCTTGCTTCCTAATACTAGCATAACAAATAATATTACAATCATGGATAATATACTATAAGTAGACAATATATAAAATCTACTTTTAGAAACTATATTTATTCTTGAATTATTAGTTAAAATATAATTAAGATTATCATCATTTTCTTTATAACTTAACACATTTCCAGACATATACTTTGTTGAAGCTCCTAAAAATTCTGCAATGGAAGGAGCTATGTCAATATTCGTTACCACCCCTTCTCTTTTGGTAGTGGGAGAATTTAAAATCCCCTTAGGAATATTATTTCCCCAAAGCACTAAAGGTGATAATTTACTATCATCTAATCTTTCCTCTCCACTATTGGGACTCACTATAATAAGCATAGAATTCTCTTTATCAATATTATCTTTTAAATTCCCTATAAAATTATCAATCTTATCCAATATATTTAATCTGTGCTTTTCAAACATCTCATCTGTTAGCTCCTGACTATAAGAGCTAAGCCTATCTAAATCACCAGTATCAACAACTATCAAAGATGATTTATTTTTTACATTACTTATTTCAGTGATCAATTTATCATAATCTGTTCTAATTCCATAAGGAAAATTCTTATCCTTAATCAATATATTGTCCACATTTCCAAAATCAATTAATCCCTTAGAATCAATAGGAATAAGACTTGATGATCTCATAACTTCTTCCAAAGTGTCTCCATTCCCATACATAGCAGTTTTTAATCCTGATTTATGTAAACTATCTCCTAAAACTCCTATATACGGCTCATAGCTATTTTTCTTATTTAATTCAATAATTTTATTAAAATTTATATTTGCAATTTGAAAATCATCTGTTACTGGTCCAATTCTTCTTTCGTATATTTCTTTGTTTTCCTCATTTAAATTATATGTTTCTGCACTTTCATAAGTGGAATATGCTTTTTTCGATGAGTTTATAGTCAAAAAGCTTTCCGAACCTTTATAATTATATAACCCTCTAGTATTCATGAGTCCAATACTGCCTTCATTAACAATTTGCTTCAAATTAGCCATGTTATCAATATCTTTCAGAATATACTTATTAAGTACGATTAAGTACACTGTCTTATTATTAGATTCACTTGATGCTTCTATAGTGTTTGCACTGAAAAAAGAAAACATTAGTAATACAATAATTAAGCTGCTTATTAGCCTGTACCTATTCAATTATACCTCTCCTACTTCCTATTATTTTCCTCATTATTTTCATTTTCTAAATAAGACCTTAATAATTCTTCAATAAGTTCGTCTCTTTCTAATTTTCTTACTAAACTTCTAGCATTGTTATAGCTAGTTACATAAGTTGGATCTCCAGATAGTATATATCCAATCATTTGATTAATAGGGTTATATCCTCTTTCCTTTAAGGCTTCATAAACAGTTATAAGAATTTCTCTAGCCTCATTTATATTTTCTTTTGGTGGTTCAAATTTCATAGTTTCATTAAAATTATTATTGTTCATTAAAACACCCCCTTATAATATTTATACCATAAAGATTATATTATATACATACTTTTAAAATAAATATTAGTCAAATAATTTGACTAATATTTATTTTAAACTTTCCTTGACTAAAACTTCAACCAATTCTAAACTACTATCTACTTTGCTAGGATCCTTTCCACCTGCTTGTGCCATATCTGGACGTCCACCACCACCGCCTCCAGTCACTTTAGCTACTTCTCTTATTATATTTCCAGCATGAAGTCCCTTATTAATTAAATCTTTAGTAACCATTGACACAAAAGATACACTATTTTCTGAAACAGATGCAAGTACTACAACTCCAGATTCAAGATGATTTTTAATTTCATCTCCTAGACTTCTCAAGCTATTCATATCCATATCTTTAACCTTGTAAGTAATAATATTTATTCCCTCTATACTATGTTTTTGTTCTAGGATATCTTCAGACAAAGATGAAGCTACCTTAGATTTTAAGGATTGTATTTCCCTTTCTTTTTCTTTTATTTCTTCAGACATAGACTTCACTTTCTCTAATACATTGTCTTTATTAGATTTAAGAATATTTGATATAGAATCTATTTCTTCCTCCATATACTTTAAATGACTATAAACTTTCCTGCCAGTTATAGCTTCAATTCTTCTAACACCAGAAGCAATACTAGATTCGCTAACAATTTTAAATAAACCAATATTGCTAGTATTGTCTACATGAGTACCTCCACAAAACTCTTTGCTAAAAGAGCCCATTTCTATAACCCTTACATCCTCTTTATACTTATCTTCAAATAAAGCTATAGCTCCTCTTTTTTTTGCTTCATCCATACTAGTTTCGATAACTGATACATTTAATCCTTCTAATATTTTTTTATTCACAATCTCTTCAATCTTATCTAATTCTTTTTTTGTTACAGCATCATAATGAGTAAAATCAAATCTTAGTCTATCTGGTAAAACTAATGATCCTGCTTGATTTACATGATTACCTAAAACATCTTTTAAAGCTTTATGAAGAAGATGAGTTGCAGAATGATTTCTAGCTATGTCCTTCCTTCTAGTTCTATCTACCCTTGCAAATACCTCTTCACCATTTTTAATTTCTCCGCTTTCTACCTCTACAAATTGATATATAATATTATTTTTAGTTTTTTGAGTATCTAATACTTTAGATTCAAAATTTTGTCCCTTTATAACTCCGATATCTCCAACTTGACCTCCACTTTCTCCATAGAAAGGAGTCTCATCTAAAATAATTATACCCTTTTCTCCATTTTTTAAAATAGAAACTTTTTCTTCATCTTTAAATAATCCTATTATTCTAGAATTAGACTCTGTAGTAGTATATCCTATGAATTTAGTCTTAAATTCTTTAAACCTACTAGTCAACTCGTCCTTTCCCCAAGCTTCTCTTTTTGAGCCATCTCTTGCATTTCTTGCTCTTTCTCTTTGCTCTTCCATTTCTATATTAAACTCTTTTTCATCTACTTTCAAAGCTTTTTCTTCAAGTATTTCTCTTGTTAAATCCAATGGAAATCCATAGGTATCATAGAGTTTAAAAGCTTTATCTCCTGATAATGTTTTTTCATTATTATTTTCCATATCTTCAATATATTTATTGAGTATATTTATTCCTTGATCAATAGTCTCTTCAAATTTTTCTTCTTCAATTTTTATTATTCTCTTAATTTTTTCCTCATTTTCAGCAAGCTCAGTATATTCTTCCTTCCATAATTGTATCACTTTTTCAGAAAGAGCATATAAAAATATTCCATCTATTCCTAATAACTTACCATGTCTTGCTCCTCTTCTTATTAATCTTCTTAGTACATATCCTCTACCTTCATTACTAGGTAAAACTCCATCAGATACTAAAAAAGTAATAGCTCTTATATGGTCTGTTATCACTCTAATAGATTCGTCTACTTTTTTATCTTTTCCATATTTCTCTCCACTTATTTTCTCTACTTCTTTTAATAAATCATTTATAATTCCTATTTCAAATATATTGTCTGCTCCTTCCATAACAGCTGCTATTCTTTCAAGTCCCATTCCTGTATCAATATTTGGATTTGGAAGTGGATTATAATTCCCATACTCATCTTTATCATATTGTGAAAATACTAAATTCCAAACTTCAACATATCTATCACATTCACACCCTGGTTTACAAGTTGATTTTCCACAACCATATTCTTCTCCTCTATCTATATAAATCTCTGAACATGGACCACCAGGGCCTACTTCTAGCTCCCAAAAATTATCCTCTTTTCCTAATCTAATTATTTTTTCTTTTGAAATTTTAATTTTTTTATTCCAAATTTCAAAAGCTTCGTCATCGTCAAAATATATAGTTACCCATATATTTTCTCTAGGTATCTCCAATCTTTCAGTCATAAATTCCCAAGCCCACTCTATAGCTTCATCTTTAAAATATTCTCCAAAAGAAAAATTTCCTAGCATTTCAAAAAAAGTTGCATGTCTATCTGTTTTCCCTACATTTTCAATATCTCCCGTTCTAACGCATTTTTGACAAGTAGCCACCCTTTTATTAGGAGGAATAGAATCACCAGTAAAATATGGTTTCAAAGGTGCCATCCCTGCATTTATTAATAATAAACTTTTATCGTTTTTAGGAACTAAGGAGAAACTTGGTAAAATTAAATGGTTTTTTTCTTGGAAAAAATCTAAAAATTCATTTCTTATTTCATTCAATCCCATCTTTTTCATTAAGAGCACACCTCACCTTTATCTTAAGAATTTATTTAATAAATAAATCTTCATATTTTTATCCTATAAAAAAAACGTCCCGAAACAGAAAAGGGACGACAGTTATACCCTACTCTATAACTAGGATTATAATTAAAAAGCTTTGAATTGTCAATAATTAACCCTATTTAACTTTCTCTATAAAATAGGAATACATAATTTTAATTATTGCTACTATTGGTATAGCTAAAAGCATTCCCAGTATTCCAAAGAAGCCTCCTCCTATTATTAGAGATAATATAACAGTTACAGGATGAATACCCACACTTTCTCCTACAACTTTTGGAGTAATTATATTATTTTCTGTTTGTTGGATAATGGTGAAAGCAATTATAACCCATATTACTTTTAAAGGACCATCAAGTAATGCAAGGAAAACCGCAGGAACAATCCCTATAATGGGACCAAAATAAGGAATTATATCTGCTAAACCTGCTAACATGCCAATACTAAAAGCAAAATTTATATTTAAAATAATTAATGCTATAGTAGTAGTTATACCTACATATATCCCTACTATTATTCTTCCTCTAATAAAGCTACTTATAGATTTATCTATTTCTTTAAAAAGCTTTTTAACTTCATTTCTATAGGTTTTAGGTATGGTTAAATAAATTTTTCTCTTAAAATATTCTTTGTCTTTCAAAAAATAAAATGAAATAATAGGCACCAAAATTAAAGTGAAAATCTTAGAAAACATATTCACAGTTATATTTGTAAACTTTTTAATCCATTTTATAAAAATCTTTTCAAGACTATTTATATTTTCTTTAAATACTCCTCTTATGCCGTTAAGTTCAGGAGGTAAATTATTTAAATTTAAAAAATATCTATTGTGTATTTTATCTATATATGCATAAACTTTATTCAAATAATCTGGCAATATATATCCTATATTTTTAAACTCCTTTATAATTTCAGGAATTAAAATAAAAGAGAAAATGAATATTATGAAGCCAATGAGAATATATAAAAATATAACACTCCATAGCCTAGGTATTTTCTTTTTTTCCAAAAAATCCACTATAGGGTTTAAAAGATAAGCTAAAATTAATGACAATATTAAAACATTTATTATTTCCAATAGAAATTTATATTTTTTAGTTAAAATATATATTAAGTATAATAATAAAAAGCATATAAAAAATTTATATAACCTTTTATTATCTATTTTAATTTTTTTATTTTCTTCAATATACTTATTTCCTATATTTATAACATAGTATATTACTGTTATTATAAGTAATACAGCTGAAATTTGTAAACCCAATACCATATTTCTAACAGCCATTTCTTATCTCCCTATTATAATTTATAGGCAGCAAAAGCTGCCTATTTCCAAATTAAGTTCATCCCATCCTTTATATTTGATATAGCTTTTCTAGTATTTCTCCTAATTTTTCTCTTTTGCATTGGTCCTATTCTAGATGCAGCAAATACTGCTGCTGATGCTCCTATAAGACTTCCCATAAAAGCTCCTCTTTTAAAACTACCATTCATTTATATCATCTCCCTTTTTTAGATTCTATATTTATCTTGCCTCTTTATCTCTCTATCAATTCTAACAGTTTTTTGTAATGTTCTTTATTTTTGCTAATTAAATATTTAACTTCATTACCTACTATTAGATTTTCCTTATTTATTTTTATATTTGATAAATTAGGCACAAAACTTCTTCCCTTAGTAATATCTTCTATTATCCCTTCAGTAATAATATATCCAATTAACTTTTCTTTTTCATAGTTAAATAATAAATCTTTTATATATCCTAGGCACTCACCATTTTCTGTAAGTATTTCTTTATCTATAAATTTAATATCCTCTCCTGTAATACCTTCATTTACATTGTTCTTTTTAATAGATAAGACTTTTTCTGAATCAATAATAATAACATCCTTGCCAAAAGATAAAATATCATCTATAAATATCTTTTTCTTTTGTTTTAAAAATTTTCCATCTTCTATTAAAAAACCAATGAATTTTTCAAAATCATCTGTGAAAATCACATCAGATATTTCTCCTATTTTTTCACCATTCTTTTCTTCCACCACATTTGCTCCAATTAAATCCTTATATCTTATCACATAGATGCTCCTTTTCAATTTTAAATTCACCTTTATTGAATTAGTATTTCACATATTTTTAAAAATATTTGATTTTTAAATTAAAAAAACTGCTGAAATATTTCAGCAGTTTTTTTCTAATGATGATCATGTGGATCTTCAGTAGGATCAAAATCTTCAAGACCATCAATGTAAATATTGTTCTTATTTGAGTAATCTAAAAGTGCAGCTTTTATAGCTTGTTCAGCTAATACGGAACAATGCATTTTAATTGGTGGTAGTCCATCAAGAGATTCAGCTACAGATTTATTTGTAACCTTCATAGCTTCATCTATACTCTTTCCTTTAACCATTTCTGTTGCCATACTTGAAGAAGCTATGGCAGAACCACAACCAAAAGTTTTAAATTTAACATCCTTAATAATTCCATCTTCTATTTTTAAATACATTTTCATAATATCTCCACACTTTGGATTTCCTACTTCACCAACACCATCTGCATCTGGTATTTCACCAACATTTCTAGGATTTCTAAAATGTTCCATTACTTTTTCTGAATACATTATTTTTCCTCCTTTGCCTTTTCATATAGTGGTGACATATCTCTAAGTCTTTGTACAATTTCTGTCAATTTTTCAACTACATAGTCTATTTCCTCTTTTGTATTGAAATCACCTAATGAAAGCCTTAATGAACCATGAGCTATTTCATGTGGAAGACCTATAGCTAAAAGTACATGAGAAGGATCTAAAGATCCTGAAGTACATGCTGAACCGCTAGAACCTGCTATTCCTTCCATATCTAAACTAAGTAATAGAGACTCTCCTTCTATAAATTTAAAACAAAAGCTAACATTTCCCGGAAGTCTTTTTGTTGGATGTCCATTTAATCTTACATAATCAATGCTGTCAAAAACTTTTTTTATAAGTCTTTCCCTGAGAGTTATAAGCTTTTCATTATTTTCATCTATATTTTCGTAAGCAAGTTCTATAGCTTTACCTAATCCTACTATACCAGGAACATTCTCAGTCCCTGCCCTTCTACTCCTCTCTTGAGCTCCTCCTTCTATTAAAGAGTCTAGTTTTACTCCTCGTCTGATGTATAATGCACCTATACCTTTTGGTCCATAAAATTTATGGGCAGATAATGAAAGTAGATCTATATTTAATTCATTTACATCAATTTTCACATGGCCTACAGCTTGAACTGCATCTGTGTGAAAATATATACCTTTTTCCTTGGCTATTTCACCAATTTCTTTAATAGGTTGTATAGTTCCAATTTCATTATTGGCAAACATTATAGTAATAAGTATAGTTTCATCTGTAATAGAATTTTTAAGATCATTTATATCTATCATTCCATATTCATCTACATCTAAATAAGTAACCTTAAAACCTTTTCTTTCTAAATATTCACATGTATGAAGTACTCCATGATGTTCAATCTTTGTAGTAATAATATGATTTCCTTTATTTTTATTTGCAAAAGCAATTCCTTTAATAGCCCAATTATCTGATTCAGAGCCTCCTCCAGTAAAAAATATTTCACTTGATTTTGCCCCAAGTACCTTTGCAACCTTATCTCTTGCGCTTTCAACAGCATTTTTAGATTTACTTCCTAATGAATAGATACTTGATGGATTTCCATAATTTTCGATAAAATATGGAATCATTTCATCTAATACTTCCTTTTTTACAGGAGTAGTAGCTGAATTGTCCATGTAGATATAATTTTTCATAATATCTCCTCCTAAACTTCTGCTTTCCTATTTGATAATATATCCATATGTTCATCAACCATATCTTGAAGAGTAATAGAATCTATTACTTCATCAATACTATCCCTTATTCTCATCCAAACTAATTTTGTAACACAATGCTCTTCCCTATCACATTTATTCATCTCATCATCTATTACACAATCAGCTGGTGCCATATTTCCCTCTAAGGATCTTAAAATACTTCCCACAGTAATCTCTGACGGAGGCTTTGACAATAGATATCCACCTTGTGCTCCTCTTACACTCTCAAGAAATCCATCTTTTCTAAGTACAGCTACTAATTGTTCTAAATAATTTTCAGATATTCTCTGTTCATCTGCTACACTTTTTAAAGGAATAGGACCTTCTCCATAGTGAAGAGACAACTGAAACATAGCTTTTAGGCCATATCGTCCTTTCGTAGATAATCTCATTTTTCCACCTCTTTTAATTCCAACTAATTTACTTGGTATTCTTTTATAAGTATATAATACCCTAGTATTCTTGTCAACATTCATATTCATTATAATTACATTTTTTATGTAGCATAATTATAAATACATGCATAGTATGTACTGAACCAAAAACAAAGGTATGAGGAGGTGACATAGTGTCAGATCGTATCTTTGCCTCTGTAGTAAATCAAAAAACCGTAACTCAAATCCAACTTCAGGTATTAACAATAATTGCTGCACAAGTTGCCAATGTAATAGAAGCTCAAGTTGGTTTTACAATTCAAGATGATAGAGACTTGCTAGATATTTAAAATTAGATAATAAATCTAATTTAACCATAATTAATAATAAATTAAGGAGGTTAAATATAATGTCAGATCGCATTTTTGCATCCGTAGTAAATCAAAAGACTGTAACTCAAGTCCAACTACAAGTGCTAACAATAGTTGCTGCTCAAGTTGCTAATGTAATAGAAGCTCAAGTTGGTTTTTCTATTCAAGATGATAGTGACTTACTAGATATTTAAAAATTGATAAAAACATTAGATATGTAAAATTAAGGAGGTGGAAATTAATGGCAGATCGTATATTTGCATCTGTGATAAATCAAAAAACTGTAACCCAAGTTCAGCTACAAGTATTGACACTAATTGCTGCTCAAGTTGCCAATGTAATAGAAGCTCAAGTTGGTTTTTCTATTCAAGATGATAGTGACTTGCTAGATATTTAATAGAATATAATAAAGGGAAAACTCCCTGTTAAAATAAGTATTTTTAAAAAATCTAAATTATAAAGAAAGGAGAGTTAGACTTGAAAATAGGATTTTCAAAAGATGGTTTAACATTTAATTCAAAGAAATTTCACCCGTTAAATCTCCCTCTTAAAGGTATAAGTTTAGAATCAGATATACCATTAAACCCTACTAGCGCTACTGAAATACTAACAGCCTTTCAAGAAGTAAAACCTGAAAACGCCAGTAAATCAGAAAAAATACAATTATTAAAATCAATGGTAGATAAAACAACAATATAATATAAGGATTTATTGTATTGTTGGCAAACAATAAGTTTGAACCTCTTTTTTCAGAGGTTCTTTTTTTATGAAAATTTTATGAACATTTATCCCTACAATACATAACATACTAGTAGAAATATTTGATAATAGGAGGCTTTACTATGTCTCAAGATTTTAAAAAAACTTTGCCAAAAGTAAAAGATAAAGACAATGTCCGTATGGGTGCAAAGATTGCAAATCAAATAAATACAAACCAGCAATCTAATATGTGCCTTTCTGCATATTCTGCAGTAACTCAAAATTCCTCCACTGTTAATATTAATTTCGCATAAAGGAGGCTATAAGATGTCAGAAAATAATGATTGGATAAAAATAAGATCCAATAAAAAACGTGATGGTGTTCCTTGGGAACTTAAAATTGATATGAAAGGCAATGTATATGTAGATGGTGAACCCTATGATGCAGCTAATTCTAAATACAAAAACTTAAGTATAGATGTTGAACAACATAACAAAATTAGCTCTGGGGAAGAAACACAAAAAATAATTGAAAGTAGTAAAAAAGCTGAAAAGGGAAAAACAATTACAATAAAAGATAAAGAAAGTCCAGATAGAAAAGAAACTACAACTGTTAAATTTTAGAAAGTAAGGAGGTATTATTTTGGATAATAAAAAAGAAAATAAGAAATCAGTAGATGAAAATCCTAATATAGATGACTATATAAATAAGATAGAATTAGGAAATATTGAAATGACAATGAATATAAAAAAACAAAACAACCCCGTAGAACTTTTAGAAAAACTATATTTACTACGAAATAATAAAAAACTAAGCAATGAAGACAAAAACAAAGAAGTGCAAAAAATTATGAATGAATATATGAGGTGATTATTTTGGAAAAATTAAAACAATCATTAGTACTTAACCTCTCAAACCAAGCAAACACTTTTAGCTGTAAAAAAATAGATTTGTCTCAATTTAATTTTTTTGCAATTCTTGGACTTGAATATCTTTATATAGACACTAAAAAAGAAAATATTCCTATTTCAATAAATATTGATAGGTCTGGAGAATTATCCATTAATGGTCTTGATGGTGATTTAATAGATGATAAGAATATATGTATATATTCTGATAAAAAAATAACTAAAAGTGATGAATAATTTCTAATGATCTTATATGGAGGGGGAAAATTGGAAGAAAAAAATAAAATAGAAGAAGGTTTGGACGATATTTTAAGTGATGAAAATAGTCGATTATATAATTTTATGATAAATGCTTCAAATCAAGCAAATCTGACTAATAATAATAATATTTCACCAATACAATTAAATTCAATATTTGTAATTTTAAATCCTTACTATATAGACAAATTTAATATTGAGGGATTAGATCTAGATTTGAAAATTGATGAAAAAGGCATTCTTACTATAAATAATAAGAGGTTTGAGCTCATAGAAATAGAACCAGGAGTTAAAATATTTGGTATCTCTAAGGAGAGCAAGGAGTGAGTCTATGAAATGTAAGTTTTGTAATACTACTGAAATAATAAAAATAAATAAACCTGAAAATGTAAAGTTTCAATGTGAAGAAAATCATATTTGGTTTGAAAATTATAAAGACCAAGGTGGAACTCATGAAAGACCTGAAACATATGAATTGAATTTGGAGGATGTTCTTTTTCCAAAAGAAAAAAAATTATATAAAAAAGTTTTAAATGATATAAATAAAAATCAAAACTTTTATACCAATAGTAGCCCAGAAGAAATCACCTCCCATTTAATTAATGATTGTAATTTTAATGAAGAAGAAATTTATAAATTATTTAAAAAAATATCAAAGTTTAGTAAATCATAATAATTAATGTTAAATGGAGGTGTTATAATGGGAAATGATTTAAGAAAAAATGAATATCCTATTACAAATAATAAAAAAGAAGAGATAAATATTGAATTTAAGGAAGATAAAGAGATTACAGAAGAAGTCTCAAGCAAAAAAGATTCATCTTTAAAAAATGAAAATACTTCTTCTAAAGGAAAATCTATGATTATAGATCCAGTAGATATATTAGATAAATTAGCTTTAATATATGAAAACAAAAGAAAAAATGAAAAACTTTCAAAAAAATAAACTAAATATAGGGTGGAAATAAGTTAAAATACTTATTTTCACCCTATATTTGATTCCAATATATTTTCTATTTCTAATTCAGTACAAATAATAATTATTATCGTGAAATTTTTTCATAGTTAGTTACGTCAGTATTCCTATGCATAACTGTCTCAGTAACCAATACCTTCTTGTATGATTCAAAGAAATTTCTTATATATCCTTGTCTCAAACCAATATTTAACAATATCAGGACTAGTATTAAACTTTCACCACTAAGTTAATTCCTATTTTAATCATACTTACGAAAAAAAGAAGAGCCTAACGCTCTTCTTTTAATCTTCATCTTCAAATATATCCTGATATTGTAGGGGAGAGAATAAAGGAAATGGATGGCAATCAAAATCATCACAAATATCTTCTGGACTAAACTCTTCACACTCTGGTGGTTCTGGGCAAAAACCAAATGTAGGAATTAGTAATTGAACTCTACCTAAAACTTTAATTATTATAAATAAACCTGCTGCAAAAGTAAGCTTTTTATCTATTACCATAGGTTGACCTAATACTTGAGAGTTTGTTTCTACAATGATTTTAAACTCAAATTCATCTCTTGCATCTGGTATAAACATTACTATATCTTCCTTAGTATCTGGCAAAAGCCCTTCGACCGACGTACCATCAGACATAATTACTTCATATGGTACCCTTAATGTAAATTGAACCCTCCTAAAGTGTGGTTTATTAGGTATGTCAGATATTATTAAAGTATCTGGAACTATAAACCCAGGTTTAAATCTTATATTATCAAAAGATTTGGAACCTATGTCAAGCTCTACTTTAGGATAACATTCTCTCTGTTGACATTGATCATAAACTTTATCTACCATAATACAATCTAATTCCTTGATTTGATTTAAATCAAATTCCATTTTTCCATTACAACTGGAAAACTTGAAACCTTCAGTCATCATTTTCACTCCTTTATCTTTAATAAATTAACTCTTACTCTCATATTATGAATTATATAAAGTTTTGTGATTTTTTATATAAAAAAGGAGGGAATAAATTGAACATTAAAATAAAAGAAAGTGAACTTATTAAAAATTCAAAAGGAGAATATTTCAATTTTTACATCGATGAAAAAAACAATTTGCTTTTTAATAAATTTGATAATAAAAATAATAATATTATTTCTCTTTCTGAAATAGAGCATAATATATTAGATTTTTCAGTAATTATTGATGAAAAAGATAAGATACAATTAATTTATTTAATTGAAAATGGTAATTTGATACACTGTACTTATACTCAAAAAAAGTGGATTAAGCAATCAATTTTTAGGTTAAATACTAAATCAAATATTTATAAACATATAACCTTATTTATGTCAAATAATTCTGTAAATATTTTTTATGCTTGTGCTAATCTAGTAAATATTAATTTATGGAGCATAGAACAAATAACTAAAAATTCTTCAAATTGGACAAAAAAAACTGTAACAAGTATATTTTCCAAGAAAATACTTGCTCCCTTTTACATTGATTCAGATAATTTAGGCAATATACATCTTGTTTTTAGAACTAATGAACGTAACTCAACACATATTTACTATACCTTTTATAATGTTTTTATAAAAAAATGGTCTCAAATTATTGAAAAAATCTCTCTTACTAAGACAAATAACAAATTTCCATATTTATTTATAGATTCTAAAAACAATATTCATATTCTTTGGTCTAGTTTAGAAGACAAAGATTATATTCTTAGATACAAAAAATTATCTCCTGGAGGACAAAGTAAATTTAAATGGAAAAAAATAAATTTACCTGTTATTAATAACTGTACATATACACCTATAATGTCAGAAATAAATGAAACTTTAAAAATAACATATCTGAAAGATGATGAAATAGGATGTTTAAATTCAATGGACTATGGCGAAACTTGGATCCTTATAGATAAAATAAAACTAAATAGCCCTTCTATATGGTTCTTAAAATACTCATCTAATTCTAAAAAAAAATATCTTAATAACAAAACTAATAATTTTTATGCCCAAATTAGTGATAAAATGTATCTATTTTTTAATGAAAAAGATCAAAAAAAAATCAACTTTGATAAAGAAGAAATAATAAACTTAAATAATAAGGATATACAAATTGAAGAAAAAGATGAATTAATTTCTATTCACAACTCTGACTTTATGGAGCTCAAGAAAAATATACTAGAAATAAAAGAAACAATAGAACAAATAATTGCTCACTCAAATATTATAGAAGAAGAATTAAAACTAATGAAAGAAAAACTGATGAGTACTGAGGACCAAAAGCATAAAAAAGGTTTTTTCAAGTTTAAATAAAATATTTTATCTTTTTAATGGTTTTTTCACCATTTATTCTTTCAATTTTATATACATCTTTAATTTCCATGTTTAATTTATTTGTTTCTTTCATAATAATTTGTAAATCTTCTATTTTTTTAAATTTAATCGCATAATCACATCCTCTCCTTATTTCATAAGGAGTAGATATAATATCAAATTTTGTGTAGCCTAGGTTTTCTAATATATATATAATCTGTATTACATAATTTTTTGAACTCAATAAACATATATAATAATTTTTCTCTCTCAATTTTTAAATCACCTCTAATTATATTTATTCTAAATATAATTATTATAAACTCCTTTCTAGTAGCATATACTACTAGAAAGGAGCTTTAATGATAAACTAATATTGTATTAACATTGTTCAGTTACTAATGTGGATATAACTCCTTTACTTATATTAAATGAACCTGTTATAGCTGCAGTAGATGTTCCTTCAACTGTTATTCTATAAGTGCAACATTCTCCAGGACAAAAATCTTCATCACATATACTAAAACTAACTGGACTAGATGCAACAATTGCTGCTGTAACTGGAATAGTATTTGGTATAACAATTGTATCTATTTCTACCTCTGGTCCATTATCACATCTTCTGTATACTCTAAAAGTCAATGTGAAGTTGGTAGCAGCAGTCAAATTAAGGTTTGCTATAGCTGAAAAGTCTATTTTCAATTTTGGTTTATCATAACATCTCAAGTCTACTGAAACATTTCCTAGTGTAGTTTGTACTGGTGGTGTAGTAGCTAAATTAATAAAAGGTATATTTACAGCACCACATATTTCTTTGCACTTTAAACCTAGATTTTTTGGTTCACAATCTTTTTTTGGTGGTTTATGGCAACTGGATTTATGATGATTTTCATGAGAATGTTCATGTTTGTGACAACATTTATTTGGATTATAATAATAAACTTTCGTCATAATCTAAATCTCCTTTCTTCAAATTTATTATTTAAATATTTTTTACCTTGTAATAAAATATTTCTTTCTTTAATACTAATATATTATAAAAGTTATCTTTGTGTGATTATATTAATTAATTTATATGTAATAATATAATTACATTTCTTCTCTTTTTATTTTTAAAAAATATATATCTAAATAAACAAAGGGACCATTCTCTATTAGAAAGATCCCTTTTAATTTACGCATATTCCTACTTATTTAATTTTAATTTTAGTTTCTCCAACATATCTTCAGTCATTTTAGCTAAATCATATTTAGGATTCCAACCCCATTCTTCTCTTGCTGCAGTATCATCAAGAGAATTTGGCCAAGATTCTGCTATTGCCTGTCTTACTGGATCTACATCATAATCCATCTCAAATTCAGGTATATGTTTTTTAATCTCAGCAGCTATATCTTCTGGTTCAAAACTCATAGCTGTAATATTGAAAGCATTTCTATGAATAAGTTTATCTGGATCTGCTTGCATAAGCTGAATTATAGCGTCAATAGCATCTGGCATATACATCATATCCATATAAGTACCTTCTTTAATAAAAGATGTATACCTTCCATGTTTTAATGCATCATAATATATATGCACTGCGTAATCTGTTGTTCCACCACCTGGTAATGTCTTATGGGATATAAGTCCTGGAAAACGTACTCCTCTAGTATCTACACCAAATTTTTTAAAGTAGTAATCACATAGAATTTCTCCCGCAACTTTTGTTACACCATACATAGTTTCTGGTCTTTGTATAGTATCTTGAGGTGTCTTATCCTGAGGTGTAGATGGTCCAAAAGCTGCAATAGAACTTGGGGTAAATACTAAGCAATTTTCTTCTCTTCCTATTTCTAAAATATTATACAGACCATTCATATTAATATTCCATGCTTGATTAGGCCTTTCTTCCCCTACAGCTGATAGTATTGCTGCTAAATGAATAATGGTGTCAACTTTATGTTTCTTTACTACATTGGCTAACTTTTCGCCTTCCAACACATCTACTACTTCAAAAGGACCTGATTCAATTACCTCCTCTTGTCCTTCCTTTTTTCTCCTACTACTAGCTATAACATTGTTGTCACCATACATCTTTCTCAATTCCATAGTAAGTTCAGATCCTATTTGACCAAGAGCTCCTGTAACTAAAATCTTTTTCATTAAACAGCACCTCCAAAAAATAGATTTTTTATACTTATTTCCCATCTCATTATAACATACTTTTTGAAAATTGAAATATATTTATCAATAACTATAACAGACTCCTATAGTCTCTGGTCCTAAATGAGCACCTACTACTGGTCCTATTTCATCTATAGTCACTACCGCTTTAGGAAAAATCTCTATTAATTTACTCTTTAAACTTAAAGCTTCATCATAGTTTAATATGTGACAAATGCTAATTTGATTTATATTAGAAGGAATTAATCCAAGCATCTTCTTTACAGCTCTATTTTTTCCTCTAGTTTTCTCTAACAATTCCAACTCACCATTTTGAAGTGCTATAATCGGTTTAATATTCAAAACTGAACCTATGACAGTGCTAACAGCACTCAATCTTCCTCCTCTTTTCAAATATTCCAATGTTCCTACTGTAAAATAAATAGCCATACCTTTTTCCATTTCAGCTACACGATTTATTATTTCATCTCTACTCTTACCATCCTCAATCATATCTACAGCTTCTTCGACTAATAATTTTAGATTAGAAGCTGCCTGCCTAGAATCCACTACTGTTATTCTACTTTCTTCTGACATAGTTCTAGCTAACATAGCATTGTTATAAGTGCCACTTAATTTAGAAGATAAAGTTAAAACTATTATTTCATCATATTTATTAAGAGCTTCTTCATATTCTTTAAGGAAATCTCCTGTAGAAGGTTGAGATGTTATTGGAAAATCCTTAGATTCACTTAATCTTTTGAAAAACTCATCAAATTCTCCAGGAAATCCTTCTTTATAAGTTTCATTTTCAAAAGTATAACTTAATGGTATAACAGAAATATCTCTTTCCAATGCATACTCTTTGCTTAAATAACTAGTACTATCTGTAATTATCTTAATTTTTTTCATATTTTTGCCTCCTATAGGTAATTTAAAAGGGAGGAAAACCTCCCTTTTTGACCAATTATTTAACTACTATATTATATATTTTACCCGGTATATATATTTCCTTAACAATTTCTTTATCTTCAATAAATTTCTTAACACCTTCATTTTGTACTACTTTATCTCTTATACTTTCTTTAGATTCATCTATAGCTATTTTCTCCCTACCTCTAACCTTCCCATTCACCTGAATGGCAATTTCTACTACATCCTCTACTAACTTATTTTTATCCCATTTTGGCCAAATAGATTCGTGTAATGTATCACCTAGTCCTGATTTTTCCCAAACTTCTTCAGTAATATGAGGTGCTACAGGATTTAGAAGTATTAGGTAAGTCCTAAGCTCTTCTTTATTTATTTTTCCTATATCATTAAATTCATTTAACAGAGACATTAATGCTGCAATAGCTGTATTAAACTTCAATGTTTCATAATCCTCTGTTACTTTTTTTATAGTTTTATGAATACTTGCCTCTAGCTTATCTGAATAACTATTTCCATCTACAACTATATCTTGAAGCCTCCATACTCTTTCTAAAAATCTTCTACAACCCTTAACTCCATTTTCAGACCAAGGAACACTTTTTTCAAAATCTCCTATGAACATTTCATAAGTTCTTAATGTATCCGCTCCATATTCATTCACTATGTCATCTGGATTAACTACATTTCCTCTGGATTTTGACATTTTTTCATTATTGCCTCCCAAGATCATTCCATGGGCAGTTCTTTTATTGTATGGCTCTTTAGAAGATACTACTCCTATATCATATAAAAATTTATGCCAAAATCTTGAATACAATAAATGAAGGGTTGTATGCTCCATTCCTCCATTATACCAGTCTACTGGAAGCCAATAATCTATTTCTTCCTTACTTGCTATTTCTTTGTCATTATATGGATCTATATATCTTAAGAAATACCAAGAAGAACCAGCCCATTGTGGCATAGTATCTGTTTCTCTTGTAGCGTTCCCTCCACATTTAGGACAACTTACATTCACCCATTCTTCCATATTTGCAAGAGGTGATTCTCCATTATGGGTAGGCTCGTAATTCTCCACTTCAGGTAACATAACTGGAAGTTCCTCCTCTGGAACTGGAACCCATCCACATTTTTCACAGTGCACAAGAGGTATAGGTTCTCCCCAATATCTTTGACGTGAAAATACCCAATCTCTCAATTTATAATTAACTTTTCTTTTACCTAAGCCTTTTTCCTCTAACCAATTGCTCATTTTCCCTATAGCATCCTTCACTTCTAATCCATTTATAAAATCAGAGTTAACTAATATTCCTGTTTCTGTATCTGTATAGGCTTCTTTTTTAACATCTCCGCCTTTAACTACCTCTACAATTGGAAGTTCAAACTTTTTAGCAAATTCCCAGTCTCTACTATCATGGGCAGGTACAGACATTATAGCACCAGTTCCATAACCCATAAGTACATAATCAGATATCCAAATAGATATTTCTTTGTTATTTACTGGATTTATTGCCTTCAAACCTTTAATCTCTACCCCTGTTTTCTCTTTATTTAATTCAGTTCTTTCAAAATCTGATTTCTTAGTAGCCATTTCTTGATATTCTCTTACTTCATCCATATTTTCTATAATATCATTATACTTTTCTATTAATGGATGTTCAGCAGCAATAACCATATATGTTGCACCAAATAATGTATCAGGCCTAGTAGTAAATACTTTTAAGGAATCTTCTTTTCCTGCAATTTGAAAATCTACTTCCATTCCTTCAGATCTACCTATCCAATTTATTTGCTGAGTTTTAATTCTATCTATATAATCTACAGTATCTAAATCATTAATCAATCTATCTGCATATTCAGTAATCTTTAGCATCCATTGGTTTTTTACTTTTCTAACAACCTCTCCACCACATCTTTCACAGCTTCCATTTACTACTTCTTCATTTGCTAAACCCACTTTACAGGATGTACACCAATTTATAGGCATTTCCTTTTTGTATGCAAGACCTTTTTTAAACATTTGCAAAAATATCCATTGAGTCCATTTATAATATGCTGGATCTGTAGTATTTATCTCTTTTGACCAATCAAATGAAAATCCTATGGATTTAAGTTGTTTTTTAAATTTAGCCACATTGTTTTCTGTAACTACTTTTGGATGTATTTTATGCTGTATAGCAAAATTTTCCGTTGGAAGTCCAAAAGCATCCCATCCCATTGGATACAATACATTATATCCTTGAAACCTTCTTTTTCTAGAAACTACATCTAAAGCTGTATAAGGTCTAGGATGACCTACATGTAACCCTTGCCCTGAAGGATAAGGAAACTCTATAAGTGCATAGAATTTTGGTTTTGTCTTATCATCACTAGTTTTAAATATTTCTTTTTCATCCCATATATCTTGCCACTTCTTTTCAATTGTTTTCGGATTATATTCCATTCTTTATTACCTCCTTGCTATTTTATAAAAACAAAAAAGCCCTTATCTCTATTAGAGACGAAAGGCTTCATTCCGCGGTACCACACTAATTGATAGAAAAAATCTATCCACTCTAAGAATAACGGCTCTTCTGCCGGTTAAAGCTAATAGTTTTCACTTTAACAACTCAAGGACGAGTTCAGAATTATTTCTACTGTCTTCCACCAAGTGACAGCTCTCTATAAGAAATAAAAAACCTACTACTTCCTTTCACAGCTACATATATAATTTATTTTGAAAAATAATATGTTTTAGAGTCTATTATAGCAAAGATATATGAATAAATCAAGGTCTTTAATTGGGAATTTAAAATAAAAAATTTCAGAAAAACCTATTATAGATTTTCCTGAAATTTTAGTCCTCATTTCAAATTAAAATTCTGCTAAACCTACTGTTCTTGGAAAAGGTATTACATCCCTAATATTCTTCATACCAGTCATGTACATAATAGCTCTTTCGAATCCAAGACCAAAGCCTGCGTGTTTTGTTCCACCATATTTTCGAAGTTCTAGATACCACCAGTATTCTTCTTTATTCATTCCTAACTCTTCCATTCTCTTTTCTAAAATATCCAATCTTTCCTCTCTTTGACTACCGCCAACTATTTCACCAACTCCAGGTACTAATAAATCCATAGCTGCTACAGTCTTACCGTCATCATTTAACCTCATATAAAATGCTTTTATATCCTTTGGATAATCCATTACAAATACTGGTTTTCTAAATACCTTTTCTGTTATATATCTTTCATGTTCAGTTTGCAAATCTATTCCCCATTTAACTGGATATTGGAATTTTTCTTTGGATTTTTCTAATATATCTATTGCCTCTGTATAGGTTATACGTTCAAATTCAGAATTAACTACATTTTCAAGCCTATCAAAAAGTCCCTTATCAACAAAGGAGTTGAAAAATTTCATTTCTTCCTTAGCATTTTCCATTACATAATTAATTATATATTTCATCATATCTTCTGCCAAATCCATATTGTCATTTAAATCAGCAAAAGCAATTTCTGGCTCTATCATCCAAAATTCTGCTGCATGACGAGCAGTGTTTGAATTTTCTGCTCTAAAAGTTGGTCCAAAAGTATAGACATTTCTAAAAGCTAATGCATAAGCCTCTGCTTCTAATTGTCCACTAACAGTTAAATTTGTATCTTTTCCAAAAAAATCTTCAGAGAAATCTACTTTACCATCATCGTCTAATGGTATATTTTTTAAATCTAGGTTAGTAACCCTAAACATTTCTCCTGCACCTTCAGCATCACTTCCAGTAATTATTGGAGTGTGAACATATACAAAATTTCTTTCTTGAAAAAATTTATGAACTGCATAAGCTGCTAAAGATCTAACTCTAAATACTGCAGAAAAAGCATTACTTCTAGGTCTTAAGTGAGCTATAGTTCTTAAATACTCAAAAGAATGTCTTTTCTTTTGTAAAGGATAATCTCTTTCTGAATCACCTATAATAGAAACATTAGTTGCCTTAATTTCAAATGGCTGTTTCGCCTGTGGTGTAGGATCTAATTTACCCTGTACTACTATTGAAGAACTAATAGGGAACTTAGATATTTCCTTAAAATTTTCAAGATTTTCATCAAAAACAACTTGAATATTTTTAAAGAAAGTACCATCATTTACTTCTATAAATCCAAATTTTTTAGAAGATCTTAATGTCCTTATCCATCCTTCTATTTGAATTTCATTATTTAAATATTTTTCTGAATCCTTAAAAATTTCTTTTACAGTTGCTTTTTCCATTCTCATTCTCCTTTCAAAATGAAATAAAAAAACCCTTCGTCCTTATAAAGGGACGAAAGGTTCGCGGTACCACCCTAATTGTCATATTTAGATGACCTACTTCATTTAGCACATTAAATGCCTATCATATATAACGGTATGATACCGTCTAAGCCTACTCTCTAAATAATTTCGGTTAGAAACTCCAGGATGTTTTTCAATATAGAATCCGTATCGGTCTTCCACCGTCACCGACTCGCTAAGACTTTTCCTATATTTACTCTTCCTATCAAAGTATTTATACACATGAAAAATATTGTTTTACCTACAATTATAATTTCATTATTTCCTTTTGTCAAATAATTTATTTAATTTTTCCTTTATTTTTCTTTCATATCCATTTTCTGTAGGAACATAATATACCTTATTCTTAAATTCATTAGGTAAGTATTGTTGCTCTACATATGAATTTGGATAATCATGAGGATATTTATAATTGTCATCATTCTTTAATTTATTGCCTTTCTTATAACTATTATCTCTTAAATATGATGGAACTAAACCTATTTTTTCATTTCTCACATCTTTTAATGCATTATTTATGCCTAAATAAGAAGAATTGCTTTTTGGTGCACAAGCCATATATACCGCAGCTTGAGCTAATGGTATCCTTCCTTCAGGCATTCCTATTATATCTATTGCTTGAAATGCAGATATAGCAATATTTAAAGCTTGAGGATCTGCATTTCCTACATCCTCAGAAGCAGATATTATAATTCTTCTTCCTATAAACTTAGGATCCTCTCCTGCTTCAATCATTTTAGCAAGCCAATACAATGTTGCATCTGGATCTGAACCTCTCATACTTTTAATAAAGGCAGAAACAGTATCATAATGTTCATCTCCAGCTTTATCATATTTTATTCCCTTAGTTTGAATACAATCCTTTATAACTTCCCTTGTAATAAGAATTTTTCCTTCTCCATCTTTAGTAGTTGTCAAAACTGCTAACTCTAAAGAATTTAGAATCATTCTAGCATCTCCATCTGCTATATTAATAAGATAATCTATAGCATCTTCATCAATATCAATATTATTCTTCCCTAAACCTCTTCTGTCATCTTTTAAAGCCCTAGATAATAATAATTTTAGGTCTTTATCTTTTAATGATTCTAATTGTATAACTGTCATTCTGGATAATAGAGCTTTATTAACTTCAAAATAAGGGTTTTCAGTCGTTGCTCCAATTAAAATAATTATACCTCTTTCTACAAAAGGCAGAAGTGCATCTTGTTGCGACTTATTAAATCTATGTATCTCATCTATAAACAATACAGTCCTCTTGCTATACATTTTTAACTTTTCTTCTGCAATTTCTGTTACTTTTCTAATATCCTTAACTCCTGATGTGACTGCACTTAACTTTTCAAAATTCATTTCTGTAGTATTAGCAATAATCATTGCCAATGTAGTTTTACCTGTCCCTGGAGGACCATAAAATATCATAGAAGGCAATCTGTCTGCTTTAATAGCTCTATTTAAAAATTTTCCTTCTTCTAGTATATGTTTTTGCCCTACAAACTCTTCCAAAGTTTTTGGTCTCATTCTTTCTGCTAATGGTGCTTCTCTATCTAATTGTTTTTCCATGTTATAACTAAAAAGATCCATTAAATCACCTTTCTATCAAGGTTAAATATAAACTGTTTTTACATACTCTGAAGTTGTAGTACTTAATATTCCACCATAGTCTAATTTAAACCTTATTTTATCTCCTACACTATAGTCTATTTTACTATCAGTCACATCTAATATCAAGTGATCACTACTTCCTCCTATTATTATTATATCTTTATCTATAGGGGTTATGTTCTCTAAATCTATGTCCTGTTTCCCAATAGCAGATATCATTCTTTTCCTTATGCCCCTATCTACAAAAATAGGTTTATTGCCAAAAGCATCCATTCCTATTTCCCCAATAGGTATAGAAGGTTTTTCCTTCAATTCTATAGCTTCCACTACTAAGGTAAAGATATCATTAAAAGTATCTTTTATTTTCCCTCCAAAAGCCGTTTCCCTACCTAAAATTAATGATTCTCCCAATCTTAATTGATTTATACCTTCTGGCATTTCACCATTAAATACTAAATGAAGACTACTAGAATTTCCACCAGAAATAATTTCTAAATCAATATTATAATTTTCCTTGACCTTTTGCTTTATTTCAATAAGCCTAATAGTATTATCCTTCCTTGGAATTATACCACCATGACAAGTTAAATTAGTCCCTATGCCTTCTAGCTTAACTCCTTCTAATTTTATTATTTTTTCTATAGCATCATATATTTCTTCCTCTTTAAAATATCCTTCTCTTAAATCACCTAGATCAACCATTAGAATAATTTTATGAACTTTATTAAATTCTAATGCTTGTTTAGAAAGAGCTTTAATAGTTTCTATCTCTGAATTTAGTGAGATATCTGCATATTGTACTACATATTCTACCTCACTTAACATAGGTAAACGCAATAATATTTTGGGAATATCTATATTTCTTAATTTCTTTAAATTCTCTACTCTAGAATCAGCTAAAAAACTAACTCCACCATCTACATAAACTTTGGCTATTTTAGGATCTCCACAGAATCCTTTAGTTACCCCTGCTACTTTTATGTCTTTTTCATTGCATCTGCTTACTATTGTTTTTACATTATGTTTAAGTTTGTTTAAATCCACCTCAACTCTCGGATAACTCATATATATCCCTCCATTTGTATTTTAAATAAGTCCAACATTCTGTTGGACTTATTTAAAGAATTTATAAACTATATTTATTTAATTTCAAGACTCTTCTTTAAAATACTTAATGCAGCTTTTGGATGTTCTTTTGCTAATACACCTAGTGAAGCCATTATATAATAATTATCTATAAGTATTTTTGCATCTTTATTTGGTAAAAGCTCCATTCCCTTATTGCTTAAAGCTATTTGTTTCATCATATCCAGTCTATTTGGAAGTCTTGTAAGAGCTCCTCCAGTACCTATTATATATTTTACTTGAGTCAAATCTTTCCCTTCTGCAACAGTCTTCTTTCCACCAGGCCCGTATAAATGTCTAAATATGCCAGCATGTCTTTTCACTCCAGTTATTACTGCATGAAGTGCCAATTCCTCTACAAAATCTTTTTCTAGTTCAGTCCTAGGTATAGGTTTATGATTTTCAATAAGCTCTTCTAACTCTTTTGAATTAATATTTAAATTTTTTTCTAATTCTTCTTTTCCTACCATCTCTACAATGTTCTTCATATTTACATAGACACCTAGATCACCCTCAACAGTCCTCTTGGCCACTGGTTCTGGACTTATAAGTATCCTTGATACCTCGTCGCTGCCTTCTGTAACTGAATGAATATCTGTAGTAGCTCCTCCAACATCTAAAGCCAAAATATCTCCTATATCTTCATAAAGTAGTTTGGAAGCATTCATTACAGCACCTGGTGTAGGCATAATAGGTCCTGTAACCATATTCCTTATTTTTTCCATTCCAGGTGCATGAATTATATGCTTTTCAAACACATCTTGGATAACTTTCCTTGTAGGCTCAATATTTAAATCATCAATTTTAGGATATACATTATCCACAATATATAATTCTGATTTAGTATTTTCAAAAATCTCTTTAATTTCCTCTTGATTTTCAATATTTCCAGCATATATAACTGGTACATTTAAATTTAGTTCTGCAATAAGTTCTGCATTATAAAGGGCAGTATCCCTTTCTCCATAATCTACTCCACCAGCAATTAAAATAATATTTGGATTAATTTCTTTAATCTTTTTTAGACCTGATTTTCTAAGCTTTCCAGAAGTAATATATTTTATATTAGCTCCTGCACCTAATGCTGCTTCCTTTGCCGCCCTTACAGTCATGTCATATACAAGCCCATGTACTGTCATTCTTAAGCCACCTGCTGCACTACTAGTAGCTATAAGTTCATCATATTCTAATTCTTTTATATTAAGATTATTTTTCAAATCATCTATTGCCCCTTTAAGGCCTATATTTACATCACCTTCTGTTACAGAAGTAGGTGCTTGCCCCTGTCCTACAAATCTAGGACAAGTACTGTCTACTTCATGGAATCCATTAACTACTGTAGTAGTACTACCTATTTCTGCAACTAATATATTAATCTTCATTTTTTATCTCTCTTCTTTTCTTAACTATAAATGTAGCCACATGACCTCCATTTGAACCTCTTCCAAAACCTGCATCCATTCCGCTTTTAACTGCTAACTCATTTGATACTTGAGTTCCTCCAGAAACAAGTACTATTTTATCCCTTATTCCTTTCTCTACACATAGCTCATGTATTCTTTTCATATTCTTATAGTGAATATCATCATGACTTATAATAGTTGAAGCAAGTATTGCATCAGCATTAGTTTCAATAGCAGCATCTACTAATTTCTCCACTGGTACAGATGTTCCTAAATATTCACATTCTATACCGTATTTTTCAATACCACCATGTTTTATATCTATTATCTCTCTAAGTCCTACTGAATGTTCATCCTCACCTACAGTACCTGCAACTACTTTCATTGGATTTGCTTCAATATCAGCCCTTATTTCGTCTTCTGTCATAACTTCTGGTTCTGGTGGAATTATTAATTCATCTGTATCTATAGTAAATGGAACCCTACCTTTTAGCTCAATCCTAGTTCCCTCTGCTTCTTGCATTACTTCCTTATGGATTACTTCTACATCTTCAAGTCCCATTTTCTTACCAATTTCAATAGCAGTAAACTCTGCTACTCTTGGCTTTGTAGGTAAAAATAATGTGATTTGAACTATTCCATCTCCTGCCCATTCCATTTCAGGTTTTATCTTAGATGTTTCTCTCAATTCCTTTGTTTCTTCTAGTCTAACATTAACATTATCATTTTCATCTAATTCATCAATAAATACAATTTTATCAGGATCTTCAAATGTACATCCACCCATTAGTTTAGAAGGATTGTCAACTGCTTCTTTATCATATTGTTCTACATTATTATATCCAAAAACAGCTGTAACAGGTGCCATATAATCAGGTTCTCTTTCATATACTGTGCCTACTCCTATACCTCCATCAATTTTTCTTGCTATTCCATCTCCGTTTCGTTCTGGATACTCTCCTGAATCAACAAAGAAACCTTTTTCAACTGCTTCAAAGTATCCACCAACTTCTATAATTTCTTCCATAAATAGAACTGCTCTTTCTTTAAGTTCCCTTACTTTATCAACTAATTCACCTTTGTCCCTCTTTATTTCCACCATTTCTGTAAGTCCATCCATACCTATGAGGGCTTGTTTTGCCGTATCTACTGCCTCAATATTGTATATATGCCATGGCACATTTCTACCTTCATCTGGAGTAATAGTAGATTGGATTTCTGCTCTTGTAAGTTTTGAAATAAGCAAATTCAATGTGTGAGTTACAGTGGCTTCTCTAGTTGATGATTCCATATACTTAGTATTCATTTGTGCTCTCATTTTATAATCTCTAAACAATTCTCTAAGTGCAACAGCATAAGGTAAGTCTAATCTCATACAAGGTGCTGGTGGAGCTGTTGGTGGTACAGTTGAGAGACAGATATTTTCTTTCTTCATGCCTACCTTTACTGAAAACATACTATTTATAGCATGTTGAACCATAAGCTCTGGCATTACCTTCCATGCTTCCCTTGCTGTTGCATTAGCATTATGAGCTCCATCTATTTGAGCTATTTCAGCCCAAGTCATAACTTTTTTAGCTGAAGCAGCATCTACAAAAGATCTGATCATATTTATATTTCTATAAAGTACATTATATTGAGGGTCTTGGTGAGCACCATTTACCCCTTCTTCTGCAAACATAACTGCAATTTCTGGCCCAGCAACTCCACTTACATAAGAATGATAATTTAATGGACGACCTACCTCATCTTCTATTATATCTAATGCCTTTCTTTGAGCTCTTACTTGTTTTCTGGTTACTGGTATTCCGCCTACACCTTGAGGTGTACCTTCTATTAGACCATCAAAATGACTTTGTCCTGCTGTCCTAATAACCATCAAATGATCTGCACCATGCCATGCAGCCATTCTCATACGTCTAATATCATCTTCAAATCTTCCAGAAGCAATTTCTGTAGTTATAACATTTTCTGGTTGTGGATCTATATAATTAAAACCCTTACTAGCTGGTAATGGCTGGCTTTGTTTTAAAGGCTCTGCTGTATCATAATATTCAAATTGTCCTATTTTTCTATTTTGATCTATTCCACTTCTCCAAGTCCATCCTCTTCTTCTTGGTCTATATTTATCAATATCCTTTAATATATTTTCAACACTTAATTTCTCATTTGGCTTTAACTCCATTATTCAGCACCTCCCTTGAATATAGCCAATAAATCATCCCACATTTCTCCTTCTGCAAGTTTAAGTCCTGCATCTCTTATAGACATGTTTTTCTCTTTTGCCAATCTATATACTAAATGTCCTGCACCTTTTCCTAAAAGTCCCCTCTCTATAGCTCCATCTACTATTGCAGTACATTCAATACTTGAAAATCCCATTCTAAGTAATATAGATCTTTCAATAGATGGGGAAGTGTTTTTATAAGCTAAATCTACTAAAGGCTCAACAATTTCTTCAGCTAATTTCCAAAATCTTTCCTCTAGTTGTTCTTCTGTTAAATTCGCAATATGTTTTCTTCTTTCTTGAAAATCATCTTCTCTTTTTATAAGACTTTTCACTAATAACACCTCCAAATAATAAATATAATCTTAATAATTTACTTCTAACTCATCTAATATACCCTCTACAAACTTTTTACTAGACTTCGTATCCTTTATTAAAAATTCAATATCTTCTCTACTAACTCTATCTACCTTTGTATGCTTTATACAATTTCTAATATATGATCTTTTAATATTATCTAATTCTACCTCTTCTATCTTTACATAACTTGGATCTTTAGGTAGAACAATATTTTCTCCAGGTACTTCATTTTTAGGATCCCCAACTATTACTTCAATACCATTTTCTTTTGCAAAAGTCAATTGAGGTTGAATATGCTTCCCTGCACCTGTATATTCTGTTTCTTGAGCTACAATAATTTTGTCCTCATCTAGTTCTTGAGCCAAAGCAAAAGCCGCTGCCAAAGAGGTGTTTCCTGCAGGTCCTCTTTCTAGTCCCTCTAGTTGTGCCAGTGCTTCTGTCATATAAAATACAGGGCCTTGATTTACGGTTACATATCTGTCCATGTACCTTAATGGTCTTGCTGCTGACCTTGGTACATCAGATCTATCTGGCCAAGTCGCAAAAGGTATGCCAAATCCGGTGTGACCAGTAGTGAAAGATTTTTTATTAAATTGGGTGTCACTAGCCATGTGTAAACCACTTAAATTTACACTGGCTCCTACAATTTGAGTATCTGCATTGGCTTTTATAAGCCCCCTAGCTGTACCAGTTAAATTTCCTCCTCCTGCATTAGTTACAACCACTACATCTGGGTCTTTTCCTTCCCTTTCTCTAAACTCAGTAGATAATTCATATCCTAATGTTTCCACACCTGCAATACCAAAAGGAGTATATAAAGATGCATTGAAATAACCTGTTTCTTCTAATAATCTTAAAAAACTATAGAATAGTTCTGGTCCAACAGTAAGTTGTACAACTTCTGCACCATAAGCTTCACATTTTCTCGCCTTTTCAACAATTTCTGGCTGACCTACTTCCCTTGAATCATAGCATTCCTGAACTATTATACATTTAAGGCCTCTCATAGCAGCTTGACTAGCTACTGCTGCACCATAATTTCCACTAGTTGCTGCAATAACACCTTTATATCCTAGTTTTTCTGCATGATAGCAAGCTGTAGCTGCTCTTCTAGCTTTAAAGCTTCCTGATGGATTAGCTGCTTCATCTTTTACAAAAATTCTAGCTCCTTTCCCCTTAGGTGAAAACTTTCTAGCTAATTTAGTTAAATTTCTAAGTTCAAGAACCGGTGTATTTCCTACTCCCGTTTCCTTTTGAATCTCTTGTATTTCTTCCAAACTATAACCTGTTTCTTTCATCATTCTTTCATAATCAAAAGCAATACTCCCAGATTCAAAATGACTATAATCTATTCCAATGGCCTTTTTCATTGTTTCCGATCTTCTTGCCATTACAGCCTCAAAACTCATATCTTTACTCATCTTGAGCACTTCCTTCCAGATAACCTCTAAGCTGTCTACCTATATATAATAATTCAGGTACACATTTACCAAAATCATGTTCATAATAAGGATTTATCTCTACTAATTTCCCTTCTACTTTTCTTCCTATATAAGTTTCAACTTCTACTATATCTCCTATATTAGCAAATTCATTTAAAAGAAAGCCTTTATCCCACATTTCTAAAGGTACTTTCTTGGTATCCTCTGGTAAATTTGGAGATCTATCTTCAGGTTTTAAAACTATATTGTGAATTCTCACCCAACTACCTTTTTTAGCATCCATTTCAATGTACCTCCTTCTTTCTAAAAATATAATTAATCTTCAATATAGTCCCTCATATCTCCCATAATAGCTCTAGGTACTGGTAAATCGAGCATGGTTTTTAAACCTGGGTTAGCATTTATTACTTGTGGAATCATATTTATGCACATAGCAATAGTACCTATTCCACCAGGTATTTCTGGTTTTATAGCCATATTTATATCTGGATTTCCTTTAATAGTTATATAATCTCCTGTATCTACACCTTCAAGCTGAGGTTCAACTTGCTGTGGATGAACCATTGTTATTTTTTCTTCACCATCTACATATCCATGGCCTAACATTTTACATCCAGCTACATTTCCTTTTTCTACTTCTGCATATGGAGCTTTCCTATATACGTTTGAAACTATTGGCTCCATTGTTTGCTTTATTTCACCACTCAGTTTCCATCCTAAAGCATCACTAATCATATTTATTGACTCTGGAAAACCTACATGTCCTGCCAATGAACCATCTTTTACCCTTGCATTAAATTCATCTTCAGTTATTCCAACACCTTGTTCACTCATAACAGCTGGCCCAAATGGTGAAAGATTATTAACTCTCTCTGCTTTAATAGAATCTACATCTGCACATGCACCTGTAAGGGCCACTACTAATAAATCCATTATAAGACCTGGATTTATTCCAGTTCCCAAAACTGTGACTCCATTTTTCTTAGCTATTTCATCAAGTTCCTTAGAAAGTTCTAATTCTTGTGCCTGAGGATAAGCCATTTCTTCAGCAGTAGTTATAACATTTATCTTTCTTTCTAAACAAAATTTAACCTTATCAAATACACCTTTTACAAAGGAATCTGTAGCAATAAGTACAATATCTGCTGCTCCTTCTTTTATGGTTTCCTCAATATTATCACTAATAATTACTTCTTTCCTATCCCCTTTTTCTATCCCCAAGATTTCATACATACTCTTATTAACTATCTTAGGATACATATCACAAACTCCTACTATTTCTATACCTTTCTTCTTAAGTAATACTTCTGCCATACCACTTCCCATTGCACCAAAACCCCAAAGAATAACCTTTACATTTTCCTTTTTCACAAAAAGCACCTCCATAATCTATTTTTTATAATCTTTTTACTATCACAATATCAACTACCATATACAATTGCAATATATATGCCAACCAAAAAGCCTATTTAAACCATATATTTTGTCAAAATATATGGTTTTTCATTATTATTATAGTGAAAAAACCACATAGACGCAATTTTTTTTGCAATATAATGCAAAATTTATTGCGTCTACATGGTTATAATTCATATTTTTTAAGTTTATGCTGCAATGTCTGTCTTTTTATCCCTAAATTTCTAGCTGCCTTAGATATATTGTTTTCATTTTTAGATAGAGCCTCTACAATAATCTTTTTTTCAATATCATTCATTAGTTCTGGAAGAACCTTTCCCTCATCAATATATTTAAATAAATTAGTTTTTGGATTAGATTCTAATATACGTTTAGTAGAAATAAAATGCTCTTTCTTTAAAACATGTTCATCATCTAATATATAATTCATAGCAGATTCTATAGCATTTTCTAACTCTCTAACATTACCAGGCCATGAATAATTTTGAAAACATGATAAAACTTCTTCAGATATTAACCATACATTTTTATTAAGTTCTCTATTATATTTTTCAATAAAATATTCACATAATAAGGAAATATCATCTAGCCTCTCCCTCAATGAAGGAATAGCAATATATATTACATTTAATCTATAATATAGATCCTTCCTCAAAGTTCCCTTTTTCACACTCTCTAATGGTTCTTCATTAGTAGTAGCTATTATTTTCACATCAACAGGTATATCCTTAATTCCCCCTATTCTCCTAATATAACCTTCTTGCAATACTCTTAAAAGTTTTGCTTGTAAGGGTAGAGTCATAGAATTTATTTCATCTAACATAAGAGTGCCACCATTAGCTTGTTCAAATATTCCTGGTTTATCTACAGCTCCTGTAAAGCCACCTTTTTTTGTGCCAAATAATATACCCTCAAGAAGAGAATCTGGGATAGCAGCACAGTTTTGAGCTATAAAGGGTTCTTTCTTTCTGGCTCCATCATAGTGAATACTTTGAGCAAATAATTCCTTTCCTGAGCCAGTTTCTCCATATATTAACACACTTGATTTAGATTTGCTTCCTCTTCTTCCTAATTCTATAGCCTTCTTTAATTCTTTATTATTTCCTATTATATCTTTAAATTTATATTTTTTAATAGTTTTATTTTGTTTCTTCTTCTTTTTATTATTTAATTCAGCCTGTAAATCAATTAATTGATCAGATAATTCTTTAATATATGTTATATTTTTAGCAATTTCTAAAGCTCCTACAGTATTTCCTTCATGTATAAGTGGCAATGTAGAATTAACTGTAACTATTTTCTGTCCCTTTAAATTTAAATATGTTTGAGTTCTATTTAATATTGGCTTTCCTGTTCTCACTACATTGATTAAAGTACTACTTTCCTCGTCCAAGCTAGGAAAAACTTCTAATAAATCCCTATTCTTAACTATTTCTTCTTTTAATCCCTCTAGTTTTGACATTGCCTCATTATATACAATTGTTTTTCTACTATTATTTATAACATGTATTCCTATATCTCCATACTGCAAGATATTTTGCAGTATTATTTTATTAAAATCTCTTATCTCCATATTATCAACCTCTAAAATATTCATTATTATTCAAAGGAATTTTAATAGTAAATATTGAGCCCTCATTTGGTGCACTTTCTAAATCCAAAGTTCCATTAAAGATTAAAACTATATGTTTCACAATAGCTAGTCCTAATCCGGTTCCTCCAACTTGCCTACTTCTTGCTTTATCTACTCTATAAAACCTTTCAAACAACCTATCTTGATGTTTTTTATCAATTCCTATGCCTGTGTCTTTAATTTGAACTGTTAAATCTTTCCCTTCTTTAAATGCTAAAATTTTTACTTTTCCTCCACTAGGAGTATATTTAATAGCATTATCTACTAAATTCATAAGCATCTGCTTAAAATAATTGTAGCTTCCATATACCTCTGGAATATCTTTCTCTATTTCTTTTTCTAATACAATATCCTTCTTTTCTGCAATTTTATCTAGAAACTGAAATAGATCTTCTATAGCTTCTTTAACATCAAAATACTCATAAACTAAATCCCTATTTTTACTTTCAATTTCCGAAAGAAGTAATAAGTCGTTAACTAGACAATCTAATCTTTCAACTTCTACATGGATAATATTTAAAAACTTATGGGATACTTTCTTATCTTCTATAGCTCCATCTTTTAAAGTTTCAATAAATCCTTTTATAGATGTAAGTGGAGTTTTTAACTCATGTGATACATTAGCAACAAAATCTTCTCTTACACTTTCCAATTTCTTTACTTTAGTTACATCTTGGAATAAATATACCATTCCTAATTTTCGAGTAGGATCATTGTTTAAAATAATAGGATTTGCATATACATTTAATACTTTATATTCAGGTTCATATATTTCTAATTCTTTTTCCCAAGTAAAATTGTCAATAGGATAGTCTTGAAATATTTTAAATATTTCCTCTTCAGAAAAAACATCATATATATTTTTTCCCATAATTTTATGCCCTTCTATATCAAATATTTTCTCTGCAACTGGATTGATTAAAATAAAATTCAAATTATTGTCCAAGGCTATAAGACCATCAACTATACTTGTAAGTGTAGCTTTAAGCTTTGTATTGCTTTCCTGCAATTTTTCAATTGTATCATCTAATTTCACACTCATATCATTAAAACTATTTGCTAAAACTCCCAACTCGCTATATTCTTGAAAATGAAGTTTTTCTCCATAATTTCCATTTGAAATATTCTTCATAGCCTTTGTTAGCTCTTTATAAGGATCAGTAGCATATCTCATATATCTAAGCCCAATAATAAAAGCTACTATGAAACCTATAAAAGCTGATATAAATAAATATTTTACATAGTTTTTATTTAACTTATCTGCATCACTGGAATCTACTGAAATTCTAATACTAGAAATATTACCATTTTTATTGTCAAGAGATACATTTGAAGATATCATATCTTTTACTATATATTCATCCTTTAAAGCCCTCTCTTCTTTTTCAGCACTATCCCCTATTACGTTTCCATCTTCGTCCATGAATACAACTCTGGCATCAACTAATCTTGAATATTCTTTTGCTACTATATCTAAATTTCTATTATCTATATTTTCTTCTTCAACTGCTTTTTTAACCATTAAAACATTTGAATCTAATTTATCTTCTAAAACTTTTAAGCTAATCATTTTTTGAAAACTTAAAGATAGTATTCCTGTAGTTATTAATGCTATCAATGCGAGAAAAGAAAAAACGATAAAAATTTTTTTCCTCATAATATCACCTATCTCATTTTATAACCTATTCCTCTTATGGTCTCAATATACTTAGGTTCTTTATCATTATCTTCTATCTTTTTTCTTAAATTTCTAATATGCACATCCACAGTTCTAGTCTCCCCAAAATAATCATATCCCCACACTATATCTAAAAGTGTATTTCTAGACAATGCTTTTCCCCTATTTTCTACCAATACTTTTAACAATTCAAATTCCTTATATGTTAAATCTATATACTCTTCTTTTTTTCTTACTTCATGGCTATCTAAATCTATAACTACATCTCCTATTTTCAATTCTCCATTTTTAATATTTTCTTTTTTTTCTATACGTCTTAAAATCACCTTAACCCTTGCAAGAAGTTCCCTAATACTAAAAGGCTTTGTAATATAGTCATCAGCACCGATTTCTAATCCCAAAACCTTATCCATTTCTCCACTTTTAGCAGTTAACATAATAATTGGAATACTACTTGTTAATACATCCCTTTTTAGTTTTTTACATACTTCAATCCCATCTAATTCTGGAAGCATAAGATCTAATATTATAAGATCAAACTTTTCTCTTTGAACTATATCTAAAACTTCCCTTCCAGTATAGGCTTCTCCTACTATATAGCCATTACCTTCCAAATTATATTTTAGAAGTTGAACAATATGTTCCTCGTCATCAACAACTAAAATTTTCTCATTCATTTTTTTACCTCCATACTAATGCTTTAGTTTAATAGCTGATATCATTCTATTTTGAGTCCCATTTTCTTTTCTATATGAATAGAGTTTATCATTATTACAACTAGTACAAATATTGCTAACTGTAATATTTCCATTAGGTATACCTTTATTATATAATAATATTCTATTTGCTTCCCATAAATTTAAATACCACTTATTAACTTTTTTCGTCACAAACAATTCTTCATAAAAACTATAATTTTTCTTAAACTCATTATATACATTCTCTCCTACCTCGTAACAACAAGGACCAATAGAAGGACCTATTCCAATAAATATATTTTTTGGATTAGAATTGAATTTATTCACCATTAAATCTACCATTTTACCTCCAATATTTTTGACTGTCCCCCTCCAACCTGCATGGGCTAATGCTATAATTTCGTTTTTAATATCTAGAAAAAACAACGGAACACAATCAGCATAATATGTGACTAAAACTATATCTTTCCTATCAGTAATTAAACCATCTACTCCTTTAGGAAATATTTCATTTTTGTATTTTTCTATATCTTTTATATACCCAATATTAGTTCCATGAACTTGATTTGAAAAAACTATATTTTCTTCTTTTACATTAAATAATTTTGAGATATTCTTTGAAAAATTATTGTTGTTCCAACCAATTCTAGTTGAAAAAAGATGATCAACCTTATTAGATTTATTAAAGGACTCTATTACATAATACTGAATATTTTCATTATTGGACATAAGTCTAAATCCCATTTCCTCACCTCTCTTAAATAAATAGGACCCTACTAAATAGTAAAGTCCTGAACTATTCTTTATTCTTCATCTAAAAGTTTTTTTAATTCATCCATGAAAGTATTTATATCCTTGAATTGCCTATATACAGAGGCATACCTTACATAAGATACTTCATCTACATTTTTTAATTTATTCATTACCATTTCGCCAATGTACTTACTAGTTACTTCTTTTTCCATGGAATTGTACAATGTTTTTTCAACATGATCAACTATCTGTTCTATAACTTTCATAGATACTGGACGTTTCTCACAAGCTTTTATTATTCCAGTAAGTAATTTATTCCTATCATAAGGTTGTCTATTCCCATCTTTCTTTACTACAATCAAAGGTATTTCTTCTATTTTTTCATAAGTTGTAAATCTTTTACTACAATTAATGCATTCTCTTCTTCTCCTAATTGCTTGTCCTTCATCAGTAGGTCTTGAATCAATTACTTTAGTTTCGTAAAAATTACAAAAAGGGCATTTCATGGTTTCACCTCTTTTTCACATTATACACTCTTAATAACTAACCATCTGGTTATATTATTATAATATATAGATTAAAAATTGTCTAATATAGATTTATTCAGCTTCTTTGAAGTCTATTAAAATAGTGTCTATTCCAATTTTTATAATATCATTCCAATTTATAACTACATCTTGATTTTTACCAAATAAACTAAAAACTTTTCCTGGACCAGGTATTATTATGCCCGTTACTTCTCCCTTATCTAAATCTACTTTCACATCATCTATATATCCTAGCCTAGAACCATCTCTTATATTTATAATTTCCTTCTCTCTTAATTCTGATATTTTAATCATTATTCCACCACCTTTTAATACTTGTCTTCTACTATGTATATTTTTATAGATATATAAAATATGACTACTTTATTTCTAGTATAGTATTATTTTATATTAAAAATATTTTCAATAACTCTTGACATTAATGTTTTAAAGTATTATTATAATATCCAATATATAAATGCTATGATGGAGAAAAAGATATCTTATCTTATTTAAAGAGAGTTGGGAAAGGTGAGAGCCAGCAATAAGAGGATATGTAATATTCACTCCAAAGCAGATTCGTTAAACGATTATTCAAGTAGACGGATTCGAAAGCCCATCGTTATAGGGGATAGGACTGTTAGGTCTGATTAAGTGATGACACTGTCATAATAAGGGTGGTACCACGGATAAAATCTTTCGTCCCTATAAACATAATAAAAATTATGTTTATAGGGATGGAAGATTTTTTTATTATTAATTTTAAAGGAGGAAACAAAAATGAAAAAATATAAACTTAGTAGCATATTAGTACTAATAATACTAGCAAGTACAATAATTTTCACAGGATGTAATGTAAATAGTAAAAAAGACAATAATACATCAGGAAATGAAGTATTTAAAATTGGAATTAGCCAATTATCGGAACATCCAGCGTTAGACGAAGTAAGGGAAGGTTTTGAAGATGAGTTAAAAAATCTTGGAGTTAATGTGGAAATAAACTATCAAAATTCTCAAGGAGATATTGCAAATACAGTTAGTATAGCTCAAATTTTTTCAAAAAATAAAATGGACTTAATATTTGCAATAGCAACGCCTGCTGCACAAAGTGCTAAGCAAGTTACAAGAAATATACCTATATTATTTAGTGCAGTAACTGATCCAGTAAAATCAGAAATAATTGAAGATTGGGAAAATATCAACGAAAATGTAACTGGAACATCTGACATGGCTCCTACAGCTTCTCAACTAAAAATGTTTAAAGAAATTGACCCTAATATCAAAACTATAGGTATATTGTACAACACTAGTGAAACAAATTCTGAAATTCAAATAGAAGAAGTAAATAAATTGGCATCTAGCGAAGATCTGAAAGTTGTAACTATTGGAGTAAGTAATGTAAATGAACTTCCTCAAGCTCTAAATTCCATAATGAAAAAAGCAGATGCTTTATATCTTCTTACTGATAATATGGTAGCTTCATCAATAGAATTAATATCAAAAACAGCTATAGAAAACAAGATGATAACAGTCTCTGCTGAAGAAACACAAGTAAGAGGCGGTGCCCTTATTACAAATGGAATCAGCTATTATGAATTAGGAAAACAAACAGGACAAATGGCAAAAAAAATACTTGTAGATAAAAAAGATATTTCTGAAATACCTGTTGAAGTGTCAGAAAAAACTATAACAAAGATTAACAGAAATACTTTAGATAAATTAGGATTAAATCCAAACCTTCCTGTTTTTAAAAAAGCTGTAGAAGTTGAAAATAAAAAGTAAAGAATGGAGGACTATTAATGAATTCACTTATTATAACATCCTTAGAACAGGGACTTATATTTTCTATTTTAGCTATGGGAGTATTTATAACCTATAAAATATTAGATATAGCAGATCTTTCTGTAGAGGGAACATTCCCCTTTGGAGCATTCATATTTGCAAAATTTATGTATATGGGGGTTAATCCGATAATAAGTACTTTAATGGCTTTCATCTTTGGTTCTTTAGCTGGATTGTTAACATCTATACTTTTTACAAAGCTAAAAATAAAACCTCTTTTGTCTGGAATATTAACTATGACTATATTATACTCTATAAATCTTAGGACTAATGGAAAAGCTAATATACCACTATTTAGTTATGATTCAATTTTTGATTTTAATTCTACATTAGTTGTACTAATTATAATTGTATTATTTGTAAAGATAATATTAGATCAATTTCTAAAAACAGAAACAGGTTATTTATTGATAGTAACAGGGGATAATGAATCTTTTATAAAAGCTTTAGGAAAAAATATCAACATGTATAAAACAATGGGAATGATGATAGCTAATGGACTTGTAGCTTTAAGTGGTGCTTTAGCATCCCAATTTCAAGGATTTGTAGATATTACTATGGGTAGTTCTATTATAGTAGTAGCCCTTGCTTCAATTATAATAGGAGATACTATAAATAAAGATTCAAATAAAATTAAAAATACAACAAGAGCAATACTAGGTGCAATAATATATAAATTTATAGAAGGAATCGTATTAGATTTAGGATTAGAGCCTACTGATTTTAAAGCTATTAGTGCAATAATAGTAATAATATTTATATCCTATAATAATTTTCTAGTAGATATCTTAAGCTTTAATAGAAGAAAAGGGGGAGTAAATTATGTTAAAAATAACTAATCTATGTAAAAGTTTCAACTCAAATACGGACAATCAAATAAATATATTTAATAATTTCAATTTAGAAGTAGAAACAAATACATCTACAGCTATAATTGGTCCCAATGGCTGTGGAAAAACTACTCTTTTCAATATAATTGGTGGAAATATATTGGCAGATCAGGGCAATATATTTTTAAAAGAAAAAAACATATCTAAACTAAAAGAAGAAGAAAGGGCTAAATATATTGGAAGGGTATATCAAAATCCTTCCATGGGCATATCTTCATCTCTTACCATTTTAGAAAATTTGTCCTTAGCTAATAAAAAAGGAGAAAAATTCACTCTAAAAAAATTATTAAAAAAAGAAAATATAGATAAATATATTGAACTATTAAAAGATTTAAGTTTAGGGCTTGAAAAAAAATTAGATACTAAAGTAAAGTTTCTATCTGGTGGTCAAAGACAAGCTCTATCACTAATTATGGCTACTATGAAATATCCTGATCTATTATTGTTAGATGAACATACAGCAGCATTAGATCCAAAAACATCTAATCTAATAATGGAAAAGACAAAAAAATTAATAGAAAAGTATTCCATAACAACAATAATGATTTCTCATAATATAAAAGATGCTCTTAAATATTCCGATAGAATAATAATGCTAAATGGTGGGCAAATAGTATTAGATAAACCAAGTGCAGATATAGATGAAAAGGAATTAATTCAAATATATATAAGAAAGTTTGAGCAAATTGTTGCTTAAATAAAACTTTAACTATAAAAAATCTATTCATTCTCAATTATAATTGAGAATGAATAGTCTATTATTTTTTAAATAAATTTCCTCATATTTTTCAATGCATTTTTCTCAAGTCTAGAAACTTGAGCTTGTGATATTCCAATCTCATCTGCAACTTCCATTTGGGTTTTGCCTTCATAAAATCTCAAATTTAATATATGCTTTTCCCTATCATTTAATTTATCCAATGCTTCTCTTAACGCAATTCCTTGAAGCCAAACTTCATCTTCACTTTTGTCATCCTTTACTTGATCCATTATATATATAGCATCCCCACTATCATGATATATAGGTTCAAATAGTGAAATAGGTTCTTGTATAGCATCTAGAGCAAAAACTACCTCTTCTTTAGGTAGATTTAAATCCTCTGCTATTTCTGTTACTGTTGGTTCTCTAGAATGCCTATTTACAAATTGTTCTCTTGACTGCAAAGCTTTATAAGCTATATCTCTTAAAGATCTACTAACCCTAATAGAATTATTATCTCTTAAATATCTTCTAATTTCTCCAATTATCATAGGAACAGCATAAGTAGAAAATTTTACATTATGACTTAAATCAAAATTATCTATAGCCTTAATAAGACCTATACAACCTACTTGAAATAAATCATCTACATGTTCTCCCCTTTTATTGAATCTTTGAATAATGCTTAAAACTAATCTTAAATTTCCATTGATAAACTCTTCCCTTGCCTCCATGTCTCCAGCTTTAATTTTTATAAACAATTTTTGCATTTCTTCATTGGTGAGAACAGGCAACTCTGATGTATTTACTCCACAAATTTCTACTTTGTTGCTACGCATTATTTATCTTCATCCCTTTCACCATTTTTTGCCCCTTTTAAGATAAAATTATTACCCTTATGCTTTTTTTTATTCATTAATTAATGTAAATAGATTAACCATTTTAAAGAAAAATCCTGTATCCAAGTATTAGACCATTCTACTTATCTCTTTTTCAAGTCTTCTTATAATTCTTTTTTCAAGTCTTGAAATATAAGATTGAGATATGCCTAATATATCAGCTACTTCTTTTTGAGTTTTCTCCTGTCCATTTCTAAGTCCAAACCGAAGTTCTACTATCTTTTTCTCTCTACCAGAAAGTTTCTCCATAGCTTGATCTAAAAGTTCTCTATCTATTTCCTCCTCTAGATATTTAAATATAATATCTGCATCAGTTCCTAATACATCTGAAAGCAATAGTTCATTTCCGTCCCAGTCTATGTTTAAAGGCTCGTCAAAAGAAACTTCAGATTTAACCTTATTATTCCTTCTTAAATACATAAGTATCTCATTTTCAATGCATTTAGATGCATATGTAGCAAGTTTTATCTTTTTTTCTGGATTAAAAGTATTAACAGCTTTAATAAGTCCTATTGTTCCAATAGAGATTAAATCTTCTACACATATACCTGTATTTTCAAATTTTCTGGCTATATAAACAACCAGTCTTAAGTTTCTTTCTATAAGTATACCTTTCACACTATTATCTTCCTTTAATTGGCATATGAGTTCTTTTTCTTCTTTTGGTTTCAGAGGCGGTGGAAGCACTTCACCACTCCCTATATAAAACACTTCCCTTAATAGCTTATACTTTGACCCTGTTTTCAACAAAAACAAACTAACTTTCATTCTGATTTTTACTAAATTACTCATGATATTGTCATCCCCTTAGTATAAAATTTCTGGGTTAAGTAAACCCTTATATTTATTGTCATTAGATAATTTATTATTATATATTCCCACTACTATTTCTTCTTCTATTTTCTTTTCTACAAATTCATCTACTATTAAAATTTCATCTGGACTAAACCCTAATAGCATACCACTCTCTGTTCCTATAGCCTTAAAAGGTATAACTCTTAGGTTTATTTCATCTATTGATTCTAGCATTATATCTGTTACAATATCTAAATCAAAATCATCATTATTCATGAACAGTCTCTGGACCTTCTCTGGAAGCAAATCTTTTATAGCAAAAAATTCAACTATTATTACAGGTCTTTGGCTAATAGGCTCCTTTAAAGAATTGCCTGTGTCAACTAATGCTACTATATTAGCTTTTTTATTATTTAAATTAATGATTATATTGGTTAAAATATCTTTCTTACCTAATTTTATTTGCAAATAACTAAATACATATTTTATTAAAATAAAAGATGTACAAACTCCTAATATTAAAAACTTCACTGGAAAATCTGTTATATAGAATACTCCATTGTAAACTGAAAACTTGCCATTTATTACATAAAATAGTGCAAAGGTAGCACCTGCAAAAACAAAAGCTGTCACATAAAACATAGATAATAGGCGGATAAAATCTGAAAATTTTTCTGGATTAAAAGCTACTATAATAATTAAAACTGACATTGAAATCTTTACTGTAAATTTAACCATAAATTTAAGAGATGGGAAAAACACTACTAAAGTATAGATTGCACCTATAAAAGCTGCCATTATCAACCTAAATTTACTTGTTTCGGTTCTAGTAATCTTTTTGGTTACATATAGTATAATATAATTAATAATAGCATTTTCTAAAATTAAGTACTCAGCATAAATATACATACAATGCCCCCTTTTAAAAAACCCTATACTCTACTTTTATTCATATAGAAATAAATTTATGTATATTATATATTATTTATCTAGAAAATATTGTCACTTCTTAGGCTCAAAAAAAATCGCCTCTCTATTTTGAGAAACGATTTTTTGACATAATATTTACTTTCTTCTTTATCTATCTTTTTTCCTTAAAAAAGTAGGTATATCAAGATTGTCTAAGTCAAATTGACTATCTGATATTTCCTCTCTAGTTTTCAGTTTTTCATCTGCACTAGGCTTTTCTTTGCTTTTTAGAGTTTTTCTATTTCCACCTCCAAAACCAGTAGCTATAACAGTAATTTGTATTTCCTCATTTAAACTATCATCAATTCCTGCTCCAAATATAATATTTGCATCTTGGTCTACTGACTGTCTAATTAAATCAGCTGCTTCATTAACTTCAAATATTCCTAAATCTCCACCACCTGTAATATTTAAAAGGACTGCCTTCGCTCCTTCAATAGAAGTTTCTAATAGTGGACTTTGTATTGCCTGCCTTGCTGCGTCTTGTGCTCTATTATCTCCAGTAGCCTTTCCAATGCCCATATGAGCTATTCCTTGATCATACATAATAGTCTTTACATCAGCAAAATCTAAATTAATAAGGGCTGGTACAGCTATTAAATCTGAGATTCCTTGAATACCTTGTTTCAACACCTCATCAGCCATAGAAAATGCTTCTACAATAGTAGTCTTTTTTTCTGCAACTTGCAACAACCTATCATTTGGAATAGTAACTAATGTATCCACTTTGTTTTTTAATTCATCAATACCCTTTTCAGCGTGGATCATTCTTCTTCTTCCTTCAAAAGTAAAAGGCTTAGTAACTACTCCTACAGTTAATATTCCTATTTCTTTTGCTATTTCTGCTACTATAGGTGCTGCACCAGTACCAGTACCTCCTCCCATACCAGCAGTAATAAATATCATGTCTGCCCCTTTTAATCCATCGGCAATTTCATTTCTACTTTCTTCTGCCGCTTTCATTCCTATATCTGGATTGGCTCCTGCTCCCAATCCCTTAGTTAATTTTTCTCCAATTTGTAACTTAGTCTCTGCCTTGGACGATTGTAATGCTTGCTTGTCCGTATTTATGGCAATAAATTCAACACCTTTAACACCACATTCAACCATTCTATTTACTGCGTTGTTGCCACCTCCGCCAACACCTATAACTTTAATATGTGCAAATTCTTCTACTTCCACATCAAAGTCAAACACGTCATAAACCCCCTTATCTAATAATGCTAAAAATATTCATCCCATATTTTCTTAAAAAATGATGTAATATTGTTTCCTGATTTTTTGCTAGAGTTACTTTTTTTAACTTCTGAATCATTATGTTCTATATAATAATTAAATTTTCTTTTAAGCGAATAATTAATCAATCCTAATCCTGTCGAATATATTGGGTCATCAATTCCTATAAATTTAGGTTTACCTATTCTTACAGGTAAATTAAATATTTCCTTAGCAAGTTCTTTAGAACCCGGAAAATAACCAACACCTCCACCAGTTAATACTATTCCAGTTAAAATTTCTTTTTTCAAATCATTCTTTATAAGTTCTTCATTAATCATTTCAAAAATTTCCCCTAATCTAGCTTCAATTATTGTAGACAATTGAGCTTCAGAAATACTAAGTTTCTGATCTATTCCAATAGGATTTACCTTTAACATTTTTTCATCGCTAGCCAAAGGGGTATAAGCTATACCAAACTTTCTTTTTATTTCTTCACTTTCATCAAAAGAAATTCTTAATCCAACGGATATATCATTTGTTATATGATTTCCTGCTATGGGAACTAAACCATTATATTTTAATTGATCTTTTTTAAAAACTGAGAAATCACTTGTTCCAGCTCCTATATCTATTATCAAGACTCCTAACTCTCTTTCATCTTTGTTAGATACAGATTCGGAAACTGCAAAAGGCTCAGGTATTAGTCCTAAAACCTCCATACCTACTTCATTTGCACTCTTAACAGCGTTTAAAATAGTTGTAGTAGAACCTATAACAATATCTACATCTGCCTCTAGTCTAATTCCTACCATCCCTAAAGGATCTCTTATTTCATCATAACCATCTATTATATATTGGGCAGGAATAATATCTATTATATGTTGATCTTGTGGCATAGATAAAATGGCAGCTGAATTCAACACCCTTTCTATATCTTCAGAATCAATTTCCTTATCTTCGCCAGATACAGCTATTATGCCCTTATTTCTTATAATCTTTGTATATCCACCAGGTATATTTACATAAGCTGTACTAACTTCCATATTTGCCATATTTTCAGCCTGTTCTAATGCATATAATATAGACTTAGAGGTAGAATCAATATCTACTACAATACCCTTTTTAATCCCTTCACAGGGGCAAGTCCCAACTCCTACTATTTGGAGTTGTCTATTTTTATCTATTTCACTGATAATAGCACATACCTTTGAAGTACCTAGGTCAATAGAGGTAATAAACTCATCCATAAATATGCCCCCTTTAGCCTAAATCTACTTTAGAATATCTAGTAGTCTTCTAATCATTCTTCTTTAATTTCCTCTTTCTTCTTCCTTGCACCTCTTTTAAATAAAAGTATTCTTCTAATAGATGCAAAATTGTCAAATAACCTTCCTCCAAAAGCAAAAATAGCTGCATAATATAAAGGTACTCCTAGTCTATCACCAATATAGGCTAAAAAAGCAGCTAATATTGCATTTCCAAAAAAACCTGATATAAATATTCTAGTGTCAAATGTGTTTTCTAAATTTGCCCTTACTCCTCCAAATACTGAGTCTAGGCAAGCTAGTATTGCTACTGATATATATAATGCATAAGTTGGACTATAGGTTATGGGAAGTATAAGTCCAACAACTACCCCTATTAAAATTCCTAACAATGCAAATAACAATTTAATCACCTTCTTTTATAGGTTTGGCATGTTTAAATTTAAATCTGCCAGAATATCCAGGAATAAAAACATTGTCTTCCATATTGGATTTTACATTTATTTTATTAAAATTTTTTATTTCATATCCATGAGTTCCAGGTGCATTGACAGCAGCATATAAAAGCTTAGGATCACCTATTGCCTTTATTATAAAAGGAGTTCCCAAACTTTTACCATTGATTTTAACTATAGGCCCTCCACATTTAATTTCAGACATAGGCATTACTCTTTGACCATTTATACTTATTGCCTCAGCTCCAGCCACTCTCAAATCATTTAATATCATAAGTATATCCATGTCATGAATTACATCATCACTAATTTCAACTCCCTTAATTTCTGTATCCTGATTATCTTGCATCTTAATCACTATCCCTGGACCCTCCATATCTGTAAGCCCAGCAATAGCTTTTGTCTCTTCAACTCCTTCAATCAAAACATCATGTATATTTTCATTACTATTGCCCTTTATTTTTTCTATTTTTTTCAATTCTCCTTTTTTAATTTCTATGAGTGATTTCATTTCCTTTATCTCATCATGGGCATTATTTATCTCATTTTTAGTAACTTGAATAGATTTTAAAGTAACTAAATTATAACTTTCTACATTTTGTTTCATTTGAGTCACAATTAAAAAACCTAGAAGTATACTAAAAACAAATAGTATAGAATTAAATTTACTAATTTTTTTCATATCCATCCCCCTAGGGTTGTTAATTGGCACTGTCAACTTTAGGCTTTGCATAAGTAAATTCTTGAGTTTTTCTATATTTAGGAATTTCAATATTTTTTTCCTGCTTCAATTGAACTATATAATCAGAATAATTTTCCAAATACCATAATATGCCACCCTTGAAAATTAGAGAAGATTCAAGCAAGGAAGGGTCTCCAATAGCTTTTATTACTATAGGTGCACCTACAGAAACTCCATTTACTTCAATGTGATTTCCAGCTCTAACTACTTCAGTATAGGCAGTGTATCTTTGATCATTTATAGATATAGCTTCTGCTTCAGAAGCATTTAAAACACTTATTATTTGCAATATAATATCATAATCATCTATTATACTAGACTCTTCACCAAGTTGAACATCCATAGGTGGATCATTTATCTCCAAAACTACTCCTGGTCCCTTCAAATCTGCATAACCTGCAAACATCCTATATTTTTCTAAATCCTTATATAGATTTTCAGTATATACATTCTTTTCTGATTCGCCTTTCTCATACTGGCTGATTTTTTCTTCAATATCATCTATTTCTTTTCTAAGTCCATCTCTTTCTTCTTGAATTTTCTTTAGTTCAATAGCTAATTGTTGAGATTTTTGAGTAGGCAAAACTCCTGTGCCTATTGTTTGGCTAACAGTCTTAAATTGTATAGCTAAAATAACACCTAAGAAAACACATACTAATGCAATTGCAACTCGTCCTTCAACCTTTTTCATTTAAATCCTCCTATTTATCATCAGTTACTATAATTGGATTCTCCCCTTTATTAAAGTATATGTATTTACAATTTAAGTCTTTTTTTGAAATATCCTCTAATATACTATAAAGGTATCTTAATTTATATTTTACATTATTTGAAGGTCCAAAGGCAACCTTAATTCCATTTCTTAATTCTATATTAATATTTTCCTTTTTTGACAAATTAATACTTTCTATTTGATGAAGTAGTTTAAACTCATCAGCTGTCTGTATAATTTCTTTTAAATTATTTAAATCTCTATCATTTTTAACAATAACTTCGTCTTTAACCTTGGGTCTTTCAATATCTATACCTTTAATTGCTGGTATTTTTTTTGTATCAGCTTCAGATTCAATTCTTAAAATAATTCCTTCATCATCAGAATATACATAAGACTCCATATAAGGTATAATAAATTTTTCTTTTCTCTCTAAGACTTTAATTACCAATTTATCAGGATATTTTCTCTTTACATTTGCTTCCTTTACATAAGGATGATATTTTAAATTCATCTCCATCTTCTTTGTATTAACCCTAAATATATTCTCATTTTCATAATTTCCTGCTGCATTAACAACTTCTTCTTCAGATAAATTTTCATTTCCCTCAACTTCCATTGAGGATATATTGAATAAATTTGTTTTAAACGATATCATAATAAAAATAAAAAATATCATTAAAAATATAAAAAATATAATTCCTTTTTGTTTCTTCTTTGATTTTTTATCAACATTTACCTTTTTAGTCATTCAATACACCACCTAGTGCTTGTCCTTGCAAACTACAGCAGCAAATAGCTGCTTATTCTATCTTCACAATATCTGCTCCTAGTTTTCTCAAGTTTTTATCTAAATCTTCATAGCCTCTTTCTATATGAAAAATATCTTCAACTTCAGTAGTTCCCTTGGCTTTTAAACCTGCTAATACTAAGCTTGCTCCACCTCTTAAATCCTTTGAAGTCACTTTTGCACCTGTAAGTTCTTTAACCCCTTTTATTATAGCTACCTTACCTATTATTTTAATATTAGCTCCCATTCTTATTAGTTCATCTGAATGCTTAAATCTATTTTCAAAAACTGTCTCTGATATAATACTTGTACCATTGGCTATACTTAAAAGAGCCATCATTTGGGCCTGCATATCCGTAGGAAATCCTGGATAAGGTAGTGTCTGCGTCATTTCAATACAGTTTATCTTTTCAGGACCTATAACCTTCAACGAACTATTATCATTATATATTAAACAACCTGCCTCTTTTAATTTAGCTACTATAGCTTGAATATGATTGGTTTCAATATTTTTTACTACAACTTCTCCACCAGTTATTGCTGATGCTGCCATATAAGTTCCCGTAACTATTCTGTCTGACATAATTGTATATTCTACATCTTCAAATTTATCTACTCCTTCAACCCTTATAATACTAGTACCAGCACCAGATACCTTTCCACCACATTTATTTAAATAATTTTGTAAATCTATGATTTCTGGTTCTCTTGCTGCATTCCTTATAATAGTAGTTCCCTTTGCTCTCACAGCAGCCAATATAGTGTTTTCTGTAGCACCTACACTTGGATAATCTAATTGTATTTCACAACCTTTTAGTTCCTTACAACAACAATATAAAAAGCCATGGGATTCATCTATTTCAGCTCCCATTTGTCTCAATGCCTTTAGATGTAAATCTATAGGTCTTGGACCAATTTCACAACCCCCTGGGTAGGATACAGTTGTCTCACCACATCTAGCTAGCATAGAACCCATAAGTATAATTGAAGAACGCATTTCCCTTACTAGTTCATCTGGAATATTTGTACTACTTAAATTTCTAGAATCAACATACATAATATTGTCCATTCTTTCCACTTTGCATCCAATGGAAAGTAATATTTTTTCCATTATATCTACATCTCTAAGATTTGGAGTATTAAAAATGGTACTCCTATTACCTCCAACAATTGTAGCTGCTAAAATAGGCAAAACAGCATTTTTAGCCCCTGACACAGAAACTTCACCTACTAATCTTTTGTCTCCATTAATTATATATTTCCCCATCATAACACCTCCAGAATATGCAACAACTATATATTAGATATAATATATTCTATGCATATTCTAAAAAGGTGTTACATAGCTAAAATTTATTAAATCATTTCCTCTATTATATCGACAATCTCATTAACTGCCTTTATCTTTCCAAGTTTTTTGCTGTTTTCTTTCATAGAACTTAATTTTTCCTTATCTTTTATTAACTCTTTAATAGTATTTTCTAAAACCTCTCCTGTTAAACTTTCTTCTAATATAACTACACTAGCACCTTTTTTTTCAAGAGCTTTTGCATTATATACTTGATGATTTTCTGCTGTGTATGATTTAGGAATTATAATGCTTGGTATTCCTAATGCAGTTATTTCTGAAAGAGTTATAGCGCCTGCACTTGTAATAACTAAATCTGCAATACTCAAACCCTTTGGCATATCAAAAAAATAAGGAAGTACTTGAATGTTTTCTTTTATAATTATATTTTCTTTAGTTAAATTATTTATAAAATCATCATAAAATCTTTTACCTGTTACATGAAGTATTTGTATATTAGAATTATTAATATTTTCCTTTATTACATGAAACATACTGTCATTTAATTTTTTTTGTCCTCCACTTCCTCCAAAAGAAAGCAAAAATGGAATATCTGATTTTATATTTAGTTCTTCATAAGCTTTATCTTTATCTATTGAAAATAAGCTTTTTCTTACTGGATTTCCTGTTATGTACATTTTATCAGGATACTTAAAATATTTTTTAGACTCTTCAAAACTTAATGCTATTTTATTTACATATCTAGATAATATCTTATTAGTCATTCCAGGAAATGCATTTTGCTCATGTATAATAGTTGGTATCTTTTTTTTGCTGGCAATATAGACTACTGGACCACATACATAACCACCAGTGCCAATTACTATATCCGGTTGAAATTCCTTTATAATTTTTTTTGCATCATTAAGACCTAAAAACAACTCTTTAACAGTCTTAAAAATTTCTTTTGATATTTTTCTAGGAAAGCCCTTCACCCTTACAGTCCTAAAATCAAAACCTTCCTTAGGAACCAATTCGCTTTCCATTCCTTTTTCTGTTCCAACATATAATATTTCTGCATTCTTGTATCTGTCCCTTATTTCATTAGCAATGGCTAAAGCTGGATATATATGTCCTCCAGTTCCTCCACCAGTTATTAAAAATTTCATTTGTTTTCAACTCCTATCCAATTCTGTATGTCTTGATATATTTAGAAGTATACCTATAGAACCCATATAAAGAATTAAAGATGTTCCACCATAACTAACTAAAGGCAAAGGAATCCCTGTAGTAGGAACGGAAGATGTAACTACTGCTAGATGTATAAGGGTCTGAACGGTAATAAGAGCCGTAATTCCTGAAGCTAATAAACATCCAAATAAATCTTCAATATTTAAAGCAATTTTAATACCTCTCCATATAATTAATAAAAACAACATTATAACTGTAAGAGAACCTAAGAAACCAAGTTCTTCCCCAATTATGGAAAAAATAAAATCATTATAAGGCTCTGGTATATAGAAAAATTTTTGTCTACTCTTTCCTAGACCTAAGCCAAATAAACCTCCAGAACCTAGGGCATATAGAGATTGGACTGCTTGCCATCCATACCCAAGTTTATGCTCAAAGGGATCCAAAAAAGCTTTAACTCTTAAAGATCTAAATTCTTCTCCTGATATAGCCTTGTAGACTCCTAGTACTCCTATCGGCACAAGGCCTCCAAAATAGATCATCTTAGTTCCGGCAACAAACATAATACTTAAAAGTGTAAGAGCTAATGTGAAACTTGTACTAAAGTCTCTTTGTAGGAAAATCAAACCACAGGACAAGCCTATAATAATTAGAGAAGGAACAATCCCTTTCCAAAAGCTTTCAATATCATCTTTTTTCTTTGCTAATAAAGATGATAGATATATTATAGCTCCTAGCTTGATTATATCTGAAGGCATAAAAGTAAATGATTCTCCTACCTTAACCCATCTCTTAGCTCCATGAAATTCTGTTCCAAGAGGTGTAAAAATAAGCAATCCAGAAAGCAAAGACATTATGAAAATAGGTAAAGCTATTTTATTTAATTTTTTATAATTAAAATTCATAAAAAAAACTAGAGTTATCAATCCTAAGAAACTTGCTATTAGTTGCTTTCTTAAAAAATAATAACCATCTTTCAATTTATGAAGTGCATCTGGCCAACTAGAGCTAAATACCATAATTATACCAATAAATACTAATAATATGGTAGATATAAGTAAAGTAAAGTCACTAGCCCTTTTTCTTGCCATTATCTAATCCTCCTTTAAACTGTAAACAGCCTTCTTAAAATCTTTTCCCCTTTCTTCAAAACTTTTATACATATCCCAACTAGCACAAGCTGGTGAAAGTAGAATCTTATCTCCACTATTTCCTAATTGAAAAGATTTATTAACTGCTTCTTTTATACTTCCTACTATATATATATTATTGAACCCATGTTTAATTGCAGTTTCTTTAATTTTTTTGCTAGTCTCACCTAAAAGAATTAAATATTTTAATCTACCTTTAAAAACTTCTACAAATTCATCGAAATCAGATTCTTTATCCTTACCTCCTGCTATAAGAATTATTGAATCTTCCAATGCCTTTATAGCTTCTATACTAGAAACTGGGTTTGTTCCCTTTGAATCATTATAAAACTTTATACCCTTAATACTAGTCACATATTCTATTCTATGTTCCAATCCTTCAAAATTTTTTAAAACATCTTCTATAACTTCTATATCTATGCCCATTGACCAACTTATAGCTATACTGGATAGTACATTTTCTAAATTATGCTTTCCCGGCATCTTAACTTCCTTCCAAGGTAGAACTTTAATAGCTTCTTCCCCATCTTTTATAACTATATCTTCCCCATCAATATATACTCCATCATCTAATTTATTATTTACACTAAACCATATAATATTTGAGTTTATACTATCTTTTGATTTTCTTAATATCTCATCATCATAGTTAAGTACAGTAAAATCAGTATCATCTTGACTTTTAAATATTTTTTTCTTACAATCGATATAATTTTTATAAGATTTATGCCAATTTATGTGATCTGGAGTTATGTTTAAAATTGTGCTTACTTTAGGTTTAAATTTTTCGGTACTTTCTAATTGAAAACTACTTGCTTCTACTATAAATATATCTTCTTCTTTAGAGTTCACAGCCTCCCAAAGTATTCCTACTCCTATATTCCCTGTAATATGACAACTATATCCAGCTTTTTTGAAAATTTCTCCTGTCAATGTAGTAGTAGTAGTTTTTCCGTTAGTTCCAGTTATCGCTATAAATTTGTTCTTAGGAATAATTCTGTAAGCCAATTCTAAATCATTTATTACTTCAATATCTAGTTTTTTAGCTTTTTCAATTATTGGTATATCAAAAGGTATCCCAGGGCTTTTAACAATTAAATCCACATTATTTAATGGAATATCATTAGTACCTAAAAAAAGCTTTACAGGGTAGGGAGATATATCCTCTAAAAATTCTTCTAGCTCTTCTTTCTTCTTTAAATCACTTATTATAATATCAGCCCCTAATTTATTTAAAGCTTTGACAGTTGATACTCCACTTATCCCTAAACCTAATATGAGTACAGTTTTGTTTTCTAACTCCATATAAAACACCTATCTTTCTAAAATTAATTTATACTAGCTACTCCAATCAAACAAAGTATAACAGTTGTAATCCAAAAAACTGCAACAACTCTAGTTTCTGACCATCCTTTTTGTTCGAAATGATGGTGAAGAGGACTCATTAAAAAAACTCTCTTTCCTGTTAATTTATAAGAAGTTACCTGTATTATTACTGACAATGCCTCCACAAAATATATTCCTCCTACAATAGGAATTATTAAGGGTAAATTCAAAAGCACTGCCAGTGCAGATACCGCTCCTCCTAAGGCCATAGAGCCTGTATCACCCATAAAAATTTTAGCAGGATATGCATTATAAACTAAAAACCCAAGGCATGCACCAGTTAATGCTGAAGCAAATACAGAAAGACTATCCATTCCCCAATTTAAAGAAACTAGGCCAAAAAAAGATAGCACTATTAAAGTTACTCCCGTAGCCAATCCATCTAGTCCATCTGTCAAATTAACACTGTTTACAGTACCTACTACTACAAATGTTATAAAAGGTATATAAAGCATTCCTAAATCCAAATATTTATTGCTTACAAATGGGATAATTATCTTCGTACCTAACATAGATGTATTAGATTGATAAATAGCTAATAATGCTGCTAGAACAAATTGACCAATTAACTTTTGATAGGGTTTAAGTCCCAAGGATCTTTTCTTTACAACTTTTATAAAATCATCAATAAATCCTATAAGTCCAAAACCAAAAGTAGATAAAAGTAAAATATACATATCGCTATTTAACATGCCTGAAGTCAATATAGTGATTAAAAGTCCAATCACCATAATAATTCCACCCATAGTAGGAGTACCACTTTTTTTGTAATGAGTTTTTGGACCTTCCTCTCTAATACTTTGCCCAATTTTCATTTTTCTTAAAACAGGTATTAATATAGGCCCTAATATAACAGTTATAATAAAAGAAATAACAATAGTACGTATTGTATCAGTATAATCCACCATTATTTTTTCTCCTCTCTAGTATATATAAATTAATTCTTTATTTCCTTTAAAAAATCTAAAACTATTTGTCTTTCATCAAAAGGAAGAACTTCATTGCCAATAATAGTATATGTCTCATGGCCCTTTCCTGCAAGCAAAATAATATCTTTGGGTTTGGCATTTTTTATAGCATATTCTATAGCTTCTTTTCTATCTACAACTTTTATATAATTATTATTAACTTTCTTAACTCCTTCTACTACATCATCAATAATCCTCATTGGCTCTTCATTTCTAGGATTATCAGAAGTTACAATTAGAAAATCAGCATATTTCCCTACTGATTCTCCCATAATAGGTCTTTTTGTTCTGTCTCTATTTCCACCTGCACCAAAAACAGCTACTATTCTTCCCTCTGCAAATTCTTTTATTGTGGATAAGACTTTTTCAAGTCCATCTGGAGTATGTGCAAAATCTATTATAACCGAAAAATCTTCATTGGTAGGAACTATTTCAAATCTTCCTCTAATTCCTTCTACAGCTTCCAACCCTTCCTTTATGCCCTTTAGATCTATTCCATAACAATATGCAACACTAGCAGCTGCCAATGCATTGTAAACACTAAATTCTCCAGGAATATTAAAAGATATGTCTATTGAACCTTTAGGTGTATTTAATTTAAAATCTACACCTTTTAAATGATATTCTATGTCTGTAGCATATATAGTAGATTTTTTTTCTATTCCATAAGTAATTGTAGAAATATCTAAATTCTTAGTTTCTTCTATTATCCTTCTTCCATATTTATCATCTATATTAATTATATTGCATTTATTTGTCATATAAAATAATTTTAATTTGGCATTAAAATAATTTTCTACAGTATTATGATAATCTAAATGATCTCTACTTAAATTTGTAAATACCCCTATATCAAAATTACAATATTCTACTCTTTTTAAATCTAGAGAATGGGAAGAAACTTCCATAACACAATGTTTTGTACCTTCTTTCAGCATAGTATAGAGATATCTTTGTATCCATAATGATTCTGGAGTTGTATTTTCTGTACTTAATACTTCTCCATCTATAACACTGCCCATAGTACCGATTACTCCAGTATTTTTGTTGACTCTATCTAATATACTCTTAACTAAATAAGTTATAGAAGTTTTTCCATTAGTCCCTGTTACTCCTATAACCTTCATATTTTGTGATGGCTTTCCATAAAAATTTGAACTTATTCTAGCTAAACTATCTCTACCATCTTCTACTCTAATTATAGTTATATCTTCTCTATCTAATTTAATATCCTTCTCAACAACTAAAGCAATAGCACCTCTTTCTATTGCTTCTTGTATATATTTATGACCATCAGATTCAAATCCTTCTATAGCCACAAATAAATAATCCAAGTCAATCTTTCTTGAATTATAGCCAATTCCCTTTATATCTTTTTCCAAATCTCCATGAATTTTTTCTATCTCTAATCCTTCGATTAAGTTTTTTATCTTCATCTTTTCACCTCTTCAGTTTTCTTGCACATACCTTTATATTATCCAGTATTTAGTTAAGAATAAATCCTTCTCTAAAACCTGATCCACTATAAAAATTAATTAAAAGGCAACTTTAAAAGTCGCCCTTTACTATATTACTCTTTAGTATCTGAAAATTCAACTTCTACAGTTATATTTTCATCAATTTCTATTCCTGCTTCAGGCTTTTGATCAACTACTATGCCATTTCCATTAAAGTTATATTTCACATTCAAACCGTCTAAAATTTTAACTACTTCTTCTCTATTCTTTCCACTTAAATCTGGCATTATCTTCTCATTAGATTCTTTCCCCTTTTCATTAAAATATAAGTCTACAATAGAACCTTCATTAACTTTAGTTCCTGGCAATGGAAATTGATCTATAACTATTGCATCCTCTGTAATATTTGGTATTTCCGTATTATATTTGAAACCAAGTTTTGTCAACATTTTACCTGCATCTACTATATTTTTATTTCTTACATCTGGAACTTCTACTGTTTTAGCCAGTTCTTCTTTTTCTTTTTCAGTGTATTTAGGTTTTACATCTAGATACTTCAATGTTTCTTCAACTACCTCGCTAGCTGTGGGAGCCGCAGTACTTCCTCCATAATAGCTTGCACCACCTGGTTCATCCACTACTACTAATACAGCTACCTTAGGATCATCTGCCGGTGCTACTGCCACAAAAGAGGCAATATATTTACCTGGAGCATATCTTCCATCTATTACTTTTTGAGCTGTTCCAGTTTTTCCAGCTATTCTATACCCAGGCACATAAGCATTTTTACCAGTACCTTCTGATACTACGGATTCTAGTATATCTAATAGAGTATCTGAAGTCTCTTTAGATATAACTTTTCTTCTAGCTTCTGGCTTAAAACTTTGCACAACCTTTCCATCTTCATCTATCAATTCCTTCACCAATCTAGGCTTCATTAAATCTCCACCATTTGCTACAGCTGAAACAGCCGTTACAAGTTGAATAGGAGTCACTGCAATTCCATGACCATAAGACATGGTTGCAAGATTTACCTCCTTCATATTTTTAGGATTTGTTGGCACAATTCCTGCCTGTTCTCCAGTCAAATCTATTTCCGTATTTTCTCCAAATCCAAATGCTTTTACATATTTAAGCATTTTTTCGCTTCCTAATTTTCTACCTACATCTACAAAAACAGCATTACAGGAGTTCTGAGCTCCTTCTTTAAAAGTTTGACTTCCATGAGGATTATACCATCTCCAACATTTTATATTTGCTCCTGGAATACCTTTAATCTGACCTCCACAATGAAATCTTGTCTTTGGAGTTGTCACATTTTCTTCTAAACCAGCAGCTGCTGTTATGATCTTAAAAGTAGAACCCGGTTCATATGCATCATTTATAGCAAAGTTCCTCCACATATCATACCATCTTTTTTCAAGTTCCTGATGTGGTAAATCCTTCCACTGTGCTTTTATTTCTTCATCTATTGGTTCTCTTGGATTATTTGGATCATAATCTGGCTTAGTAACCATGGCTAAAACATCTCCTGATTTAGGTTCCATTACAATAACAGATACATTTTTTGCATTATTCTTTAAAAGAGATTCTAATGCTGCCTTTTCAGCAAAATGCTGTATAGTTTCATCTAAAGTAAGTACTACACTTAAGCCATCCTCTGCTTCATATAATTTCTCACCACCATATGGAAGTTGTCTTCCCTTTGCATCAGTAGTTTTTATCCACTTTCCTGGTGTCCCATTTAAATATTTATCATAAACTTTTTCAATACCATATAAACCATTATTGTCAATATCTGTAAATCCAATTATATGGCTTGCAAAATTTCCATAAGGATAATGTCTTTTATTGTCATCAATAATTTCTATGCCTGGTAAATTAGCTTTTCTAAGTTTTACGGCTTCTTCTTTAGTTATCCATTGTTTAATTTTCTCTACTCTCTGCTGTTTGGTTATTTTTTCGTAAATCTCTTTTTCATCCATATCTAATATTTCAGCTACTACTTTAGCAGTCTCTTTAGAATTTTTAATATCAGCTGGACTACTCCATACGGTGTAAGAGCTAATGCTCATAGCCATTTTTTTGCCATTTCTATCATATATTACTCCTCTTTTTGGTTTTATATCAATACCCTTAGTCCATTGTTCTAATGCACCTTTTTTTAGCTCTTCACCTTTTACAATTTGTAAATATCCTAATCTTAATATAAGCACGAAAACAAAAAATGATACAACAAAAAATATAATTACTAATCGTTTTTTAGTCCTATTGCTAGGTGCTGGCATTTGCCCGAACCTCCTAGAATTTCTTTAATATTATATCCATCATATTTTTTAAATACCCAACTATAAAAAACTCATCTTTTTCTTTTGCTTCTTTGTTATCTTCATTATCTTTAATTCCTTGTTCATCAATAGATACATAAACTACTTGTTCATCTGTAGGATAATCCATGCCAAGCTTTACCTTTGCATCTTCTTCTATTTTAGAAGCACTTTTAACTCTGTCAAGTTCAGCTACTGCCTCCTGTTTTTCCTTCTCTAATTGATTCTTTTCATTTTCCAGTTTTGATACTTCCAGTCTCATTTTTGTGATATAAGTATATCTTAATAAAATAAATAGACAAGTTAATAATATTATAGTTGCACAAAGTAAAAATTTCAATTTATCATTAGATTTATTTTTTTTATTTTTATTATTTTTCTTCGGCTTTCTCGTCTTATTTCTTTCTGTATAATAATGGTTTTCTTCCCGTTTAGCTACTAACAAATTTATTCACACCTCCCTAAAATTAGAACACTAAACTTTCTCTCCTATTCGAAGTTTAGCACTTCTAGATCTTGGATTTGTCCCTATTTCTTTCTTGCTAGGTGTTATTGGTTTCCTTGTTAAAATTTTCAATTCCTTTTTCTTATCACAATTGCATATTGGAAACTCTGGTGGACATATACAATCTTTATTTAAATATTTAAATGTATCTTTAACTATCCTATCCTCCAATGAATGGAAGGTAATGATACACAATCTCCCTTTTTCATATAAAACGCTATTTGCATCTAAAATGCTATTTTTCAAAATATCCAATTCGCTATTTACTTCTATACGGATAGCTTGAAAAGTTTTTCTTGCAGGATGTCCACCTTTACTTCTTACCTGTTTTGGTATAGCTTTTTTTATAATAGATACTAATTCATATGTAGTATCTATTGGACCTTCTTTACGACCCTCCACTATAAATTTAGCTATCCTTTTTGCCCATTTTTCTTCTCCAAAGTCCCAAAGAATTTTTTCTAATTGTCTTTCATTATATTTATTAACTACATCCCAAGCTGAAAAAGAACTCTCCCTATTCATCCTCATATCTAAAGGAGCATCTTTGTTGTATGAAAAACCTCTTTCTTCTTCATCTAATTGATGAGATGATACCCCTAAATCTAAAAGTATCCCATCAACTTTCTTTATCCCAAGTTCATTTAATATATTTTTCATATTTTTAAAATTATCATGTACAAAAATCACATTATCACTATAATCAGATAAAACTTCCTTAGATTTATTTATTGCATTTTCATCTTGATCTATCCCAATTAGCTTACCTGTACTAAGTCTTTTAACAATTTCAATTGAATGACCAGCACCTCCTAAGGTACCATCTATATATACTCCATCATCCTTTATATTAAGTCCTTCTAGTACTTCATTAAGCATTACAGGAATATGTTCAAAATTCAATCTATCAACTCCCATATATTTTTTATATCCCTAATTCAGCCATCTTTTCTGCTATACTTTCATAACTTAAACTATCATCTTCATTGTATATATCCCATTCTTCCTTACTCCAAATTTCTACTCTTGTACCAACTCCTATTATTACAGCTTCTCTTTCTAGTTTTGAATGATTTCTTAAATTTGCAGGAATGAGGATTCTTCCCTGTTTGTCTAATTCACATTCAGTAGCTCCTGAAAAGAAAAATCTTACAAATGCCCTAGCATCTCTGCTAGTCAAAGGTAGTGATTTCAACTTTTCTTCTAATATACCCCATTCAGATTTTGGGTAGACAAATAAACAGTTATCTAATCCTTTAGTCATTATAAAATTGTCCCCTAGTCCATCTCTCAACTTAGAGGGAATAATAACTCTTCCCTTATTATCTAAATTATGTTGGTATTCTCCAATAAACATTTTATCCACCCCAAAAAATGATTACACTACCTCCCACTTCTCACCACTTTACTCCACACTTATTTATTTCTATAATTATTCGTAAAATCCTTCAAAAAAATAAAAAAAATCTAAATAATATCTAGGACTTCCGTCCTATTTTAATTAGATTTTAAATAGCTTTTTTTTACTACTCCATAAAAACTATAATAATGTTTAAATATCTATATAATAAATGTAATTTTGCTATTTTTAGACATTAAAAAAGAGCAGAATATATGCTGCTCTTTTAAATCCTATATAATTTTTTTCTTCTGTAGAAAAAAATCAATATAGAAACAGCTATAAGTGATAGGCTTACAAGTTGAGCTATTCGAATTGGTCCTAGCATTAAACTATCAGTCCTAAGCCCTTCAATAAAAAACCTTCCAATAGAATATAATATCAAATACAATAGGAAAGTTTCTCCTGTTACTTTTTCTTTGTTTTTTCTATACCAAATTAAATAGAAAAAAACTATAAAATTCCACAATGATTCATATAGGAAAGTAGGATGAACTTTTACACCATCAACTATAATTCCCCAAGGTAAATCTGTCGGTCCTCCATGAGCTTCCTGATTTATATAATTTCCCCATCTGCCAATAGCCTGACCTAGTATAATACTTGGGGCAGTTATATCTGTTACCTGCCAGAAATCTACTTTCCTCTTCTTACAAAATATCACAGTCACTATTACTGCAGCAGCAATAGCTCCATGTATTGCTAATCCTCCACCTCTCATGTGGAAAATTTCTTTTAAATTATTGCCATAATAATCCCAACTAAAGATTACGTAGTATATTCTTGCACCTACTATAGAGAGGGGAATAGCATATAATAATAGATCTATTAATGTTTCTTCATCAAAGCCCACTCTTCTTGCTTCTCTAAACGCAAGTATTGCACCTATTATGATACCAGAAGAAATAAGTATTCCATACCACATTACCTCTATTCCAAATATTTTAAAAGCTACAGGGTCCATATATTAACCCCCTTTCTATACCTACGTCCTAAATATAACATAAAATAGAAAAATTTAAAAGAATTTAAACAGGTTTTACTACAGATAATGTATAATTATCTTTTCTATAGTGATTATTAAATCTATTTGATATATCATCAAAGGATATGGAATCATAGAGATCTATATAATCAATAAAGGAAAAATCTAAGAATAAATAATTTATAAAATTATTAGCTATAAAATCTATTGAATTAAAGCCCATAATATTAGATCCTATATTTTTCTTTTTAATCCTTTCAAAATCTTCTTTATTTAATCCTTTATTTCTCATATTTTCTAAATACAAATTTGTCTTTTCAAGCACTATTTCTGGCTTATATGATTGACCCGCTATAATAGAATGCCCATAGCTTTTGTGCCCAATATACTGTCCACCAAAACTACTATCTACAAGTCCCTCATTATAAAGCTCCTGATAAAATTTAGAGCTTCTTCCAAATAACATATCTAATAATATATTTGTAGCAATTTCTTTTTTCACTAATTTCTTTCCATCTAATCCTACATCATCATCTTTAAAACCTATAGTAAATATAGGTATAGAGGTAACTAAATTTTCCTCTATGTATTTCTCTTTAATTTCCTTTGGTTCTTCAGAATATATACGAGTTATTTCTTCTATATTATTTTTAATATCTTTTTTTTCAGATTTCTCTACTACTTTTATTACTTCATCAAAAGATATATCTCCTACTAAGAATAGAACCATATTTTTAGGATGATAAAATGTATTGTAGCAGGTATAAAGAGTTTCTTTATCAATTTTTTGAATACTTTCCACAGTACCTGCTATATCTATTTTGACAGGATGATTATGATACATTCCTGTTAAACAATTAAAAAACACCTTCCATCCTGGACTATCCTCATACATTTTTATTTCCTGAGCTATTATACCTTTTTCTTTATCTACATTCTCATCAGTAAAATATGGATTTTGAACAAATTTAATTAAAAGTTCCAAGCTTTCATAAAAATTGTCAGTGCAAGAAAAAAGATATGCTGTTTGATTAAAATTTGTATAGGCATTCACACTAGCACCAAATTTTGAAAACTGATCAAATATATTTTCATCTGGTTCTTCAAATAATTTATGCTCTAGAAAATGAGCAATTCCTTCTGGAACTTCAATCATTTCTTTTTTCCCTATAGGGATAAATTTATTGTCATTTGAGCCATATTTAGTTGCAAATACAGCATGTTTTTTCATATATCCTTTTTTAGGCACTAAATAGACTCTAAGGCCACTTTCTGATTCATAGAAAAACATTTCTTCATCTATTTTTTGGTTTTTATATATTTTCTTATCCAAAGTATATACCTCCTAGATTACAGATTTTCATTTCTTAAAAAGTATATTGTATCTATGTTTATTTTATTAGAAGCTTCTATTATCTCTTCTTTATTCACATTTAAAATGCTTTCTATTGTTTCATCAATAGTACTATTGTCATTGGATAATATTTGACTTAAAAAGAATTCAGATATTAAATAATTGCTATCTGTTACAGATTTTAAAGAAGTAACTATAGATTTTTTCGCAATTTCTATATCCTCATCGGTAAATACTCCATTTTTCAATTCATCTATTTGTCCTCTAGTTATTTCCAATGTCTTTTCATATTTATCAAAATCAATACCTGCATCTATAAGCATTATAGATTTGTATTTATATACCATAGAACCTATATAGTATGCAAGGCTTTCCTTTTCTCTCACAGTTCTAAATAGTTTTGAATTTGGCCCGCCACCTAATATTTCACTAGCAACTAATAATGCATTATAGAGATCATCTTCATAGGGAATGCTTGTTCTGTAACCCATTACTAATTTTCCTTGGCTTATTGACATATCTTCACGGACCATATTTTTAGTCTGTACTCCATTTATAATTTTTTCCCTAGGAACATCTACTATATTTTCTCTATCTATTCTAAATGTATCTTCCATATATTCTACAATATTGTCATCATAGTCTCCAATAAAAAATATTTCTATAGGACTAGTATTTAAAATATATTCGTAGCGGCTATATAAATTTTGATTATTAATAGAATCTAAATCTTCTACATAACCATATTCATAAATACTGAACTTTTCATTTTTGCACATTTCCTCTATACATCTAGTTATAGCATAAGATCTTTTATCATTTATTTTTCCTTCTATTATTTTCTTTAAATTTTCTTTTTCTTGCTCTACATATTTCTTACTAAAACTATTCTCCTCTAGATATGGATTAAATACTATTTCCTTTAAAAAATCAATTACATCATAAAAATATTTCTCATCTTCTACATAAATACCTTTTGGACTTTCTATGGTAAATCTTAATACATGCCTTTCCCCTTTTTTATTAATATTTAAGCTGAATTCTGCTCCATATAATTCTTCCAATTTTCTTTCAATATCTAAATTAGTAGTATATTTATTCGTACCTCTTTTTAGAACTAAGGGAATCAATGCATTCTTTGTAACATCATCCTTATCTAAAGGCATTTCCATATAAAGACTTACTAAATTTGATTTAAACTTATTAGTTTTAATTAGATTTAAATTTATTCCTTTACCTATATTCATTCTTTCATTTATTGGTGCCAACAAAATTACCTCCTTAACCCATTTATTTTTATATTACCCATATTTAAATATAAAAATATAAGTTATTAGTTATTATATGAAAAAACCTAGTCATAAGACCAGGTTTTGACTATATCTTTCAATTATCTTGCCCTTTTAACTATCTTATTTATTTCTGTATTATAGTTGTTAACACTATCTCCTTTAATAAGTGATTGAGCTATATTATCTATTATATCAAATGTTTTGTCATCTGCAATTAGTTTAACATCTTTTATTTGTCCATCAGCTTTCATAGCAGTTTCTTTTATCATATTAATCAATTCCTCATTTAATTCAACACTATCAGCTATCTCCACAGCTACTATAGCCTGATTTTCATATATTATTGCTGTCGCTCCTTCTATACCTATTAGCTCTACTAAATTATCTGCAATATTTTCTCCCCTATCTACTAACTCCTTATTTTTACTTCCTCCTATATTTGTACTTACATCTTTTTTCTCTGGCTCTTCTTTTGAATTTTCTATATCTGTTTTTTTACATCCAATGGCAAATAAAGACATTATTGTAACTATAATAAGTAAACCTAGTAACTTTCTTCTAATCTTCCTCATTAAAAAACCTCCTTTAAACTTTATTATTCCATTTAAAACAAAAAATATTAAAAAAACACAGGCATATTTATGCCTTTTAGCCAAACATGCCTGTGATATAGTCCTTAGTTCTCTTATCCCTTGGAGATTCAAAAATATATTTAGTTTTCTCATGCTCAACTAATTTACCTAAAAGAAAAAATGCCGTATAATCTGAAATTCTAGCCGCCTGTTGCATAGAGTGAGTAACTATTATAACTGTATAATTTTCTTTTAAAGTAGTTATTAAATCTTCAATTTTTGATGTGGCTATAGGATCAAGGGCAGAAGTAGGCTCATCCATAAGTATAACCTCTGGTTCCACTGCCAACGCTCTAGCTATACAAAGTCTTTGTTGTTGACCTCCTGAAAGGCTCAATGCAGATTTATTTAATCTATCTTTTACCTCATCCCATAGAAAAGCTGATTTTAAACTCCTTTCAACTATCTCATTTAATTCATTTTTTTTCTTTATTCCATGAACCCTAGGCCCATAGGCTACATTATCATATATACTCATAGGAAAGGGATTTGGCTTTTGAAATACCATTCCTACCTTTTTTCTAAGAGTTATAGGATCCATATCTTTATATATATCTGTTCCATCCAATACTATATTCCCTTCTACTTTTACATTAGATACAGTATCATTTAATCTGTTTAATATTCTTAAAAAGCTTGTCTTTCCACATCCAGAAGGTCCTATTAAAGCAGTTATACTATTTTCATAGAAGGAAATATCTATACTATTAAGCACTTTCATATTTCCATAATAAAAATTTAAATTGTCCACAATTATCTTGCTATTCATTATGACTCCCCCTTAATTCCCTTTTAACTTTTTGTTATACTTTTTAGCTAATTTATTTGAAATCATATTTACAAATAATATAAATATAACTAAAATAGTAGCTGTAAAATAAGCACTTTCAAAAGAAACTCCTTCTTTTGCTAAAATATATAAATGTACTGATAAAGTTCTCCCAGATTCTAAGGGACTACCAGCTAACCTAGGTACCATTCCAGCTGTTAAATAAACTGCCGCCGTCTCTCCTACTATTCTACCTATACTTAAAATAATCGAAATAATTATTCCAGGAAGAGCACTAGGAATGACCACACCTTTTATAGTTCTAAGTTTTGAAGCTCCTAATGCCAAGCTTCCTTCTCTTATAGATAGAGGTACTGTTTTTAAAGCTTCTTCAGTAGTTTTAATTATTATAGGAAGAATCATAATACTAAGGGTCAAAGCCCCTGAAAGTATAGACCAATTAAGATTTAATCCTACAACAAAAACAATCATTCCAAAAAGTCCAAATATTATAGAAGGTATGCCAGCCAAACTTTGAATAGCAAAACGTATTAAATGGACTAATTTACTTTTTCCAGCATATTCATTTAAATAAATAGCTGTCCAAATACCTATAGGAGTAGAAATAAATACTGCTAATACTACAATATAAAAAGTATTCATGAGAATAGGTAAAATACTTTCATCTCCACTAAGAATATTCATCTTATTAGCCTTTACAAATCCATTAAATACTATATGAACAAGTATCCATAAAACTATTCCAAAGGTTAAAAATACAGAAAAATAAATGAGCCCTTTAATAAATTTTTCTTTTAAACTTTTAATATTTATTTGATTTCTTTGTAAACTTTTACCTGTCAATTGCAAACTTTTATCTGTCATTAGCTTCACCTACTTTTCTACTAAATGCTATAAATACTCCATTGATAAGCATTATAAACACAAATAAAATAACACCTGTAGCAAAAAGTGATTCTTGATGGAGTCCATACGCATATCCCATTTCTATGGCTATATTGGAAGTCAATGTTCTCACTCTGTCAAAAGCAGAATGAGGAATTAATGGAGTATTACCTGATACTAATATAATAGCCATAGTTTCACCTATTGCTCTACCTAATGCCAATACAATAGAAGCAAATATTCCAGAACTTGCAGAGGGCAATATTACTTTGAAAATACTGTCTAAATGGGTTGAGCCTAATGCCAATGCTCCTTCTTTATATTCCTTAGGAACGGATCTCATAGAGGCTTCAGAAATACTTATAATTGTTGGCAAAATCATTATCCCAAGTATTATTGAAGAAGCCAAAAGACTATTTCCCCCTCCACCAAATATTTTATCTATGATAGGAACTATAGTTACAAGTCCAAAGAAACCAAAAACTACTGAAGGTATGCCTGCTAATAACTCTACAACTTTTCTTAAAAAATCCGCTACTTTTTTATTAGCCATTTCACTTAAATATATAGCTGTAAATACCCCTATAGGCACTCCTATTATACAAGCTCCTATAGTTACATATATTGAGCCTAGTATCATAGGTAAGATTCCATATTGACCATTTCCAGGCTTCCATTTAGTTCCTAATATAAAACTTTTCAGCCCAATTTCTTTTATTGCAGGTACACCTTTTATAAATATAAATAATGTAATACTAAAAACTAAAATAATAGAAATTAGTGCACTTATTAAAAATAATTTTTCATTTAGTTTTTCTTGCCAATTAGATTTGGTCATATATTACACCTCTTTTTAAATTAGTATAGTTCTTTTGAATTAGTACCAATCCATAGATTTAAAATAATAAGATATACACTTTCTTTTAACATAATGCGAATTTTCGCAAATAGAAATAAAAATTCGCTCCGAAAAAAGTTTTGATGAAATAGTATCCTCATAAAATAGAAAATGCTAAATATTTTCAAACTCGCTTCGCTCAAATAGTGAAAATTTCTTAACGCATTTTCTATTTTATTCAGATTATTTCATGGCAAAACTTTTTAAGTCACTCATCTTTTATTTCTATTTGCTCACATTTTGTGCCATTAGAATTAATATATTTAAAATAAATAACATAGCTATAGAATTTTAATTTATTAGGTCTATTGACTTAAAAAGCCTTTGGTTAGAAAATAGAGAAGAAGTTTTTCACAAAACCTGTGAAATTGATTTTCAATCAATTTAGAAAATAACCATCATTCGCGATAGGGTTTTATGAAATTTAAGTCCTATTTTCTCCAAAGCTTTTTCGGAAGAAAGACCTAATAAATTAAAATCCGTGAACTGGCACTAATTAAATTTAAATTCTAGTACCCACCATTTATTTCACAGTAATCTGTTTTTCTCCTACTATCTTTTGACCTTCTTCACTTAGTACAAAATCTATAAATTCTTTTATTAGAGAATCTTCCTCTCCATTTGTAAGCATTAAAAATGGTCTTGAAATTTTATAATCTCCAGATTTAATTTTTTCTACTATTCCTTCTACTCCGCCTATTTTAAGACCTTTTGTTGTATCATCTAAATAAGATAAGGACAAATATCCTATTGAGTTTTTCTTACTTGCTATATTGGCCTTAACTGCTCCATTTCCTTCAGCGATAAGAGCATCTTCTCTAACTGAATCAAAATCCAATATTTCTTCAAAAGCTCCTCTTGTACCTGAGCCTTCTTCTCTAGAAACCACTAAAATTTCTTCATTACTTCCACCAACTTCACTCCAATTTTTTATTTCCCCAGTAAATATTTTACTTATAGTATCCATATCTAAATCTTCCACTTTGTTTTCAGGATGTACTGCTACTATAATGCCATCGTAAGCTATTATATGTTCTTTTATTCCAGACTTCTTTTCTTCATCTTTTAAATCCCTTGAACTTATACCAATATCTGCTGTTTTATCAATTGTAGCTTTAATTCCTGCTGTAGAACCAACTCCTTGTACATTTACCTTTACTTCTGGATTTTTTTTACTAAATTCTTTTCCTAACTCTTCTGCCAACAATGATACAGATGTAGAACCTACAATATTTACCGTCCCTTTTAACTCTGAACCTTTACTTTCAGAATTAGTCTCTTTTTTTGAATCACTATTACAACCAGATAGCACTACAGAAATCACTAATACTAAAGACAAGATTAATATTACTTTCTTAAAGCTACTAATTTTCATTTGCATTCTCCTCTCGTTTCTTATTACAATTTTATATTAGTTTAAAATAGTTAAATTCAAGTTAAGACAAAGTAAAATCTATGTAAAGTAAAACCTTAAATTCTCTACTCCATATTGAATAAATAAAAACCATAATATATAATGTTTTATGACACAACAACTTAATCTCGAAAGGAAGATTGGAATGAAATTAGGAATAGTAGGACTACCAAATGTAGGAAAGAGCACTCTCTTTAATGCATTAACAGCTGCAAAGGCAGATGCAGAAAATTACCCGTTTTGCACTATAGAACCAAATGTAGGTATTGTTCCTGTGCCAGATGAAAGATTAGATGAATTAGCTGAGCTTGTTAATCCAGAAAAAATCACTCCAGCTACTATTGAATTTTTCGATATTGCTGGTTTAGTAAAAGGGGCTAGTAATGGTGAAGGCTTAGGCAATAAATTTCTTTCACATATTCGTGAAGTAGAGTCTATCATTCAAGTTATCAGATGCTTTGAAAATGAAAATGTAACTCATGTAGAAGGAAGAATAGATCCTATAAACGATATTGAAATTATAAATTTGGAGCTTATGCTTTCTGATTTAGAAGTTATAGATAGAAGACTTGCCAAAGTAGAAAAGGATTTAAAAGGAGATAAAAGCTACAAGAAAGAATATGAACTTTTATCTAGAATTAAAAAAAATATTGAAGAAGGTACATCCCTTAGAAGCTTAGATTTTACAAAAGAAGAACATAGTATTATAAAAAGCTTAAATCTCCTTTCATTGAAACCGGTTTTATATGTGTGCAATGTTTCAGAAGAGGATTTAATAGATGGGTATGAAGATAATCCCTATGTAATTAAAGTAAGAGAATATGCAAAAAAGGAAAATTCAAAAACTGTAATTATATCTGCAAAGATAGAATCAGAAATTGCTCAACTAGAAGGAGAAGAAAGAGCCATATTCTTAGATGAACTAGGACTTAAAGAATCAGGACTTGATAAACTTATAAGAGTTAGCTATGATCTACTAGGCCTTATGAGCTTTTTAACTGCTGGTCCTCAAGAAGTAAGAGCTTGGACTATAAAAAAAGGAACAAAAGCACCTGAAGCTGCTGGAAAAATTCATACAGATATGGAAAGAGGATTTATAAGAGCAGAAGTTATAAACTATAAAGATTTAATAAATGCAGGTGGAAATACTCAAGCAAAAGAAAAAGGCCTTGTTCGCCTAGAGGGCAAAGACTATATAATACAAGATGGAGATGTAGTATTGTTCAGATTCAATGTATAAAAATAAGTTGGCTAAAAATGCCAACTTATTTTCTACTACAAATCCATTCTTATGCCATGATTTTTTAACCATTCTTTTCTTTCCTTATATTCAAGGATAATGCTTTCTACTAAATTCCAAAAATCCTTTAATTAATGTTTATTACTTACACTACATGTTTGGTATTAACACGTTTTATTCAAATATTTATAAATAAAATACCTATCATGTATTGTAAGATAAAATATTCCCATAAATTTATTATGACTAACATGAAATCTTTTACTAAGCATTGTAGGGAACTATGCCCCGTCTCTACAACTATCATAAATGGATTTTGAAAATATATCATCTATAATATTATTACTTCGCTTTAGAACCCTTATTTCCTAGAATCAAAATATTAATTACTGCAGTAGTTTTTGTATGAGTCTATTATAAATAAACTTGATAGAAAAATGTAAATAGACTTATCAAATTTTACAGAAACAAATCACTCTTTCTCTAAATCAAAAGATCCTGGATAAACTGGAATACCTAGTTCTTTTCCGATAGCTATTGCCCATTGACGAAATCCGAAAGCTACAGAGGTTATGATATTGTCAGCTTTCAGATATTTTTCCGGAACAGCACCGTCACAAGCTGCCTTCCATCCTATCATTTGTATCATATCCTCTTCCGTCACCCCTTCTTCATATAGATGGTGTTTTTCCACACCTATCATGAAGGGCTTACCTTTCAAATGTCCCAATTTTAGCAGAAATATAGGCGCGATAGAAATTGCACCAATTAAAGCTTCTTTCTTGTAAAACTTATCGATAAATTGTAACACTTTCACATCTTCCACTGCTCCTCTCGCATCAGAAGAACCTGTTAATAAAAGGGAATCATACTCATTAACATTCAATTCTTCCAAAGTACAATCTGCTTTAACTAATAAACCTTCTTCTGAACGAATGGGCTGTAATTCAGTGGCAAAGTAGGTAATGGGTTTTTGAGCCATCTGTAACATTTCTAAAGCCACTGTCAACTCAAAAAGACAACATTTATCATATAAAAATACAGCTGTTTTTTTCATAACTTCCTCCTTAAAATTTTGATTTATCGGTCTCTATAATAGACTCCGTACAAAAACTACTGCGGTAGTAAATTCTCCATGGCATTTATTAAAATTTAGGATAAACCTTTAAGCCTTTACAGAATCAATGACATAATAAAATGTAGGCTTCCAATAACATGCCTCCACTATCCCTTTTAAGGCTTGGTAACTTGGCACCTGATAAGTAAACTTCTCTCCTCCCCCTTTTGTCATAGGGTCTGTAAATAATGTATAATCTCCAAATACCTTCATATAAAATGGGTTAGATTTAAATTTGTTCATAGCTCCTCCTTTCAATATACCATGGAGTATAGGAAAGTATAAGTTGAATCATATTTAACTTTCTTTACTAAGTCTAAAGTTTCTTTAAAATCTTTTTCAGTTTCGCCAGAAAAACCTACAATCATATCTATAGTTAATGCAATGCCTAGTATTTTATTTTTAATCTTTTCGACAAGTCTTAAATATTTTTCTTTAGTATATTTTCTATTCATATTCTTTAATGTTTTATCACTACCTGATTGAACTGGCAAATGTAGGTGTTTACATACTTTATTACAATCCCTCATAGCATATATGAGTTCATCAGATAGATCTTTAGGATGAGATATCATGTTTGATGTATTAGTTCCATCTCTCCAGCAGCAAGTCCGCAATGGTTACTATCTTATCCTTTAGTTGTACTTCACATTATCAACAAAACATCATTATAGGAGGTAATTTTTATGAAAAGAATCTGTGTTTATTCTGGCTCTAATCTAGATTTACGCTCTGAATATAAAGAAAGTGCTAAACTACTAGGTAAAATATTGGCTGAAAACAAAATTGAATTAGTATATGGTGGTTTAAGAATAGCCCTTATGGGTGAGATATCAAATGAAGTTTTAAGAAATAACGGAAAAGTTATTGGGGTTATGCCTAAAGGGCTTTTCTCAGGTGAAATGGTTCATAAAAATTTGACTAAACTTATTGAAGTTGAAAACATGCATGAAAGGAAGCAAACTATGGCTGAGCTTTCTGATGGATTTATAGCACTTCCTGGTGGGCTTGGTATTTTTGAAGAACTATTTGAAGTATCTAGTTGAGCTCAGCTTGGTATTCATAAAAAGCCTATTGTCATATTAAATATATCAAATTTCTTTGATCCTCTTTTACATATGATTAAAAACACTTGTACTGAAGGTTTCATGAATGAATCAAATATTAAGCTTATTTCAGTTTCAGACACTCCTTTAGAATTAATCAAACAAATGAAAAACTATGTACCACCTTTAATGGAAAATAAATGGCGCGAATTAGTATAAGTAAATTTCAGTATAAAAAACTAGCTTATCATAAATATAATAAGCTAGTTTTATCTTATTATTTCATCTATTTATCTTGGCAATTTACTTAAAAAGTTTCCATAGTCAATATACCAGTCTTTAACGTTACCAAATGTACCTACTATGTCCATATGATCCGTATTTATAATTCTAGGCATTACATTCCATTGTCCTATTTTAGCTCCGCTATTATATTGCTCAATAACATCATTAGAACCTAATTTAGGTCCATTTTGACTAATACAATTTACAACACCATCATTTGGAAACCATTTCTTATCAATGATAGGAAGATCTTTTTTATTACGTGAATATCTACCCATTAAGTTTGCTGTTGGATAAAATAGAGGATTCATTGGACCAATTTGTGCTACGGAATGACCTGTAAGTTTAGATTCTTTAGTTGCTTGCGTTATCCAGGAAAAATAATATACGTTTGGTTGAGCCTTTACCCATGTATTGAGTTCTTGTGCACCTTTTGTGGATAAATCATAAGTTGATATATCCTTTGTCCTATTCCAAATACCACTTTCTAAAACCCTTTTAATATAATCACGTTGAGATTCTGCCTTTTGTTTTTTTAATCCCCATTGATCTAATTTAAAATCATATACTGCGCTGAATAACTTATTTTTACCAGTTATTGCTCCTAATGCACCAAATGCAGAACTTAATAAATCTTTTGCTGGTATTAGATCTGATAAGGTTGTCCCATCATTAGGCGTAGATATAGTAGTAATGCTATGAACCCAATGCTTTCCTCCTTCAAATAATGGTGAAATATTTTCTTGTCCACAATTTATTTCCTCTTTGCTGCCTTCACTTAACAGCTGTGTAAGTGTACGTATAGTTTGTCCACCCATACTATGACCTATTAAATGTATTTTATTTTCATTGCTTATATTTTTATATATACCTGGATATGTCCTTCCATATCTATTATGTTTAAATTTTTTTGCATGAGCTTCTCCATAATCTACTGTTCCACCTACTATGTAAGCGTAAAGTTCACAAGCTCTATCCCAATTACTAGATACTGGTCCTACTGTTGCTGTATAAGTCTTATGGCCTGAGGCATTTAATTTTTCTTGAAGATCAACTGTTCCACCCCAATATTTATATCCTAACAATTCATCTCTTCCAAAACCCATAAAACCATGAACTAAAATAATTGGATAATTATTTCCCTCTTTAATACTCATAGTGTTAATTTCCGGGAACTTTAATGGAGGCATTTTCTCCACATCTTCTTCTTGTTTAACTTCTTCTGCCGAGTCTATTAAATTGTCTATATTTTCTAATGTCGGTAGATTTATCGACTCTTTTATATCCTTTACTTCTTCTTTAACAGTAGATGCTTCCACCTCCTGTATTCCTTGTGCCTTTGGTTCAGCTGCTCTTACAATCATTGAAAAATTTGTTAGTGTCATAGAAAATACTAATAAAATAATAGTTGTTATTTTGGTTAAATTTTTTTCATTTTACATATCCCCCCTAATTTAATTTTTAAGTAACTATTATGACTGAATAAATCATTTGCTCTCAACCTCCTTCTATTTAATTTGAATAATTGATAAATATATACAATTATACAGGCACTTTAAACAATTTTCAATATTTTTATAATTTTCTTTTTATTGCATACAAAAACTATCAAAGAATCCATTTTTAATGATAAAATATAGAAAATTTTCAAAAACAAATAGAGCTGTAATAGATGCTAACTGTATGATAAAAGAAATATCAGTAAATTGGATAAATATCAATGAAATAAAATAACTATTTTGATTTTTTATACTAGGCTAATGCCTATAAATGATTTTAGTGACATAACGATTATTAATATATTCAAATACTGTAAATTAAGTTTATAAAAATTATTCAACAATTTTTATTTATGCTATAAAGGATCTTGTGTTTGAAGTACATCTTATAAGGTTACAATAGATATGTTACAGAAATAAAGAAAAAAGTACTTATGAAACAGCAAAGTTTCTTAGAGAATTAGAATCTAAAATGGGCTTTAGGATACATACAATTCAAACGGATAATGGGACAGAATTTGCAAATGATGATGAAAGAACAGATAAAAAGAACTCATTTGAAAATGCTATAAAACAGTTAAAAATGTCATTAAGAAGAACAAGACCTTATTCCCCTTGGCAAAATGGTAGAGTCGAAAGAAGCCATAGGGTAGATCAAGATATTATATAATAGACACACTTTTTATAGTAAGAAACAGTTAATAAAGGCAGTTGCAAGGCATGAATACAAATATAATAATACTGCTAAATATGTATTAAATTTTAAAACATCAGAAGAAATGGTTACTAAGTTAAAAGACAAATATGATATTGCCTAGTTAATCTTAAAGAATATCGAATAATTCGTCGAGGGAAACCACGTTGACAAATCATCCTATATTCTTAGGCTCATTATTTAGGCAAAGCATATAAATTATATATGAGTAAGTGTAACATATGATTGACTAGTTAAGACCTTTTAATGTTTGATTTTTTAAATAATGTTGACTATATCTATAGTAACTCTCCATTTCCATCATAAAAGGAGTCACAAAATCTCATCTTACCAGATACTTCCCTATTGATGTCAAGAAATTTAATTTTTAAATAAGGATTCTCAGGATGATTATTAGATAATACAATTCCATATTTTAAGGCAGATTCAAACCCAATTTCTTTAGCTTTTTTCAATCCATAATCTATAAGTCTTCTTCCAATTCCTTTACGCTGATACGAAGGCTTAACTGCTAATGACCCCAATGACAATCCTTCATTCTTACCCGATCTATCGAAGGCCTCCTTTACAATATCTTTTATTCCTCTTATATCATTATTTCCTGCTTGTCTTATAGTAATATTTTTCATACTAACATCCTTTCTGTAAGATATTATATAAATAATCTATATCTTCTATTTTCCTAATACACGTATCACTTTATAACATGTTGCTTTACATCCACATCCAGAACAATTGTGAATGATTTTATATGAATCCTTTTGCATAATCTTATATTCAATTTTCCTTAAATAGCCCATTTTGTACTCCTTTGTTTACCAGAAATATTTAAAAGCTATTACATGTCTTATGTTATTTATTTGCAACAGCCTTCGCTATGAAAATCAAACAGGTGTCCACATACTTTTTCCTCCTTAAATTTTCTCCTATTGGATGTGTCTATTTTAGTTCTTTTTACACCATATTTCTACCTTAAACTTTTTTAGAAAAAAGAATAAGCCAATACACTTAAAGTATATTGACTTATTCTTATCAAACTGTTTTTTTCATTTTAAGGATAATACATTGTATACTTTTTTCAGATAAAAAGTATTTTTTAACTAATTCGATAATTTCATATCCTTGTTGATAATCATCATATATTTGTTGATTTCGTGTGTCTAATTCATTACGAATATTGGTTCTTTCTCCCCATTCCCGTCTATTGTTATCTTTTCTGGGGATATATATAGATTCTCCATCAACGTAATTCTGAATTAGTTCAATAATTTCTGCTGGCAGAATATGTTCTGCTCTCTTATAGCTCATTTTACCCTCCTAAGATCATATTTTTTTAGGATAGAGCTTTAGAATCGTTGATTTATCTATGTTTTCTGCTCATGTTATTATTATAGCATGTTGCCCATAGGCTGAGTCGGAGAAAAATCATCTCTTTTTTCGGTTTTTTGTATTGTTTTTATGTATAATTAAGAGTGGATTAAGTTATTGCTTAATCCACTCTTAATTCGTTCATCAATCCCTTTCCTGTTCGTACTACTTTGATAGATTGTCAAAAAGTCATAAAGTTGCTTTGCTTCACGCATTATTATATAACTCTATATCATTTTACATATCCTATTCTTAAACCTAAACTAGTATGCAATTCCTATTATATAAGATTATATTTTCTATAATGAAATATAGAACAATATAAAATGCAACTGAGCGTTATACTAATTATCTTCCAATGTTTCTTTTATAATATATAATCCTTTTTCTAAGTCTCTTATTGTTGATGGTGTACAGATTGCTATTCGCACAGCAGGTGCAATGGAATTGCTCCCAACAACAAATCGTTCACAACAAAATACCTGTACTCCTTTTTGCTTCAATTTTTTCTCAAATTGAGTTCCCGTCCAAAACGTAGGAAGCATGAGCCAGCGAAATTGACTATTTAGATCTCCCCATACAGTATATCCGCCTAAAACTTTATTAGTTATCTTATTTCTTTCTTGTATTTCTTTGATTTTTTCATCCACAATTTTAATTGCTAATTCGTTTTCAATCATTTGTGATACTAATTCTGCTTCAAATGGTGACGACATAACATTTATATTATTGATTGCGTTTGTAATACGCATAATCACTTTTGTTGGTGCAACTACAAAAGCAATACGTAAACCAGCGCAAATGGAATTTGATATAGTTGAAATATAAATGCTACGCTCAGGAATTAAGGAAGTAATAGGCAGGATTTTCATTTCTGTCAAAAATGAATATGTCCCATCTTCCAAGCATAATAAATCATATTTTTCAGCCAAAGCCGCAAGGGATTTTCTTTCCTCAAATGACATAGTTATGGTTGTGGGATTATGATAATCAGGAATTACAAATATTCCTTTTATGTTTTCTAATTTGCATAGTTGCTCTAAAGCCTGAATATCTATTTTCTCATCATCATAAGGAACAGGCATTAACTGTATGCCTAACATATTTGCAACATTTTTAATTCCTGGATAAATCAATTCATTTGTTGCAATCTTATCTCCATAATGAAATAGCGAAGATAAAAGAATCGCCAGTGAATTTTGCAAACCTGATGTAATAACGATATTTTCTAATTCCGTTTTAAGTCCGAAGTATTCAATCCATTTTTGTGCACTTTTTTTGTGTGACAGTCTGCCAGATGTTTCCGTATATTTTAATATATTTTCAATGTTCGCCTTTTTTATAAGTCGTTTCATTGATTGAACTACATAATGATTTTGCTCATATAAAGGGTGAGATGCCCCCATGTTGATACAACTTTCTAATCCTGCTTCATCTAACATAGGCATATTTGCCATAACATCAGCTGCAATATATGTACCACGTCCGATAACGCCACTCAAAAGTCCTTTTGATGTACATATCTTAAAAGCCCTTGCAATGGTACTTAAATTGACATCTAAAAAGTCAGCTAATTCTCGCTGTGGCGGCAATTTATCATTCGGCTGCAAAATTCCCTTTCTAATGTCATTTTCTAAGGCTTGTGCAATCTCTAAATAAATCGGATTTTCATTATTCTTTTCTATTTTGGGTTTCCATGTCATTGGATAATTTTCAAAAGAGTTGACAGGCATATTCATTCCACCTTCAATATTGTTCTGCATACAATTTTACCATTGAACCCAAACAATTTCAATACTATAATAGTACATAAGAATGGAGGGATAGAATGAAAAAAGAAATATTATTACTTGGCAATCCAAAACTTTACGAGGTTAGCAAACCCGTGCAAAAAGAAGAATTATCGGATACACTGCCAATAATTCAAGATTTACATGATACTCTATTGACATTTAGAGAAAAATATCATGCAGGCAGGGCAATAGCCGCTCCACAAATCGGTGTGCAAAAAAGAATTATTTATATGTTTATTGACAAACCTATTGTATTTATCAATCCGTCTATCCACTTTTTAGATGATGAAATGATGACAGTCTTAGATGATTGTATGTCTTTCCCTAATCTTCTGGTAAAAGTACAGCGGCATAGAAAATGCAGAATTGAGTATTTAGATCTCAAATGGCAAAAATGTTATATGAACTTAGAGGATGATTTATCTGAGCTTTTACAACATGAATACGATCACCTTGACGGTATTTTAGCAACTATGAGAGCAATCGATAATCAATCATTTATAATTAAAACAACAAAGGGAGGCGAATAAGTATGAAAAAAATTGGAATTTTAGGCGGTATTAGTTTAGCTTCAACAATTCATTATTATAAGACAATTACCGACCTATACTATGAAAAATACCATGACTACTATTATCCAGAAATCTTAATTAACAGCTTAAACTTTCAGTATTTTACTGATTTGGAAAATCAACGCAAAACAGAAGAATATCAATCTTATATATTAGAAGGACTTGAAAATCTGAAAAAAGCTGGTGCAGATTTTGTGATTATGGCGGCTAATTCACCTCACTCCGTTTTAGATAACATTATTGATGAAATACCATTACCAATCATCAGTATAGTTGAATCGGTAGCAAAAGAAGCCAAACAAAAAGGACTTAAAAAAGTTTTACTAACAGGTATTTTATATACAATGCAAGGTGACTTTTATCAAAAAGGCTTTAGCAAATATGACATTGATGTTGTTGTCCCTAACGATGATGAAAAGCAAGTGATTGAAAATATCATCTTTGGAGAATTAGTTATAAATAAAGTATCAAATAAATCTAGGCAGCAATTTTTAGATATTATCAATCGTTATGATGTTGATGGTGTTATCTTAGGTTGTACTGAATTGCCACAATTAATAGGACAGCAAGATACAAATAAGCTCTTGTTAAACTCATTGAGAATTCATTGTCAAACTACCTTGGACTGCGCTTTAGACGATAAATAATAAATTGGATTATTATTTTTTATCTATTAAGTACTGTACCCAAACAAAAACATATTGGGAATATGCCTTGCAGTATAATAAAAAACCGTGGTTTTGAGATAACAACCAAAGCCGCAGCTTTCCTTTTGAAAAAAATAGATTTACGGGAATATATTAAGTGTGCTCTTTTTTAAGGATACGGCGCTATTAGGCGGTTAGCACTGTGTCCTTTTTGTCGTATTGCCTATGTAGCCTATCAAAAAAAGTTATTTCCCGTGGCGAACATTTTTGCGTTTTCTCAAAACCATTTTTGAAAATCACAACAAAACACCTTCTTCCGTACGGATACAGAGTGAAAAAGAAAAAAGGGAAAAGCCCTTGTTTCCGAACTTCACTCAGAAAGGGAGTGAACCTAATAGAGCTATCTTCTTCCGACAATAAAACCATACAACATCAGTGTTACTTTTTGGCAAAGAAAACCCTAAAATACACAGCAAAAAACTATTGCCGAAAACTTACAAAACGTGCAGCCCGAGAAGTAACTTTCTCTTATATCTCTTTATATCATAGTATCAGATAGAATCTCTAAAGTACTGTTAACTAAAGTTTCCATACTTATTTTTCACTATCTTATAAATACTAAGTAAATTGTATAATAAATATTGTAATCCTTCAATATCTTACTTAATCAAAATTTCTATACTCTAAACTTTTAATTTCTTTGAATATATTCATTTTGAAGAATTGACATATGAATTATATCATGCCATTTTCCTTCTCGAAAAATACTTTCTCGGGATCTTCCTTCATGTTGAAAACCCATCTTCTCGTATAGTTTAATAGCTCTATTATTAAATGAAAATACCCTTAAAAATACCCTATGTAGATTCATTTCTAAAAAACTGTAATCAAGAAGCAATTTCATTGACTCTGCTCCATAACCTTTACCCCATGACGTTTTATCCCCAATATCAATAATAAATTCAGCACTACGATTTTTGTAATCTATATTAGTTAAGGAAGTAATCCCTATTGGTTTGTTAGACTCTTTCTCCACTATTATATAACTCTTTGAAGATTGAGAACCTAAAATTACCTGATTAACGAATTCTTCTGTTTCTTCAATATGATAAATGTCCAAAAATGGAGCAGTGGATTTCATAACCTCTATATCATTTCTCCATCTATGATATACCTCTATATCTTCCGATGTCATTTTCCTTAAAAACATTCTAGACGATTCAAATAGCATATTAACACTCCTTTATTTTTTGTAATTGAACAAAGCATTTTTTATCATTCATTTGAATAAATAGAAATTCTAAAGACTGTTAGGTCATAAAAATAGATAAAAATCTCCCTACCCCAAGAAATTCTAAAAAATTAATTTCCAATTTTACTTTCAAATCATGTTTTTATAAATATTGGATTATTCCAATTATCTTCTATTGTAAATCTTTTATCTCTCATATCTTCAATAATATCTATATAAAGCATACTTTTCTTTCTAAAGCCTCTAATACACGGAAAGAAATACAATTTCATTAGGTTAAATGCCAATATGTTTTTAGTTGATGAAAAGCATTATTGTCAATATCCCATCTTTTATGCATTATTTTCCATAGAACTTCTGCCGAAATAATTTCATCTGTAGTAATAATCCATTTTACTCTAATCCATGTTATTTCTTTAAAGCTATTATTCTCCTCCCATATTTGATTCTATATTCATTAATCCATCAATAAATTCCTTTATTAATATACCATAGATATAATCTTCTATATCTATTTTATGTAAAGTAATCTCTATATCTTTTGCACTATGCCTTACTCCTATTAGGATTTTTTCCAAATCTTGTATATTTTTCTCTCCAAAGAAATCTCCATAAATAGAAATATTCTCTATCTTCCCATTTTCAACTTCTAAATGATATTCTATCACTCCACTTGGATATTTTACAGAATTCTTATATTTATAATTTGGACTTCTGCCATAATTCCATTCCCATGTTGCAAATCTATTTTTAGCTATTTTATTAATTTCATATAAATCTTTTTTATTAAATTCATATATAGTCTTTATGTCATAAGTCTTTATTATATATTCTTGCAAATAATTTCTAAATTCAGATAAGCTCATCTTTTTTTTCATATGATGAGAAATATTTGTAACTCTTGCTCCTGTTGATTTTATCGATTTATCCACAAACTTTATTGGTCTACTCTTTAACGCTAGAGATAATTTAGACATATCACAATCATATAAAAGAGTCCCATGATGAAGAAGCTTGTCCTTGCTAAAATATTGGGCATTTCCAGAAATTTTCTTTCCATCTATTGCTATATCATTCCTACCTGTAAATTCAGCATTTACATCTAGGGATATAAGTGCCTTTACTACAGGTAATGCAAATTTTTCAAATTTATTTTTCACTTGTGGTTTTGTGGTATCCCTAGAAGTAATAAAGGTAAAATTCATATTTCCTAAATCATTATATACTGTCCCTCCACCTGAAAGTCTCCTAACTACTATAATACCATTTTCTTCAACATAATCTAGATTTATTTCTGATACGGTATTTTGATTTCTTCCAATCAATATAGAAGGTTTATTTATCCATAGCATAAACACTTCTTCATCAAAATTATCTATTAAATATTCTTCTGCAGCATGATTAAAAAAGGGGTCATTGCTATTATTTATTACATATATCATTTTAATCGACCTCCCAACAATACAGTCTTTTTCTATTACATTATATAGAATGTTTTTAAGGTTTTCAATATAATGAGATTAACCTTTGATAACTTTATAACAATGTCATCTTTTCCTATATTACTTTCCCCTATTAACTCACATGCAAACTTATTACTTGGATTAATGTATATTGAATAATGCATGGCAATAATAAACAAAAGAGCTATAAAGAATAAACTATCCATTTATGGCCCTCTTAAAATATTTAATATTCGCTTGTTTTTAAAAATATTTACACTAACTAAATATTTTCCCTTTAGTAAATTAAAACTTTTAAACATTGTAAAAAAACATAAAATATCCTGAAAAAACAAAGCATCTACACAAATATATTTTGATAGTATAACATCTACAAAAAAAGAAAACATTCTCTGAAAATAATATTCTGGATATAATACTTCATTCATTTTTAAAGAAGCTTCTCTTAGTTTTATATATAAAACTAAGAGAAGCTTCTTTTATATCCACCATTTATTTTAACTCCACCTTTAGTATCTCATCTTCACCAGCAATAACTTTTCCTGAGTTTTTAGAAATCCCTTCTACAAAATCCGGATTAGTTATTATAACTGGACTTACAATAGGCTTCCCTTTTTTCTCTACTAAATCAAAATCTACTTCTAGCAATTTATCACCTGTTTTCACTCTATCTCCAACTTCTACAAAACTTTCAAAACCTTCTCCCTTTAATTCTACTGTATCTAAACCTATATGGATAAGAATCTCTACTCCATCATCTGATTCTATCCCTAGAGCATGTCTAGTAGGAAACAATTGAACTACCTTTCCATTGCAAGGAGAAACTATGACTCCATCAGTAGGATTTATGGCAACTCCATCTCCTACCATTTTTTGTGCAAATACTTCATCTGGTACTTTTGTTATTTCAACAATTTCTCCTGTTATAGGAGATTTAATAGACAAAGATTTATCCTTTTTGAAAAAATTAAACATTTTTTAGCCTCCTTATATAGTAATATTTGTAAAATATATTATATTTCTTATGTTATTTTAGATTTTTTTATATTAATTTACCTATTTACTGATCTAGCCATTCTTCTATAAGTATGCCTCTTACCTTTTATGGCAATCGAATAAGCCATAATATTTTCAGGAGTAGCCATTCCTAGAGGCATACCACAGTCTCCTATGTGATGGATATCTGTTCCTGCCATTTTGCTATAAAGAGCTATATTTTTAATAGTCCATTCATCAGCTCCTTCTTGGGAAGTTCCTATGGATGTCATAGATAGTTTTCCTAGTGAATGAATATATTCTATCATATTTCTTACATAATCTACAGTCATACCTGGTACTGTGGCAGGAGCTGGAACTAAAATAATATCTGCACCTGCTTCTACAAAATTTTTTATCAGATCTTTATTTATGATATTTAATCCTACTTCTGTTTCACTTCCTGAAGAATGCATTTTTCCAGCTGCAATTATTATTTTATCCCCTATACTTTCTTTTATTTTTCTAATTATTTTTATTATTTGGCTATTAGTTACACCTGTCTTTGGATTCCCAGTGAGTAAAACCATATCTGCCCCTTGTTCTACTATTCTTTTAACATTTTCTAATGTAGCTACCCTACCATCAGATACATTCAATCTTTCATTTGAAACTTCTTCATCTAAATCAGTAGGCTCTAAATTCACAGCTACTAATCTACCTGTAAGATTTTTAACCTGTTCTATAGGGCTAATACCCTTTCTTTCTGGCAATCCCTCAATTTTAGAATCATTTACATCATATACATTTAATAAAATAATGTCAGAACCAAAAGCAGAAGCTAATTCTACATTGCTTACATCCCATAATGCTGGCGGTGCAATACATATAACTTCTGTAACTAAGGTTCTTCCTTCTCCTGTTTTTATACTTAAAAGTTTTTCTTCTTTATCCATATTTTTTATATCAGATGAATTCAAATCTAGTATTCTCTTAATCATGACAATCTCCTTACCTTTAATTTATAAAATAAATATGGTGACTAATTAGTCACCATATTTATTTATCAAAATTATCTTTTACTCTTAGCCCTTAAATAATTATTTATCTTATCAGCTAAGAATTCTGCCTTAGTCCCTATAATTACCTGTATGTTTTTCTTGCTTGGCTTTATAACTCCAGAAGCTCCTAATTTTTTCAACTCTTCTTCACTTACACCTGTACTATCATTTAGTGAAATTCTAAGTCTAGTAATACAAGAGTCCACATTTTCAATATTTTCTACTCCACCTAGTGCATCTATATAAGCTACAGCTAAATTATCAATTCCTTTTTCATCTATTACTGTATCTAGATCTCCTCCATCTTCATCTACTCTACCTGGTGTTGGTAAATCTTTTTTCTTAATTACATATACGAAGATTAGATAGTATATAAGTCCAAATACCAATCCTATAGGAATAAGAAGCCATCCTTTAGTTGCAAGTTTCATATTTAGTAAGAAATCGAAGGCACCAGCAGAAAAAGTAAATCCATGTCTAATTCCTAAACTATAAACTACTGCCATTGATATTCCAGAAAGAAGAGCGTGAATTACATATAAAGATGGTGCTAAGAACATAAACATAAACTCAATTGGCTCTGTAATCCCAGTTAAAAATGAAGTAAATGCTATGGAAAATAATGCACCACTTACCTTCTTTTTATTTTCAGGCTTTGCGGTCTTATACATAGCCAACGCAGCTGCTGCTAATCCAAACATCATTATTGGATAAAATCCTGCTTGAAACATTCCTGCATTTGGATCTCCTGCAAAGAATCTTGCTATATCTCCTGTTTTTCCATTATACTCTCTAAATATAACCCATACAAAATTATTAAGAACATGGTGTAGTCCTAGTGGAATAAGAAGCCTATTTAGGAAACCAAAAACAAATACTCCCAATGCTCCTGCTCCTATAATCCATCCTCCTATACTATCTATAACATTTTGAATTGGTGGCCATATATATCCAAATATAAGAGCTAATATAATACATATAAAAGATGTAACTATTGGTATAAATCTTCTACCACCAAAGAAGCCTAACCAATCTGGTAATTTAATATCATGATATTTATTATATAGATTTCCTGCAACAACTCCAGCTATAATACCAGCTAATACTCCCATATTGATATTTTCGTTTATGGCTCCTGCACCTTCAGTTATTACAAAATATCCTACTGCCCCTGCAAGACCTGCTGCTCCAGAATTATCAAAGGATAATCCTACTGCTACACCTATTGCAAACAAAATATCTAGCTTACCAAGTAGAGCATCTCCTGCAGCAGATATAAAAGGCACATTTAAAAGATCTTCCTGACCAAGTCTTAATAGTATACCAGCCACTGGCAATACTGCAACTGGAAGCATTAATGCCTTTCCTAATTTTTGAAGTTTACCTAAAAAATTTCTCATTTAAATACCTCCTTTTTATTATTTCTAAATAAAATTAATATAATAACTCCTTTTACCCTTAAATTTAAAACTCACCTCCTTACCTTAAAAATCTCATATCTTATTGCAAAACTTATATAATTGCTATATTTTCTTATGTTGAATGACTGGATTCTCCTACTATGAGTATATAAATTAAAACTTATTACTTCATTTAAAATAAAGAATCTTCTTCTGCATATGAAATCGATGTAATCCAAAGATTACTAATAGCAAAGGCACATGCTATTATAATTGCTAATCCTCTATATACTATTTTCTTAGATATAACCTTTCAACATCACCTTTTCTTTTATAGTAATTAAATTATTGTTCTACGATTTAAATAGCCAACTACTAATAAATATTTCAAAAATACTTGTACACCATATAAAAAAGGCATAAGCTATTTTAATACAGTTAGTTTAAAACTATATTAGAAAGCTTATGCCTGATATCGCTCAGTAACACGCTTTAATTTTATATTAAATTTTAATTATCTGATAATTTTTATAAAACCATATTATAAAATTCATTAAGACCTAAGTGCTGGATTGTTAGCGGTTTCCTTAATTCTCTCTATATGAAGAGCCATAAAGCCTAATTCTTCATCTGTTACATGTATATTCTTTTCACTTTCAATATATTTTCCAACCTTTGTTGCTGTTTTATAAGATTCATAAAATTGTTCTCTTATAGCATTTAGTAAAGGATTTTCTATATTCTTTTTTTCTTCTAGTCTGATTATAGTCATCCGTAGATGATTTACAAGCCTACTATACATTAAATCATTGTTATTTAAATGTATATCCAAATCCTCTTCAATTATGTTAATTAATTTTTTTAAAAATTTTGTATCCTTTATAGTTTCTGTTACTTTCTTATTTTCTCTAGCTGAATGAATATGTAGAGCTATAAATCCCATTTCTGATTCTGAAATTTCAACTCCTAATCTGGCTTTTATAATTTCAGCCGCCTTTTGTCCTAATTCAAATTCTTTAGGGTATAATGCTTTAATTTCATATATAAATGGATTATTTATTTCCATACCTGTTTTTATCCTGTCTAATGCAAATCCAATGTGATCTGTTAGTGCAATATGTATATGAGAGTTTAATCTACCAAATTTATCTTCAGACATAGCTATAATTTCTTCACTTACTCCAATAACCTTTTCATTTATTAAACCCATGAGCTGATAATATTCTTCTTTTGTATTATCATCAAAAGCAACAAAGGATTTTTCTACTTGCTCATCTTTTATTTCTACTAGTTTACCTTCTTTTTTTGTTTTGCCAAAGCCAATCCCTTTTCCTACTAGAACTAATTCCTTCCCATTTTCTTTATCGACTGCAAGAAGTACATTATTATTAAATACCTTGTTTACTAGATATTTCTTACTACTCATATTCATCCACCCCCGCGATACTAAAAAGACAAAACTTTGTTTAAAAAGGCATAACACATATATAAGTATGATAGCTGATATATGGGTTTATGCCTGTTTTTCAGTAACACACCTATAAATTGTATGATATGTCAATTTAGTACTAATTATAGTATATTGTAATTTATTAATACTCCTAATACTAATAATAGAAAATCACTAAGATATAAAACTGGACTATTAATATTTCCTGTCTTAGGTTGTCCGCCTTTCACACTTATAGGTTTGATTTTGTGGCAATGGATATACTTCATATTGTCCATTAATTTTACAAAAACAAAAAAGCCAAAAAAGAAATATAAAAACTTCTTTTTTGGCTTTTGCCCTCTTATGGTTACACGCCTTAAAATTATTCAATAGTTTAATTTTAATGCCATTATACCTAAATATTCATATTTTGTCAAACTATTCGCACTAAAATATTATATTAGTACCTTACTATACTTTTAGCTACTACATCCATAGGATCAATTAATGGCTTATCTATATTATAAGGTTTTAATACTAATGTAATTTCCGTACATCCACCTATTATTAATTTTGCGCCCTTGTCTACTAATTCTTCAGTAGCTTCTACGAGTAAATTTAAATTCTCTTTTCCTGTATTTCCTTTTTTAATACCTGATTCTCCATATATGGCTTCCATTACCTTTTTAGATTGAGTATCTTCGTCAGGATAAATAATATTAAAATCTGTAAGATATTTGTTAAATAAACCTGTCTTAACAGTTCCCGTAGTAGCTAATATACCTATATTCTTAATATTAGGGTAATTATTTTTTAAATATAAATTTAATTCCTCTAATGCATTTATAATTTTAAAGGGCACCTGACTTTGTACCTCATCAAAAAAATAATGGGCTGTTATACAAGGCATACATCCTATGTCAACTCCTGCCTTACCTAAGTTATTTGCAGTTTCCACTATAGCATTTACAGGACTTTCACCCTTTTCTAATATAGCCCTAGTTCTATCTGGTATTTTAGGGTTACTGTCAATTATAACCCTGAAATGTTCTTGCTCTTCCTTTACCTTAGTCTCCTTAATAATTTTCATATATAGGTCTGCTGTAGCTTCGGGTCCCATGCCACCGATTATTCCTATTATTTTATCATTCATAATATACTTCTCCTCCTGCAAACTAAGCAATTCCTGCTATTCTACTTTTTAAAGGTTCTAGTAATCTTTCTTTATTTAGATCAGGTCTTAATTTATAAAGTTTTTCTAAAGTTATTTGAGCACCATAGTCCATACCCTGACAGCCTGCCAACAATATAATATCTCCAGAAGAAACATTAGCTAAAGCATGATCTATAGCATGAGGAAGTTTGTCATATAAATACACAGTAATTCCCTCTCTGTCCATTACCTCTTTAAAAACTCTTAGCTCCTCATCTGATACTTTATCTTTTTCTGTAACATGGGAACTACTTTTAGTTGCAATTATTCCTTTCATACCTAGTTTCTTAATCCATTTAGCAATAGTTTCTGCATTTTCACTATTTGTTACAATGCCACGATTTCCCCTAATTGCATATACTAAATGAATATTTTTATAGTCCATTAAACTTAATGTTTCCATTGTCACATCTATATTTCCTGAATTTGCAAAATGGTCATCAATAATTTTAAAGTCTTCATCATAAATAAATTGAAAACGACGTTCTACACCTGTAAATGAACCTAGAGCCTCTTGAATAGTACTTATAGGTACCTGGCATAATAATCCTATGGAAACAGCCACTAGGGAATTATAAACTGAATGATATCCTGGTACTGATAGTTCTATCCTAAACTTTTGATGTTTATATTCTGTTTTTCCCACTGTTAAGAATTTAGAAAGTTCTACTGTGAATTTTGCCCTTCCAGTAGAAAGATCTAGATCTCTAATAGATAAATAACCATTCTTATCTTTTATTCCATATGTTAAAACATTTCCTCTAGTTTTATTTATCAATGATGAAGAATAGGGACAATCCAAATTTAAAATAGCCCAACCATCTTCTTTTATATTTTTTATTAAACTGGATTTTATTTTAAAATATTCATCAAAGGAACCATGCACATCTATATGTTCTCTACTTATGTTATTTAAAGCTACTATATCATAATCTACATCAGCCACCCTATTTAATTCTAAAGCAGATGATGAAACTTCCATTACAGTATGGGATATATTTTCTTTTCTCATTTGGTAGAAATAATTTTGAAGATCAAGGGATTCTGGAGTAGTTAAAATAGATGGTTTTAAATAACTACCATACTTAACCATAATAGTGCCAATAAGCCCTGTTTTTAATCTATGGCTTTCTAATATAGTATTTGTCAAAAAAGATGTAGATGTTTTTCCATTAGTCCCAGTGATACCAATAACTTTCATATCTTTTGATGGATATCCATAAAATCTAGCACTTAGGGCTGATAAAGCTTTTCGAGAATCCTTAACTTGAAATTGAGGAATTTCTGGTATATCCTGCACATCTTCAACTATAATTCCCTTTGCTCCATTTTTAATAGCCTGTGGTATATATTTATGTCCATCAGTTTTATAACCTTTTATACATACAAATAAATATCCTTCTTTAACTTCTTTAGAATTATAACTAATACCTTTGATATCCATTTCTTTTTCATTAAAAGATTTAACTACTTCTATGGACTTAAGCAATTTAGATAGTTTTATCATTTGCTCATCTCCCCACATTATTAATTATTTTATTGTCCAAAAAATTTATTAAATGCCCGTTTTGTCTTATTCCCTAAGAAAGCAAATGCAGGCTTTGGATCTTTTATGTCCCAAATTGCATAGGCTTTAGGCCTATTAAATGTTTTAAGGATTTCTCCTAATTTTAATTGGTTAGATTTTCTATAGTCTTTTATTGCTAAAAAATCCTCATAGGCATACCAAAAAGCTATATTAGTATCCTTTTCTATGGCATAGGCTTCAGGAAGTTGTCCAGTTAATTCACTATAGGCTAAATAAGGCATATTAATTCCTGCTTTATATAATAAACTATTGAGGTTTGTAGTTCTAGCATTTATTTCTATCATATAAAACTTACCAGTATCGGCATCCTTCTTAAATTCTATTTCCGCAAAACCTTTAAATCCAATGTCCTCCAAAAACTTTCCTCCTATTTTATATAATTCAGGTACATGCTTTTGTATAGTATATACAGATGCACCATAATTTATAGGAAACTGTCTTAATTTTTGACATGTCATCCAATGACTTACTTTTGAATCCTGATTTAGATAAGCATCAAAAGTATACATATGATCATCAAATCCTGGAATAATCCTTTGGACTATTACTTCTAAATTTGCATCTTTAGATCTTCTTATTGCATCTTTTAATTCTTCCATATTGTAGACTTTAAATAGTTTTTTCCTAAAATGAGATACAAATTCTGGTGAATTTGTTGGCTTCACCAAACATGGAAACTTGATATTTTCTTTAACTTTTATTTCAAAATCCTCTTCATCTACATATATAGTTTCTGGAACCAATATATTATGTTCTCTAGCTAAAGAATGGAGAGTTTCCTTATTTATAACTTTTGTAAATAATCCCTGTTCTGTTTGATTTATTAAATAATATTTTCTTAAAGTATGTAAATATCTATCAATAAATTCTGCATATCCATCTGCTGTAGGAAGTAATACTGGAGGCTTTTCTTGTTTTTTGCCATAATCAACTAAAAAAGATAAAAGACCTTGGGGATCTTTTTTACAATCAGGACCAATTAATTTTTCTGATAAATACTTAGAATGAAAACCATATGTACCCTTTTTAGAATAATCAATTGCAACAACTGGTATATTATGAATAGCTAAACAACGTATTATACTGAGACCAATATAATAATTAGCTCCTAAAACTACTGCTTTATTTTTCATTTACTATATCACCTCATTATAGACAAAAATGTATATTTTTATAATCCCTTGTCCTGAAAAATTTTATCATAAAAATTTATATAAGTAAATAAATATATTAATAAGCTCAGTATAAACTGATAAGAATTTATCCTGGTCTCAAATATAATTCATGTGAAAGTTTTCCACTTGCTTAATGTCATCTTTAAAAATAAAGTCTAGATTTTAGCTATGGCACTATACTCTTTTTCTTGAGTCATTTTATAATTAGATTTCATTACTCAAAACTCAATCCATACATAATCCACAAATAGTATCACCTTGTTAAATTCAAACAGATGGTATTAGAATTTTAACTTATCAAAGTCTTAAGATAATATTATAAAGAACTTATTCTTTTCCTAATCTATTATACACTGCCAATGCATCACTAATATTATACTGCTCAGATTTTGGATTTCCTTTAGCCCCAACTGTAACTAAAACATATTCTTTTCCATCTACCTTAGCAAGACTTGCAAGACATAAGCCAGCCTCATCAGTATATCCAGTTTTCCCTCCTAAAATTTTTCCGTTAATAATGCTTGAATCTTTAAGTTTACTAAACATAGTGCTGTAAAAAGTTATTCCGTTAGGGTGCTTATTCGTAGGATTGGTGGCATGTCGGGAAGAAGTAAAAATTTTACGAAATGTATCATTCTGCAATGCATAGCTAAGAAGTATAGACATATCCTTAACTGTTGTATAGTGATTTTCATCGTGAAGTCCAGTCGCATTTACAAAATGAGTATCATTCATGCCAAGCTCTGCCGCCTTTTGATTCATCATTTCTGCAAATTTCTGCTCTGATCCTGCAATTTTATCGGCAAGCCCAATACAAGACTCTGCACCGCTTGGAAGCAAAACCCCATATAACAGATCAATTGCCCTCACATTCTCATTTGGTTGGAAACCAGCCATTGAAGCATTTGCATAGTATAGTTCATTGAACATAGAATCGGAAAGTGTAATTTCCTCCTGCAAATTTGACAATTTTTCAATTGCAATAATTGCTGTCATCATTTTAGTCAAAGAAGCTGGATAAATTTTTTCTTCGCTCTCTTTTTGCATCATAACTGCATAGTCCTTTAAACGTATCAAAATTGCATGAGTACTATACAATCCGTCAGAAGGTATAGAAATAAGATGATCCAACTGACTTTTATTATCCAACTGATTTTTTTCACCTAACTGATTTCTAGGTATAAGGATAGATTTATAAATAACAGCAGCAATGATAACCATAGAGAGAAATATCAAAATTATTCTCATTCTTAATTTTTTCTTTATATTTTCTGATACCATAATAAAACATCTCCTTCTTTTGTGATGATTCTATTTAATCACAAAAGAAGGAATTATGTTGGAATTTTGTCTTATGAATATCTTAATATTCTCTTAAGACGGAAGATTTATAGTAAATATTGTATGTTCCTCATTGCTCTTAGCTGTAATCGTTCCACCATGTGCCGTAACTATTTCTTTAGCAATTGCTAAACCCAACCCAGTTCCACCAGTGCTTGTGGAACGAGAAAAGTCCAGTCTATAAAATTTCTCAAAAATAGTATCCAACTTCTGTGGAGGAATTGGATCACCTTGATTAATAAAGGTAATAACGATATTTTCGTCCTGTTGAGCTGCTGAAATATCAATAACACTATTTTCATAACTATAAGCAATGGCATTTTTTAGAATATTATTGAAAACCCTAGCAAGCTTATCGGCATCTCCTACTAAAATAAGATTATCAGGGGCATGAATAATGACCTGTTTTCCCTGTGGTATGAGCATAGGGTAAAATTCGTCAACCATCTGTTGAAGCATAAAAGCAAGTTTTATTTTTCTTTTATTCAAGACAATAGACTGCAAATTAAATCTTGTAATTTCAAAAAACTCATTGATCAGTTCCTCCAGCCTATATGCTTTTTCTAAAGCTATTCCAACGTACTTTGCTTTTTGCTCTACTGGCATATCTGGTACTTCATCTAAAAGACTCAAGTATCCGATTACTGAAGCAAGTGGTGTTTTTAGATCATGTGCCAAATAAGTAATTAGATCATTTTTTCGCTGCATTTCCACCTGCATAAGTTGCTGATGATTTTGTGAAATTCCCTTTATCCTAATAAGCTGAATTTCAATTTCAGAGTATTTTTTTGGCAACGTTAATCCATCACTGTTTGAATTCATAAAGGAACTCATGAAATCTGCAATAAAGGTGATGTCTTTTTTACTTCTATAGCGTGCATAAAAATATGCTGAAATACTTGAACATAACACTATAATTATTACAAAAGCAAAAAATACACTAATGACAATTTTTTTTATTTCAGACCAACTTCTAAATATGACTCCTAATTCTCCGTACCTTGAATATTCAGGATTAGTAGAAAATCTATTATAAAACCACTCTTTAAATACTCCGTTAAATACTTGATCTACAAACCATACCGTACCTAAACAAAACAGAATAGTTGCAAAGATGATAAGACCAGCTTTTAAAATGCTCTTTCCATTATTTTTCAATTTTATAGCCAACTCCCCATACTGTTTTAATATATTTAGGATGCTCTGCAGAATCATGCATTTTTTCCCTCAAATGACGGATGTGTACCATCACTGTGTTATTACTATTGCTGAAATATTTATCTTCCCCCCATACCTCTTGGAACAACTCCTCAGAACTAACTACACGTCCTCGATTGGAACATAGCACCCACAAAATAGAAAACTCTGTAGGAGTAAGGACAAGAGGCCTTTCGTTTAATGTACATTCATGAGTATCCTTATTTAAAACTAACCCTGAGAATTCAATTAGCCTTTCCTCACACAACGGCTCGACAAAGTTATATTTTGTAAATCTACGCAACTGCGCCTTGACACGAGCAACTAGCTCTAAAGGACGAAAAGGCTTTGTAATATAATCGTCAGCTCCCAGTGTTAGTCCAGTAATTTTATCGATTTCTTCTTCTTTAGCCGTCAGCATAATAATAGGGAAATTATAATTTTCTCTTATTTTTCGACAAAGAGTAAAACCATCAATATCTGGCAACATTATGTCTAGTATTGCAAGCTCCAATTTTTCCGACTTAACACACCTGAGCGCATCCTGACCGCTATAAAATTTGTATACTGTAAAGCCTTCATTTTTTAGATAAACTTCAATTAAATCTGCTATAGCCTGTTCATCGTCTACAATTAAAATATTGCCACCCATAAGTCTCCCCACTTTCTTCCTATTCATAGATAAAAGTATCTATTTAACATAATACTGCAAAATAAAAATTCGTATAATAGTGATTCTCTTACTAAGATTTTATTAATAATTAATGGCTCTAAACTTTTCCCTATTAGTATAAGCAATTGATACATGGAATGCAAATTTTTGTATTTTATAATGGAGTCAAGTTACTATAAGTTATATTGCAGATATTGTCCTTACCTCAGCCAATATTAATAATCAAGCAGCTGTATGGAAGTTAGTTAAAAGCTATAATGTTTTTTCAGCTTTTTGTAATTTCTCTGCTTTTCGTACTATAAATTTTGACTCCTTAAATTTAAAATGATATCATAAAAAAATATTTGCCAAAGCTATAAAATTTATCTCATTCTAAAGCTTTGGCAAATATAATTTAAGGAGTGAATATATTATAATTTATAACTAACTATAATACTTGGATCTAAAATCCTAAATGTAAAAGACTCAGTAATAAAAAATCTAACATTTTTGTTATCATTTGATTGGTATCCTATAGAAAAATCTTGACCTATAGTAAACTCTAAATCTTCATGAGCATGGGGAATTAGTACTGCACCATCTATTACATGGCTAAATACTATATCTCCTTTAATTAAATCTTTTATTTTTCTATCTAAAGGGTATCCTGGATTTTCTGATTGTACTATTTCATATATATCTTTTCCGATTATTAAGTCATAAGGGCTATCAGCATATACTTCTTTTAATTTTAGTACTCCCTTTGCTATTGATTTCAATATAGAAGTACTATCTCTTCCAAGCTTTATTTCCTTCCCCTTTGAGATATCTAATATTCCCTTTATCTTAGCCTCTTTAAGTCCATTATATATAGCATCTTCTTCAAACAAAGCTATTTTCTCTACAGCTTTTTCAAGAGGTTCATAGTCTATATCCTTTGCTCCCCTCATTATATTATCTAATTCCCAGCGATTCATTTCAAATTCTGCCCTTACTTCTATCAATGGCAATACACTATAATTACCAAAGCACACATCATTTCCTTCTCTTATATTTTCTAATCTTCCCTCAGTTATAGCTGTATAATCCCATCCCCTAGGACCTTCTACGCTAACTACTTTTCTGGCAGAAAGGTAAGATCTCAAAACTTCCTTTGCCCTTTCATCAATTTCCTTCCAAGCTTCTTCTGTTATAGGTGCCAATTGTCTATTGAGCATTTGTATTCCTCCTTCCCTATTTTAAATCCCCTAAATTTAAACTACTATCATTTATTTGTTTTTCCCCATCATCATTATTTCCTTTTGCCATTGCCTCTTCTTCCAATTCAGTTATAGGTCCTTCAGTGAAAAGATAAGTTTTTAGTTCCTCATCCCAAGCAGGCATATTTCTTCTTAGCCATTCTATAGTCATACAAGCATGCTCTATCTCTTCATCTCTATTGTGAGCCATTATTTTTTTAAGCTCTTCATCTTTTGATGCTACTACTCTTTGATTGTACCAATCTACAGCTTCTACTTCCTCTTTAAGACTATTTAATGCCCTTACAATATTCCTAGCTTTCTCATCTAACAACTCTACAGGTTCATGGTATTGACTCATTTAATAAACCTCCTTTATTTTCCCCTACAATTTAAGATACCCATATATCTATATAATAATCATGATTTACCAGTCTATTAAGGCAATTATTATAATATTTTTCCAAAAATGTAATAAAGACTGCCTTTAATTTAGGCAGTCTTTGTTTATAAATTTCATATATATTTTTTTAATTATTTATTTCCTTAACAATTTTTACAGAAGAACTAGCTCCTATTCTGCTAGCTCCTGCATTTACCATTTTCTTGGCAGTTTCATAATCTCTAATGCCGCCAGAAGCTTTAACTCCTAAATTTTCTCCTACAGTTTCTCTCATAAGTTTTACATCTTCCTCAGTAGCTCCCCCTGTACTAAATCCAGTAGAAGTTTTAACAAAATCAGCACCAGCAGATTTAGCTATTTCACAAGCCTTTTTCTTTTCATCATCATTTAAAAGACAGGTTTCTATTATTACTTTTACTAATGCACTGCCATTTGCTGCATCTACTACAGCCTTTATATCTTCCTCAACTACATCATAATCCCTATTCTTTAAAGCTGCTATATTGATCACCATATCTAATTCATCAGCACCATTTTTAATAGCCTCAGATGACTCAAAAGCCTTTACTTCCTTAGTTGTATTTCCTAGTGGAAATCCTATGACTGTGGCTATTTTTACTTCACTGCCCTTTAATTCTTCTTTAACTTGCTTTACATAATATGGATTTACACAAACTGAAAAAAAACCGTATTCCTTAGCTTCCTTACACAGTGTTTCAATCATTTCCGATGTTGCTTCTGGCTTAAGTAAAGTATGATCAATCATAGAACCTATATTTTTCATAATATACCCCCATTACTTTATTATTTCTACAAGATCTCCATTTTTAATGCCTGCAGCATTTCCTTCTTCCATGTCTACATGCATTTCTAATTTATGTCCTTCTCCAACTCTAACTAATACATTATCAAATGTCAAGCCTCTAAACCCATCAACTTTTACTTTAACTATATCTCCATCTTTAACTCCAAATTCCTTAGCTTCATCCGTATACATATGAATATGTCTTGCAGCTACAATAACTCCCTTATCTAACTCAACTTCACCTTCAGGTCCTACTATCTTCAACCCTGGTGTTCCCTCTATGTCACCAGAGTTCCTGATTTCTGATCTAACTCCAAGGGTAAAAGCATCTGTTACTGATACTTCTACTTGAGTAGCTTTCCTAACTGGTCCTAATACTCTAACTTTTAAACTTCCTCTAGTTCCAACAATCTCTACTCTTTCTTCAGCCGCAAATTGGCCTGGTTGGGATAAGTCTTTCTTTTTAGTCAACTCATAACCTTTTCCAAATAAAATTTCTAAATGTTCTTGTGATAAGTGAATATGTTTATTTGACATAGCTATTGGTAATTCTTTTTTCATTTAATACTCCTCCTTAAAATCTATATAAGTTTACACCAATTATTGAAATAATCACTTGTAATATTATATGACTTTATTGTAGAAAAATCAAATAATTAGTCGATTTTCCTTATTGGAATATCGAAAAATGTAGGAAAAGATATATTTATGCATTCTGAACCTAGTATATAAGATTTTCCTTCTGCCTTTAATGCAGCAATAAAAAGAGCCATAGCAATTCTATGATCATTATAGCTATTTAGTTTTGCTGGCTTTAATGAAGAGCCGCCTTCGATTATCATACCATCTTCAAGGGCTTTTATTGAAGCTCCCATTTTGTTCATTTCTTCTGTCATAACTTTTATTCTATCACTTTCTTTATACTTTAGTTCACTGGCATCATTTATAGTTGTAGTTCCTTCTGCAAATGTAGCAGCAACTACTAATATTGGTATCTCATCTATGAATGTAGCTATTTTATTTCCATATATATTTGTGCTTTTAAGTTTAGAATACTTAACATATATATCACCTACTAGTTCATTATTGAAATTTTTTACATTATCTATCTCGATATTCCCCCCCATTTCTTTAAGAACATGTAAAAGTCCCACTCTAGTTTCATTTACTCCTACATCCTTTATAACTATTTCTGAACCTTCTAAAATTAAAGCTGCAACTATAAAAAACGAGGCAGAAGAAAAATCTCCTGGAATAAATATTTTTCGTCCCTCTAATCTAGAGCCACCTTTTAATGAAATCAAATTATTATTTTTATTAATTCTTGCACCAAAATAATTAAGCATTCTTTCAGTATGATCTCTGGAAGGTCCTTTTTCTTCAATTATAGTTTCTCCTTCTGCATAAAGAGAAGCAAGGAGTATTGCAGATTTTACCTGAGCACTTGCTACAGGCATTTTATAATAAATTCCATTTAAATTAGAAATAGGCCTTATTTTTAATGGAGGATATTCATTATCTAATCCTTCAATATTTCCTCCCATTCTTTTTAAGGGATTAATTATTCTGCTCATAGGTCTATTATTTAAAGAATTATCTCCCGTTAATATTGTAGAAAAGTTCTGTCCTACTAATACACCGCTTATAAGTCTCATAGTAGTCCCAGAATTTTTACAGTCTAATATACAATCTGGAGGGGCAAGCCCCTTTAAACCTTTGCCTTTCACAACTAGCTTTTCTCCATCTTTATCAATAGATATTCCCATTTTTCTGAAGCAATCTATAGTAGCTTTAGTATCCTCTGAATCTAAGAAGTTATATATTTCTGTTTCTCCTTCAGCTATAGAACTTAGTATTATACTTCTATGAGATATTGACTTATCTCCTGGTATTTTTATTTCACCTTTTAAAAACCTATTTCCACCTATTATTTCCATATCCAATCACCACTTAGAGTTTTTTTAATTAAATTAATTTCAATATCATTAAATATTTCAACCTTTCCTTTACCTACTGGAAGAATAAATACAATTTTGTCTTTTTCATTTTTCTTATCATACGTCATTTTATTTAATATTTCATTTATTTCCTTTTGGTTGAACGCCTCTGGATTTACTAGTCTATTTAAGACCTTAAATATTTCATTAAAATATTTTTCATCTATTAACCTTATTTCCTTGGCAATAAAACTTTCATATATCATTCCTAATATAATAGCTTCTCCATGATTAAATCTTTGAAAGTTATAAAAGGATTCAATTCCATGACCTATAGTATGTCCGAAATTTAGTATTTTTCTTATTCCTTTATCTCTTTTATCTTCTGAAACTATTTTTTCTTTAATATAAACAGCCTTCTCTATAGCTATTTTTAATACTTTATTATCAAAATTATAAATATTATCTATATTAGAAGATAAAAACTCAAAAAAATTATAATCATATATAAGGCCGTATTTCAAAAGTTCTCCAACTCCTGATGTTATATTTCTTTTGTTTAAAGATTTAAGCAATTCTATATCTATAAAAGTAGCTAAAGGGAAATAAAAAGAACCTATCATATTTTTATAACCTTTAAAGTCTACTCCAACTTTTCCTCCAATACTACTATCTATTTGAGATAATAATGTAGTAGGTATTTGAACATAATCTACTCCTCTTAAATAAGTTGAAGCTACAAACCCTGCAATATCTCCTACTACCCCACCACCAAAACTTATTATCACTGTATTTCTATCACAATTTAAGTCTATGAGTCGACTATATATATCTTTCACTACATTTAAATTTTTGTTTTCTTCACCTGGTATTAAAGTATATACATTAACCTTAAAATTTGATAAATAATGAAGAATTTTATCTGAATAGTATTTCCCCACATTTTCATCTGTAATTAAAAAAATATTTCCTTTTGTATTTTTATTTAGAAAATTTTCCATTTTATCAAATATATGATTTCCAATGACTATATTCATATTATCACCTACTAAATACTCAATTTATAATTTTTCTTTAATTCTTCTATACTATCTCCACCAAATTTTAGCATTATCTCTTCTGCTAATATATAGGCAAGCATATTTTCTGCAACTATACTAGCAGAAGGTACTGCTAATACATCTGAACGTTCTACTTGAGCTAAAGATGTCTTCTTTGTATTCATATCTATGCTCTTTAAAGGCTTCTTAAGGGTAGGTATAGGCTTCATAGTACATCTAACTATTATATCCTCTCCATTGGATACTCCTGCTTCTATACCACCAGCATTATTAGTTTTCCTAAAATAATTTTTTTCATAAAAAATTTCATCATGAATTTCTGAGCCATAGCTCTTTCCGCTTTCTAAGCCATTCCCTATCTCTACAGCCTTTATTCCAGGTATACTCATCATGCTTTGACCAATTTTTCCATCTAATCTTCTATCCCAACTAACATAACTACCTAATCCTACTGGAATATTTACTCCAATTAATTCAATTGTTCCTCCTAATGTGTCTCCCTTTTCTTTAGTTTTTCTAATCTTTTTAATTATTTTTTCCTCTGCTATACTATCTACTACCCTTATAATAGAATGATCAGCATTCTTTATATCTTCTATATTTCCCTTATTATAGATAGATTTTGATGATTCTATTCCGCCTATTTGAATTACATGACTGTATATTTCTATATCTAAGTTCTTTAGAAGAACCTTACATATACTACCAACACCTACTCTTGCTGCTGTTTCCCTTGCACTAGCTCTTTCCAATACATTCCTTACATCATCTTTTTGATTATACTTTATAGCTCCAGATAAATCTCCATGACCAGGTCTAGGTCTATTTATTTTTCCAAGTACTTCTAAATATCCTCTGTTTTTAATTTTAAAGCTAATAGGATTTCCAGTGGTTTTTCCTTTATTTATTCCAGATAATATAACCATATCATCTTTTTCCATACTCATTCTTTCGCTTCTTCCATAACCTTTTTGCCTTCTTTTTAATTCATTATTGATAAAATCTAAATCTATATCCATATTTGCGGGAATTCCTTCTAATATTCCTACTAATTCTTTTCCATGAGATTCACCTGCTGTTAAAAAACGTATCATATGTATTCTCTCCCTTCTCCTTACTATATAATTGTAATAGAAAAACTTCTACCTGTGAAGGCAGAAGTTTTATTCCTCTTCCGTTTCTTTAAATATTAGTTTCTGAAAGTATTCATAGAATACAGATACTATAGCTAAAGATAAGGAAATAAAAGCCATAATCATGTAATAAAAGCTATATATTGTCATTGTTGATAATATAAATAAACAAAAGCTCAAAAATAAGTATTTAAACACTTTAGTTTTAGAAAATACATGACCTTTCCTTTTTGATATATCCTTTTTATTCTCTTCATATCTACTTATAATAATTTCTTCTACATCTTCTTTTGATGGATATTCTCCTATTTCTTTAACCATGTATACTAATGAATCAAAATCTACTAGTTCAATAATACCTTCATATTCTGTTTTCATTCCACTTACAAAATAGGAATTAGTTACAACTATTCCCCTTTCAATTCCAATTTCATCCACTTCATCTTTAAAATCTCTTATATCTTTTTTAGAAATTCTATCTTCTTGAGATGTTTTAAAACATTTTATCGCCCATACTTCATCGTATTTTTTCCCAACTAAATCTATATTTTCTTTATATTCATCAAAAGAGATATTATAGTATTTTTCAAAAATTTCTCTTACATACTGAATAAACTCATCATTTGTAAAGTAATTAATTTCTTTCATAATCTTTCTGTTAACTATATCTTTATTTATTTCAATGACTTTTTTATTGAATTTTTTTGCTTTTATATAATAACTAGCATATAAAACTGAAAAGAGAAATAATAAAGAAATTATTAGGGAAAGTATAAAATACCCAGTCTTGGAAATAAGCACTATAAAAAATAATAAAGTCATTATAAATTTTATGATTAAGCTATCTAGTAATACTGCATTATAACTTTTGCCTCCCTTTATTTTTTTTAAATAATAATTTTTTATATTCTTTCTTCTTTTCAAATCTTTCAATCTTCTTTTTAAACTATCAGTTAAGCTTTCCTCATTTAACATTCCCCTTCACCCTTCCAATATATAAATTTGTAATTACTAGTATTATTGACATAATAATTACAAATAATAACACTATGTTATTTAGAAGGTCTATAAATATTTCTTCAGGAAATATTCTAATTAAAATATCTACATTTGGATTCAATAACCATAAATCATTATCAAATAATACTAAATGAAAATAAGTAAAATATTTATTGAAATCTATTAAATACAAAATAAAGAATGCTAAAATAATACCAAGGGATATAATAGAAGAATTTCTTCCATATACAGCTAGATTCTTAGGTTTATTAAATAATAAATATATAATACTAATTAATAAAATAGATATAGAAATATTTCTCAATACAAATCCTTTATTAAACAGAGTTTTTACATCTTCTAAATGCATAAGCTCTTTTTTATTAAAATACTTTTCAATTTTGCTATTATTTTCTTCCCCCCTTAAATATTTAAATAATTTAGTTGTTAAGTCCATTAGTTCATCTTTTTCAATATTTGTACTATAGGTAATGTTATATTCATCATACTTTTTAGCATAAAAATTTTCATTAAATGCTATGACATTTACACTAAGTAATAAAATAGCTATGGGTAAAAAAATTGAAAATAATATAGATATTGTTCTATCCATTTCTTTCCACCTTTCAAATTTTATTTTAATTATACCCATATTTTTGAATTATAACAGTAAAAGCTGTCTCAAAGTATTTGAGACAGCTTTTAAGCCATAGCTTTTTCCAATTTATCTAGATATTTAAGTGGAAACATTCTGAGTAGTTCTTTAAATTGTTCTACAGTTAAACCTTGAGTAGTAGTATATATTCTTATTTTCTCATCTACACTAGCATTTTTAAATCTTTCCTTTATCTCTTCAAAGTTTTGATTATTATCCATAACTACACTCCTTCTTTTCTAAATTCAAACTTACTTTTAGTATGTTTTAAACTAGAGTTTTTTATACTTAAAGACTTAAATTTCTATTGCTAAACCTATAGCTAGCTTTTATCGTTAAATTATATCTATGCTGAATACACATAGAAAAACTTCTACCTGTGAATATAAAAACAAGATGTTTTTTCTATATTTCTACCTATGTCCTGAACTTCTTCAAGTAAATCTTTCCTATTCCATATAGCTTTTTTATCTGTTCCAGAAACCAAATAGTTACCTACATATTTAACATCTATTGATTTAAAAAATAGATCTATAGTCTTTATACACGCTTGAAATTGATCATGTTCAAAATCTGCTCCACCTACCGATAAAAATATACCTATTCTTTTTTTATATTTCCTATAAATTTTATTTAAAGAACATTTTAATGACCAATATCTCTGACATCTATCAATAACTATTTTTGTTAAACTACTTACTGAATTGAAATACAAGGGTGAAGCTAAAATAAACACATCACCTTCATCAAACAAATCATATATTTCACGCATATCATCTTCTAATATGCATTGCCCATCTCTTTTGCAGGAATCACAAGCTGTGCAACACGTTAAATTTTTTTCTGCTAAATATATTTTATGTACACTATAATCTTTCTTATTAATCCCTTTGAGTAAAGAATTAAGTATTATATCTGTATTTTTACCTTTCCTTGGACTTCCCATAAGAGCTACAATTTTCTTCATAAAAACCTCCTATTTCTATTCCTACTTTAATGTTTAATTGTGTTATAATTTTACATAAAAATACTCCTTTTATCCTATTTTCAATTTTATTTTTAGTATATCTAAATTAAATTTTTTTATATTTTAAAATGTGAAAAGTCTTGCTTTTGTGACTTTACTTATTTGAAAAAATTTCTTATATATCATTATTTTAAATCGTCCAAAAGCTCTTTAATTGTCTTTTTAAAAACTGGATGAATAAAATCAGGACATATATCACATAAAGGCTTAAGAACAAAATCTCTATTCTGCATATCAGGATGAGGAACTTTTAAGTCTTCCTCATTATATAGTGCATCATTAAAAAATATAATATCAAGATCAATAATCCGTGGACTCCATTTAAATTTTCTAACTCGTCCTATTTTTTTCTCTATATAAAGAAGTCTTTCTAATACATTTCTACAACTTAATTCTGTTTCTACTTCTACTACTCCATTTAAAAAAATTGGTTGCTTTGTATATCCATAGGGTTCTGTTTCAAATATATTTGACATTCTAGTTATTTTCATTCCATTTTGATTTATTAAATACAGTGCATCTTCAATAGCTTTCTCTCTATATCCTATATTGCTCCCGAAGCTTATATATACAGTATTCATTTTAACACCTCTGTCATCTTTATAGCTCTACTATTTTCTAATACATCATGAACCCTTATTATATCAACATCTTTCAAAGCTGCATAACATGAAACTGCTATAGTACCCTCTAGGCATTCTTCTACAGGAATATCACTGAGAGCCTGACCTATAAAAGACTTTCTTGATACTGCAAGAAGTACTGGCAAATCAAATATTAAAAATTCATTTATATTCTTTATAAGTTTTATATTATGATCAAAACTTTTTCCAAATCCTATTCCTGGATCAAGTATTAATTTATCTTTTTTAATTCCCCTATTTATAGCATAGTTTATTCTTTCTTCTAAAAAATCTTTAACTTCTTTAATAACATCATTATAGTGGGGATTTTTTTGCATATCTTTTGGTTTACCTTTAATATGCATAAGTATGATAGGAACATTATACTTTATGGCTATATCTGCCATATTTTCATCAAAAGTCATAGCTGATATATCATTAATAATATCTGCACCTGCCTTTATTGCTTCCTCTGCAGTTTCACTTCTATAAGTATCTACAGAGATTAGTATATCTTTGTTTTTTTGTCTAATACCACTAATAACAGGAACTACTCTTTGTATTTCTTCTTCAACAGTTATTGGATTAGAACCAGGCCTAGTAGACTCTCCACCTATATCTAAAATATCTGCTCCACATTCTATCATTTCAATTCCTCTATTCACTGCATTTTCTACACTATATACTCTTGAATTTGAATAGAAGGAGTTATCTGTAACATTTATTATGCCCATTATCTTCATATTTTTAAATTTGTAAATTGTTCCATCTTTTAATTCTATATACCTCATAATAAACTCTCCTTTCAAGTTTTAAGATTTATAATATATAACCTTTTTCTGTATAGGCAAAAGCACTGTGATTGTGAATGCTCTCTATACTTTCTACCTTTACACTATACCAATCAATTTTTTTATTTTTCTCAAGTTTTAAAGCAGCCTCTCTTGCCACATCTTCTACAAATCTTGGATTTAAATAAGATTGCTCTGTAATATATTTTTCATCTTTTCTTTTAAGAAGAGGATAAACAGGGGAACTAGAGCTTTCTTCCGCTATTTTAACTATTTCTTCAATCCAAACACGACTATTCATCTCAACTAAAATATCAACGATAGCTCTTTGATTGTGAGCACCAAACTCACTTATTGCTTTAGAACAAGGACACAATGTTATAACAGGTACAGAAATGCCCATTAGAAGTTTCAATTTTTCTTCTTTTGTAGCTTTATAATAACATCTTATATCTGTTAAAGACTTTATTTCAGTAACTGGTGAAACTTTTTTAATAAAATAATCAAAGCCTATTTTCATATATGCTGATTTAGAATCTAACTTTTTTGTCATGTCATCAAGAGTTTCTTCAATACTTTTAGGAGAAACTCTTTTCATCTTTTTTATAATTTCAACAAATCTACTCATATGTGTACCTTTTATATCATGGGAAAGACTTACAGCTGCATCTATTTGAGCAATAGTATCCTGCCTTTTATTTTCTTTATCAAGAACAGATATAGGCCATTTAAAATCTTTAATACCTACTTTTTTGAGGGCTATATTCCTTGTATCTATTTGTTTTTGTATGTCTTCCATTTTTATTCACCCCTATATATAACACCACTAGTTTTAGTTTCCCACACTTCAACCTCATAGAGACTACAATTATTCCTATTAACATATTTCTCAAGATTTTTCCATGTGTACATAGCTATATTTTCAGCAGTAGGTTGAGAAATAATATTGTTTAAATAAGCATGATCAAATTTACTTATTATTTTTTCATTAACTATATTTTTTAATTCTACAAAATCAAAAATCATTCCTTCTTCATCTGGTTTTCCTTCTAACTTTACTACAAGTCTATAAGTATGACCATGTAATTTTTCACATTTCCCATGATAATGAATAAGATTATGAGCTGCATCAAATTCAAATTCTTTTATTAAAATCATAAAATCATCTCCTTTAAAATTTAATTAATAAATTCATATATAATATTTAGCATATTATTACAAGTTTCTGTACATTATTTAAAATATAATATCCCATTTTTATATTTTTCTCATATATAAAAATGGGATACTGTTAAATACTAAATTATAAATAATTTATATATACGTATATCATTATTCAATTCTCTTTTTTCGATTTTTTAGGTATTAGACCTCTATAATCTACTCAATTTCTAAATCATCAGGGATTTCCCAATTATGGTATACTTCTTGAATATCATCATTGTCTTCAAGACTCTCTATGAGTTTTACCATGTTTTTAATATCTTTTTCATTTTTAAGTTCTACAGTATTTTGTGGTATGAAAGAAGTTTCTGCTGTTACAAAACTGTATCCATTTTCTTTTAATGTGTCTCTTACATTATTAAAGTCCCCAGGAGCTGTGATTATTTCAAATACTTCTTCCTCTGAACTAAAATCTTCTGCTCCAAGTTCAATAGCTTCCATCATGAGCTCTTCTTCATCTATACTATTATTTTTTTCTATAGCAAGTACGCCTTTCCTATCAAACATAAATGAAACACATCCTGTTTGACCTAAGTTTCCACCAAATTTATCAAAAGCATGTCTTACATCTGAAGCAGTCCTATTTCTATTGTCTGTTAGAGAAGTAACAAATACTGCTATTCCTGCTGGGCCATATCCTTCATATTTAATTTCTTCAAAGTTGTTAGCATCTTGACTTCCAGCAGCTTTTTTAATTGCCCTATCTATATTATCATTAGGCATATTCTCAGCCTTAGCCTTTTCTATAGCAGCCTTAAGTGCAGGATTGTACTCTGGATCATCTCCACCTTCTTTAACAGCTACAGTAATATACCTAGTTAGTTTTGTAAAAACTTTACCACGAGCAGCATCTTCTTTTCCTTTTTTTCTTTTAATATTCGACCATTTTGAATGTCCTGCCATACCGTTTCTAACCTCCTTCTATCAATAACAATAATATTTTAACATATAAAACGAACTATTTCACTAGATTTATTTTTCTGAGGTAAATATGGGAGGAAATTTTCTCTTATGTTCACTTCTTTTATTCATCTTTTCTATTTTATCTACAACTTCTTTATCACCATTGCCAGTTTTTATATAGTTATCTAATACATCATAACTGAATCCCATTTCTTTTTCATCTGTTTGATTTTCCCAAAGACCAGCTGTAGGAGGTTTGTTTATAATTTTTTCAGGTATATTTAAGCAATAGGCAAGTTCTCTTACTTCAGATTTAACAAATGAAGCAATAGGAAATATATCTACAGCACTATCTCCATGCTTAGTAAAATACCCTACAGTAAATTCACTTTTATTGCTAGGACCTGCAACTAAATAATTGTACTTTTGAGCGAAATAGTATAATGTAGTCATCCTAAGTCTAGGTTTTACATTAGCTTCAGCTAATTTTGATTCTCCATTGTTAGATACAGTCTCCATAAATATATCATAGGTACTAGTTAAATCTATCTTAGTAGTTTTCAAATTTAGACTTTCTGCTACCAATATTCCATGTTCCTCATCTATAGGATTGCTATGACAAGGCATAATAATTCCTAAACTATTCTCAGGAAAAGCCTTTTTAGCAAAACCTGCTACAACAGCTGAATCTATCCCACCACTTAAACCAAAAACTATACCTCTCGCATTTGCTTCACTAACTTTTTCTCTTAGCCAACTAACTAGTTCATCACATATTTTTTCTATATTTTCCACGAATGTACCTCCATTATTTATAATATTTTTTATTCAAATATTTTTGTACTTAAATATCTTTCCCCTGAATCTGGAGCAATGGCCACTATTCTTTTACCTTCACCTAATTTTTTAGCCCATTTTAATGCCGCAAAAGCTGCTGCACCAGAAGATATTCCTAATAGTACTCCTTCTTTTCTAGCTAATCTTCTAGTCATTTCTATAGCATCTTCATCTTTTATTTTTTCCACTCCATCTAATAAATCTAAATCTAATATTTCTGGAATAAAATTTGCTCCTATTCCTTGTATTTTATGAGGGCCCGCATCTCCACCTGATAATAATGGAGAAGAAGCTGGTTCAACTCCTATTATTTTTACATTAGGTATTTCTTTTTTTAGAACTTTTCCAACTCCAGTTATGGTTCCTCCTGTTCCTATTCCAGCTATAAATACATCTATATCTCCATTCATTTGTTTCAATATTTCTAGAGCTGTAGTCTCTTCATGAGCTTTTGGATTATCTGGATTTTTAAATTGATAAGGTAAAAAATAATTTTCATTATTTCTAACTAGTTCTTCTGCTTTATCAATAGAACCTTGCATTCCTTTCTCTCCTGGAGTCAAAATAACTTCTGCACCATAAGCCTTAAGTAAACTTCTTCTTTCAACACTCATAGTATCAGGCATAACTAAAATCACTTTATATCCTTTAGCCGCCCCTACCATTGCTAAACCAATTCCTGTATTTCCACTAGTAGGCTCTATAATTACTGATCCTTTCTTTAACTTTCCCTTTTTCTCAGCCTCTTCTATCATATAAAGGGCTGGTCTATCTTTTACACTACCTGCCGGATTAAAATATTCTAGCTTTAGATATACATCTGACCAATCTTTTTCAACTATATTATTCATTTTAAGTATAGGAGTTTCTCCTATAAGATCAATTATATTGTTTGCAATCAATTTAAAACACCTCCATTAAAAATTTTAACTATCTATATTTTGAATAAGGTTTAATTGTTTAGGAAAAATTAACTATAAAGATACTTTAACTACAAAATATTATACCATATAAACTATAAAGGAGATAACTATGGAAAAAAAGCAACTTAAAACCGTTGGAATAGGTTTAGCAGCAGGACTTGTAAATGGTCTTTTTGGTTCTGGAGGAGGTACTATAGTAGTTCCTGCATTAGTATTTTTGTTAAATGTAGATGACCATAAAGCTCATGCCACTGCCATATCTATAATACTTCCTCTAAGTATTATAAGTGTCTTAATATATTATAAGCATAATATAATACAGCTAAATATTGCATTTATAGTAGCAATAGGTGGAATGCTAGGAAGTTTTATAGGTGCAAAATTATTAAATAAAGTGCCTGTAAATATACTAAGAAAAATATTTGGCTCTATCATTATATTCGCTGCTATTAGGATGTTGATAAAATGAAATTATTTATAATTGGATTTTTTTCAGGTATAGTAAGTGGTATGGGAATTGGTGGAGGCACTATACTTATTCCTTCACTAATCTTATTCACTGAATTAACTCAAAAGCAAGCTCAAGGAATTAATTTAATAGTGTTTATACCCATATCTATAGTTGCCTTAATTATTCATTACTTAAATAAAAATATTGAGTTTAAACTAGCAATTTTAATAATAGTTGGTGGAGTAATAGGAGCTCTTATAGGTTCTTCTTTAGCAATTAAAATAAATTCTAATGTTTTAAAAAAGTTATTTAGTATACTATTATTATGCATAGGTATAGGTGAGTTATTCATTAAGAAAGAATAGGCTTATAAGCCTATTCTATTTCTTTTAAAGTTGCCAATACACAATCATGATATAGTATTTTAAATCCCATTTCTTCTGCCTTCTCAATTACATTATCATCAAAAGTTCCTGGCTGGAACCACAAATACTCTATTCCTAATTCTTTAGCTTCTTCAAGAAAAGCAAGAGTTACTTTTGGTGGTACTACAAAATCTATAACATCAGGTTTAACTGGAATATCTTTTAAAGATTTATATATTTTCTGACCTTTTATCTCATCATATTTTGGATTCACTCCATAAGTTTCATAATCATGTTCTCTAAGTATTTCCCAAATCTTATATCCAAACTTTTCTTCACTAGGTGTTGCACCTACTACAGCCCAAACTTTTTTATCCAACATTTCCGCTTTATTTTTCTTCATTTTTTTCATATTTGCACCTCCACCTTACATTTACCCTATATATGTATATTTAATCTATTGTTTTTTTAATATTTTTCCATCTTTTATTGAAAGATATTCCTCTCCAATATCATCAATAATACCCGTTCCATTTGTAAGTTCTTGTATGTTTTTTCTAAATCTTTCATCTTTATCATATTCAATATAAAGTATAATATTGACTCCATCATCAAATATAGTATCTTCTATATAAATTTTTTTATTAATTAAATGGTTTTCTACCATACCATATAGTGTATAATCAATTCTAACTTTCACTTTTCTAAAAAGTACTCTTTCTATTATTATTCCAGATTCTATTCCTATTTTAGCTCCTTTTGTATACGCCCTTATAAGTCCTCCCGTCCCTAATTTCTTTCCTCCAAAATATCTAGTAACTACTACAACCACATTTCTTAAATCTTCCTTTTTTATAACTTCTAATGCAGGTATACCTGCTGTACCACTAGGTTCTCCATCATCACTATATCTTTGAATATTATTATCTTCTCCCAGAACATAAGCATAAACATTATGGGTCGCATCCCTATGTTTAGCTTTTATTTCTTCAATAAATTTTATAGCTTCTTCTTCTGAATTTATAGGCATTGCATATCCAATAAATCTAGATTTTTTAATTGAAACTTCATCTTCGCCCATTTTATATATAGTTCTATATCTATTTTTCATCCTTATCTCCTTTCCACCTTTATATTTAACTATTCACAATTATATCATCTTTTACAGGAAAATAAAAAATAAGGGTAGCAAGCTACCCTTACACATAAACTTCTTCTATATCCTCCATATTAATCATATCTAAATATTTTTTGTAGGAAAGGTTTACAAGTGATTTATCTTGATTGTGAGTTATTTTGTCCATAGCTTCTTCTATTGGGAAAAAGCCTCCATCTAAAAATCCTAAATCTTTATTAAATTCAAAACCCTCAGAATGAGATTCCATAATGTACCAAGTAATAAAGTTATATACTGGTTGTTTTCTAGACAAAGAATAAAATTCGTAACTAGTTTCTCCCGCAGTAGAAATTACTTCACCCTCAACGCCTCCCTCAATCCTTACATGATTTAGGGCCGTCTCTACTGCTAGAGAACCGTTACGAATTTTCCCTTTTGGCAATACCCAGTGACCTTTATCATTTTTTAGAATAAACACCTTATTCCTGTGGAAAACTATACCGCCAGCACATTTTCTTACTATCATTGGCAATCACCTCCCATATCTATTAATTTAATGATACATCAAATTTAATTGAATTTCAATATTTTTCTGAAAATAAAAATTAAGATTTCTTCTTATATATATTCTATGTAATATTTCTAATTATTAACCCCTATTTTTAATCTATTTTTTATTTCTTCAATAGATTTCTTAGCTCCTCTTTTCACATATTCCTTTTCATCTACAATAGCAATCTTTTCTAATAATTTTATAGTATATTCATCTCCTATCCCTGATAATGCCTTTGTTGCATATTGTCTTACTTGAGGATTCTCATCTCTTAAAGCAGTTTCTAACCAATCTTTAGTTTCCTTTCTATTCATTTTCCCTAAAGCAGAACAAGAGAGCCTTCTATAGTTTACATTTTTACTTCTTAATTCCATTCTTAAAAAAGGAAGAAATCTATCTTCATCAAGCTCTCCTATAAGCCAAATGAGAATCATTCTATCTTCTTGATTTTTAAATTTAATATATCTTTTATAAATTTCATCAGATAGTTTATTTTTTTCATCCTTTGTCATATTATTTAAATACGCTATTCTCTCTTTTTTTGATAAACTTATAATTTTTATTAATTCATCATCTTTCTTTGCATCCTTTGAAAAAAATATCTTACTTTTTATAATATCCTTTTCAACTTCACTTTTAGACATTTTTCTAATAATGGCAATGCTTTCTATAGATTTTCCCTCTTTATACAATAAATAAGTTATAAAATAATCATCTAATTCAGAAATATTTTTCCAAATATTTCTACCTTTCATACAATATCACCTATTCTTTATATAATTAAAATATCGTTTATAATCTACACTACTCAGTTCTACTTTTATTTCTGTACCTTCATCAATATGGTCGATGATTTCCACATTATAATTATCAAATATATAAGATAATATATCTTGTTTATCATAAGGGATTATTAAAGTAGTGTCTATATATTTTATAGGTAAATTTTCTTGAATTGCTTCAAGTAATCTATTAATATCCTTTCCATTTTTTGCGGATAAAAATATTTCTTCATCTGCATACCTATCATCATATATTAGTTTTTTATCTCCTACTTTATCCATTTTATTAAATACACTGATAATAGGCTTATCTAACACATTTAAATCCTTTAAAATATCATAGGTTGTATTCATTTGAAGATCCAAATTTTCATTTGAAGCATCTACTACATGAAGAAGTAAATCTGCATATTCTACTTCCTCCAAAGTACCTTTAAAAGCCTCAACTAAATCTGTAGGTAGTTTACTTACAAAACCCACTGTATCTGTTATGAGAAAAGGTTGACCATTTGGCAATTCTGCTTTTCTAAGAGAAATATCTAATGTAGCAAAAAGCATATCATAAACAAATACTTTCTTGTTTTTATCATAGTTTTCATTTAACTCAATTATCTTATTTAAAATTGTAGATTTTCCGGCATTTGTATAACCTACTAATGCAACTATAGGAAGATCTGTTTTTTCTCTCTTCTTCCTTTTTATATTTCTAGTTTTCTTTATATTTCTTAATTGTCTTTCAATATTGTCAATTTCCCTTAGAATATGACGTCTATCTGTTTCCAACTTTTGCTCCCCAGGTCCTCTAGTCCCTATACCTCCACCTTCTCTAGATAGATAATCTCTAAGCCCTACTAATCTGGGAAGTCTATATTTAAGTTGAGCTAACTCTACTTGAAGTTGTCCCTCTTTAGAACTGGCTCTTTTAGCAAATATATCAAGTATCAAATTAGTTCTATCTATTATTTTTCTTTCTATAATATTTTCTAAATTTTTAATTTGAGCAGGTGAAAGTTCATCATTGAAAACTACAGTATCTATATTTAATTCATAACAATAATTTTTTATCTCATTTGCCTTTCCCTTTCCTATATAATAAGCTGGATTAATTTTTTCTCTTTTTTGAATAAGTTTTTCTATTACTTCTCCATTAGCAGCTAGTACAAGTTCTTCTAGTTCTTCTAAGGAATCATCTATATTAAAATTTCTTTCTCCTAAATCTACTCCTACAATTAGTACTTTTTCTCTTGATTTTTCATTTGAAATCACCATATCACCATCCATTCTCTATCATATTATACTATATATATTATTTCTTTTCTATTATTTAACTACTTTCAATACATCATCTCCTGGAACGTTTATATATTGCTCTGGAACATCTCCTATTATTATAGTTTCTGCAATTGGTACATTAGTACTAATTTTAATTTCCTCAGATACTAATGGCACAATAATTTTAATATTAGTTTCTACAATTAGATAGATTCTATGTCTAGTTTGGTTTATTCCAGACTCTTGAAATTCAGTGGCAAAATCTACAGAAACTGCTCCTTCAGGTATTATTTCCATATTGATACTAGGTAGTTTTAAAAGTTGTGTATCAAAAGCATTTGTCAAAGGCACATCAACTTTTGATTGAGAAATTTCTTTTAGTTGTTTTTGTACTTCTGAAGCAACATCAGATGATATACTATTCATTACTATAGTATTTGCTTGCATTAGTGTTACTTTTCCATTATCATCATATTTAACAAATATTAAATCTTTATAATCAATATCATCATTTATTCTTAAGTTAACAGAATCATTTATTACTTCAGTAGCCATAGCCTTTGCTTTAATCTCAGATATAGCTATTAATGTAGGTTTTATATTTTTATCAATATATTTAAATATGTATATTACAACAAAAATTACTAAAACTATCCATATAATATGTTTATTTCTTTTAAATATATGTTTCAAAAAAAGCCCCCCTCGTATATAATATATGCATACTATTAGTTTAAAGTGTGTTTTTATAGAAAAAATATGTTATAATTAATTTACTATTTTACCTTTTTTACCATTTAAGGAGGTAGTTTAATGTCAGAGAGCAATAAAAGAAAGACAAAAAAAACAAATAATAAAAAAGAAGTCAAAAAAGAGAAAAGTAAGTTAAAAATATCTTTATTAGCATTATTAGTAGTTATTGTAATATCTATAGGTGCTATAACTGGTATTGTAGTAGCTATAGTAAAAGATGCTCCAGAAATAGAGCCTACAAATATAGAGGCATTGTTAAATCAAACTTCATTTATATTAGATGAAAATGGAAAGGTGATAGAAAAGGTTCAAACTCAAGAATATAGGACTATTGTTGATTTAGAAAAAATCCCTAAGCATCTACAAGATGCATTTATAGCTATTGAAGATGAAAGATTTGAAAAACATATGGGAGTAGATCCAAAGGGAATTATGAGTGCTGTCATAGACAATATAAAGGCTAAATCTACAGTAAGAGGAGCTAGTACTATAACTCAACAATTAGCTAGAAATCTATATCTAACTAATGAAAAAAAACTTGATAGGAAAATTAAAGAAGCTTATATCGCTCTACGACTAGAAAAAGCTCTTACAAAAGATCAAATACTTGAAGCCTATTTAAATAGAATTTATTTAGGCCAAGGTGCTTATGGAGTACAAGAAGCTTCACAAACTTATTTTTCAAAAAATGTAGAGGATTTAACTATTGGAGAAAGTGCACTTCTTGCAGGTATAGTCAAAAGTCCATCTAAGTACCCACCCTATAAAATAGTTAAACCTGAAAACTTTGACAGCAAGTCCACTGCCGAAGTAGGACAAATTGACATTTTAGGTGAAAAATACATTGCTGTATATAATGATGAAGCTGTAAATCGTCAGAAAGTAGTCCTTATGAAAATGAAAGAATTAGGCTATATTACAGAAAAACAGTATAAAGAGGCCTTAAGTGAAAATGTGGCAGAACATTTAAAACCTGGAGAGAAGAAAATCAAAGGAATATCCTCTTATTTTACTGATTTCGTTAAATCTCAAGTTATTGATGCTTTAGTTGAAAAACTTGATTATACAAGAGAAGAAGCAGAAAAAGAATTATATACTGGTGGACTAAAAATATATTCTACTATGGATGTAGATATGCAACATAAAATAGAAGATGTCTACAGAAACTTTACAGAAATTTTATTTGGAAATCCAGAAGGAGCTGGAAAACCTGTATTAATCAGCTGGTCTCTAGATAGCAGTGGAAATATAAGAGATGAAAGAAATAACATTATATATTATAGACAGGATCATTTATTTGACAAGAATTTTAATCTTATGATAGAAAATGGTTCTTTCCAAATTAATGACGATAACTTAATAATCAACAATAAAAAACTCACTCCTTATACAAAAAGTATAGATATTGCTGATTATTATACAGTTAATGAAAAGAGAAATTTAACTACTCATCCCGTTGGAGCTTTGGCTATTTCTGAGGATGCATATCGTATAGGAGAGAATAAAGAAATAATTATTTCTAAAGACTTTTTATCTAAAAATAAAGATTTCTATTCTCTTGATGAAAATGGCAATTTAATTATAAGCGATGATTATTTCTTTAGAAATGAAGAAGGAGTAGTTCAACCTCAATCTGCTACAGTTATAATGGATCATACTAATGGTCAAATAAAATCTCTAGTAGGTGGAAGAGATATCAAAGGAAATAAATTATTAAATAGAGCCACTTCTTCTCCTAGACAGCCAGGTTCATCTATAAAGCCTATTGCTGTATATCTACCAGCATTAGATAATGGATTTACTGCAGCTACTGCTATTGATGATGCACCTCATTATAATGGAGCTGGCAATTTGTGGCCAAATAACTGGTATAAAGGCTATTGGGGACCTACTCCTCTTAGAAAATCTGTAGAACAATCTATGAATGTAAACTCTGTTAAGACTTTAGAATCTATTGGTATAGATACTTCTATAGAATATTTGTCTAGAATGGGAATTGTGAATAAAAATAATCCTAAGGATGATAATTTTATATCTAGTAGTGAAAATAAAGCAAGTAATGATGAAAACCTTGCTGCTTTAGGTCTTGGTGGTATGACAAGAGGAATTACTCCATTGGAAATGACAGCAGCTTTTGGTTCTATTGCAAATGGTGGAACCTATATTGAACCTACATCTTTTACTAAAATACTAGATAAACATGGAAATGTCCTTATTGACAATGAGCCTAAGAAAAATAAAGTAGTATCTCCACAAGTAGCTTATGTAATGACTGATATCTTAAGAACCACTGTAACAAGCGGTACTGCAAAAAAAGCGGCTATTCCTAATATGACTACAGCTGGTAAGACAGGTACTACTCAGGAAAATGCAGATGCTTGGTTTGTTGGATATACACCATATTATGTATCAGCAGTATGGATAGGAAATGATTCTCCTGCAATCAAATTGAATCAGGGAAGTTCAATGGCCTCTGGTCTGTGGAGAAATATTATGACTAAAGCTCATGAAGGCTTAGAAAATAAAAGATTTGACAGGCCAAATGGTATAACAACTGCCAATGTATGTTCTAAATCTGGAAAACTACCTGGTACACTATGTAGTAGTGAAGGTACTATAATATCAGAAATATTTGTAGAAGGCACTGTTCCTACTGCATCTTGCAATGCTCATAAGGGAATTATAAAGGAAAAGCCGGATGAAGAAGATAAGGAAAAAGATAAGGAGAAAGAAGAAGATAAAGATAAGGAAAAGGATAAAGATAAAGACAAAGATGATAAAAAGGATGATAAAAAGGATGATAAAAAGGATGATAAAAAAGATGATGTAACTCCACCACCAGAAAACCCAGAAAATCCAGAAAATCCAGAGAGTCCAAAAGATCCAGGAAATGGTGAAGATCCTGATAAACCAGATAAGTCAGGCGAAGATGGAGACAAAACCAATAATAATTAATTTAAAGGACTAAGGAAATTTTCCTTAGTCCTTTATTTTTAGTCCTTTGTTTTTGGATTTGATACTATTGACATGATATATCCAAATATAATAGCTCCTGCTATACCTCCAGCAGTAGCTTCTAATCCTCCAGTAAATGCTCCTATAAGTCCACTTTTTTTAACTCCCTCAAATGCTCCATTGCAAAGGGCATATCCAAATCCTGTTAGTGGCACTGATGCTCCTGCTTGAGCAAAATCAATCAAAGGTTCATATATTCCTATGGCTGTAAGTATGACACCAGATGTAACAAATATTACAAGGATATGGGCAGGAGTCAATTTAGTAGCATCCATTAAAATTTGACCTATAACACATATAAGCCCGCCAATTATAAAAGCTTTTAAATATTCCATTTCAAATCCTCCTCTACTCTTTTGAATTGCTTATAGTTACTGCATGTGCTATACCTGGTATAGATTCTCCTTGCTGTGTACTGATTGGAGAGTGAAGAGCACCTGTAGAAATTAGGAGAACCTTATTTAAACTACCTTTTAAAAGTTCCTTATATACATAACCAGCAAATACTACTGCTGAACAGCCACAGCCACTTCCACCAGCATGAGTATCTTGTTCTTTATGAGCAAATATCTTAATCCCACTATCATTAAAAACCTCTGATATATCATATCCTTCTTGTTTTAATAGATCTGATGTAATGTCTTTTCCTACAAAACCTAAATCTCCAGTTATTATTAAATCATAATCATCTGGAGTATACCCTGTATCTTTAAAATGATTTGATATAGTATCTACTGCAGCCGGAGCCATAGCTGCCCCCATATTGTTTACATCTTTTATCCCTGCATCAATAACCTTTCCTGTAGTTACATATGTAACAAAAGGTCCATTTCCTGTAGAAGATACTATAGCAGCACCAGAACCAGTTATAGTCCACTGAGAAGAAAATGGCCTCTGATTTCCAAACTCTAGTGGATAACGGAATTGTCTTTCCGCTGAACTAAAATGACTAGAAGTAACACAAGCTACATAGTCAGCAAATCCTCCGTCTATAGTCATAGCACCTAAACTTAAAGATTGGGCCATAGTAGAACATGCTCCATAAAGGCCAAAATAAGGCATACTAAGTTGTCTAGCACAATAGGAAGAAGAAATAATTTGATTTAGTAAATCTCCAGAAAAAAGATAATTAATATCACTTTCTGTTAATTCAGCATTAGTTAATGCCATCTTTACTGCCTCTTCTTGTAATTTGCTTTCACATTTTTCCCAAGATTCTTGGCCCCAAAGATCATCTTCTAAAATCATATCAAAGTACTCTTTAAGTGGTCCTTCTCCCTCTTTAGGTCCTACAATACTTGCGGTACTAATAATAGATGGAGGATTCTCTAGCTTTACAGTCTGAGTTCCTATTCTTTTCAGTGTCATATTATTTACCACCTCCAAATAGCAAATAGATTATTCCAACCAAAATAGAACTTCCTATTCCATATACTAAAACTGGTCCTGCTATTGTAAACATTCGTGCTGCTACTCCAAAAACATAACCTTCTCTTTTAAATTCCATAGCTGGAGAGACTATAGAATTGGCAAATCCAGTAATAGGTACTATTGAACCTGCTCCTGCAACTTTTCCTAATCTATCATATACTCCAATACCTGTTAAGAAAGCACCAATAAATACTAACATTATAGAGGTTCCTGCAGCTACCTGTTTTTCATTTAAACCTCTTGAAAAAAGCCAATTTCTAATAAATTGACCTAATACACATATTCCACCACCTACAACAAAAGCCCAAAATATATTTTTAAAATAAGTAGGTGTTGGGATTTTCTTTTCTGCATACTTTTCATATTCCTTTTTATTTAATCTATCCATAATTTACTCCTTTCTATTTGTAATTAACTAATACTAACCAGTTTAATAATGAAGCTGATACCTTTCCTAATACTATCGAGATAATTAAGAGAGGTGTATAGTAGATAATTTCCATTTTTCTAGATAATACTGGTATTACATTTAAAACTTCTGCCAGTGCAGAAGCAAATAGCCCTACAAAAGTACCAAAAAACAGTCCAAGTATAATTAAAAGATATTTACTAAATTTAAAAGAGAACTCTGAAAAAAATATAAAACTAAACATAGTTGCAGATATAATTAAAATCCATTGATATAAAGGTACTCTACTATCTGTATCACTTATCTGCGCTAATCTTGGAACTATCCCTAACAAAGAAATAAAAGCACCTGCTGCATTTCCTACAACTATTCCTCCAGATACTCCTATAAACATTAGTAAAGCATTTAACAAAGTATCACCACCTATTTAAGAGGTTTCTCAGTATTTTTTATTTCCTCTACAATGTATTCATCTATTTCTTTATTATATTGATCCATTTCTACTTCCAATGGACCTGGCTCTTTTCGTTTTGATTTAACACTAAATATAGGACTGAAAAAAGCTCCCATGCCTATGCCTATACCTAGAGAATATGGAATGAGTATAATTAAAGGATTCTTATTATATTCTCCTGTAATTGTATAAAAAATTTTTTCCATACACTTCTGCATATTTACATCTTCGTGAAAATATATAATCGCCAATCCTGCTCCAAAAAATAATACTAAACATACTATTAATACTTTAAAATATTCAAATATCTTACTTTTTCTCTCTGCTTTTTTAACTTCAATTAACACTTCAGGTTCTCCAGTCATTACTACATCTACATTATCTTTTTGATTTTCTATTTTACTTAATATATCTATAGCAGATATGAATTCATAAATTTCTTCATTTTTAGATTTATATACTTTAAGCCCTTCTAAAAATTTTTGTACATTTGGATTATTACAGTATATTTCAGCTACATCAGTTAAATAAACATTACTATTTGGCTCTACAGTATATCTAGATTCTAATTTTATATATGCTTGATCTTTATCTATGATTCTCACCTCAATCTATTCTTTTCTATTATAATCAATAGTATTCAATACAAACTTTGCTTTCTTGGGAATAGATTTATTAGATTTATTATTGTTCTTATATAAAATTATTCCCATTGAGAAAGAAAAAATAAGCACTAAGACTAGTATTAGTAAATTTCTAGTTTTTATTTTCATTAAATCACTCCCATATCTTTTATTCTCATCTTTATTATTTACCTTTATTTTATTTTAATTCAAAAAAATAAAGGCATGAATTCATGCCTTTGCTAACATTTCCCTCATATTTTTTAATATTCTCTTTTCTATCCTTGATACTTGGACTTGAGATATGCCTAACATTTTAGCCACTTCAACTTGAGTTTTATCTTTAAAATAACGCATTATGATTATTTGTCTATCCCTAGATTTTAACTTACCTAACATTTCCTTTAAAAGTATTTTATCTATAATATCTCCTTCATCTTCTTCATCTATACTTACTTTGTCAATTAAATAAAGAGGCGAACCATCACTTTCGTGAATTATATCATGTAAATAATCAGGTTGATAATTAGAATCCAATGCTACTATAACTTCTTCTTTATCCATGCCTATTTCATCAGCTATCTCCTGGATTGTAGGTTCTCTTCCCAATTCTTTAGATAATTTTTCTGAAGCAATTTTTACTTTTATTGCAGCCTGTTTTAAAGATCTACTCACCTTTATAATACCATCATCTCTTAAAAATCTTTTAATTTCTCCTATAATCATGGGAACAGCATATGTAGAAAATTTTACATTATAGCTTGCATCAAATTTATCTATGGCTTTCAGAAGACCAATACAACCTATTTGAAATAAATCTTCAGTATCATAACCCCTATTAGTAAATCCTTTTAATACACTTCTTACAAGTCCTATATTTCTACTAACTAATATTTCCTTAGCCTCTTCATTTCCATTTTGAGCCTCTACTATAAGTTTCATAGTTTCCTCATGACTTAAAAGTCCATTTTCATTTATATCCTTTTTAGTCATAGTATCTACTCCCTATTAGAAAGGCTTTTAAACTTCTTTGTCATTTTAACCTTAGTCCCTTTTTCTGGCTCAGATATTACTTCCAAATCATCCATAAAAGTCTCCATTACAGTAAAGCCCATCCCTGATCTTTCTAACTCTGGTCTAGATGTATAGAAAGGCTCTAAAGCTTTTTCTAAATTATTTATTCCCTTTCCATCATCTTCAATTATTATTTCTATTATATTATCAATTATTTTGCACTCTATAGTTACAATTCCTTCAGAATTTTCATATCCGTGAATAATAGAATTTGTAACTGCTTCTGAAACTGCTGTTTTTATATCTGATATTTCTTCTATAGTAGGGTCTAGTTGAGAAGCAAAAGCAGCTACTACTACCCTTGCAAAAGCTTCATTGCTAGATTTACTAACAAATTCTAATTTCATATGATTTTCATTTCTCATCAACTCTCACCTCTCTAAAGTATTTTCCAATATAGAATCAACACTTGGATAGACTTTTATTATCTTATAAATTCCTGACATACTTAGGATTCTTTCTAGATTAGAACTGGAATTTACTATAAATACCTCTCCCCTATTTTCCTTACAAGTCTTATATCTTCCCATTATAAGACCTATTCCAGAACTATCCATGAAATTTAACTCTCTTAAATCAAATATTATATTTCTTTTTCTCTTTTCAAAATACCATTTGTCAATTTTTTCTCTAGCTTTTTCAGTTGTATGATGATCTAACTCCCCTTTAAATTTAACTATTAGATTTTCATCAATAGTGTCCAATATTAACCTCAAGCCAATCCCTCCTATAGCTATATTCATCTATCCATTCTTATATTTCTATATTACTTATATATTCTCCTTCATCAAAAATTGACTAGTTTTGTATGAAAAAGAAAAAAAGAGTCTTAATTTTTAAAAAGACTCTTTTTAATAGCTTAAATATTTTTAGCTGCAAGCACTACATGACTCAATAGAACAGAAGTAGTCAAGCTTCCTACTCCACCAGGCACTGGAGTAATAGCGTTTACATTTGGAGATACATTTTCAAAATCTACATCTCCTGTCATTTTTCCTTTTTCATCAAAGCTTATTCCTACATCTATTACAACACTTTCTTTGTTGAAATATTCATTAGTAATATATTTTGATCTACCTAAAGCTGTTACAATTATGTCCGCACTATTGGTAAATTTCTTTAGATCCTTAGTTTTAGAATGGCAAATAGTAACCGTAGAATCCTTGCCCAGTAGCATCATAGAAAGTGGTCTACCTACTACCATACTCCTATTTATAATAACTACATGAGCTCCCTTTAAGGGAATATCATAATGATCCATAATCATTACAGCAGCCTTTGGAGTACATGGTGCAAATCCTTTCATATCTCCTTCAAATATTTTTTCTAGATTTAAAGGATTCATACAATCTACATCCTTTAATGGACTAATTGTTTTAGCTATTATATCTTCATCAATATGTTTTGGCAATGGTCTAAATATTAATATACCATGAATACTATCATCTTCATTTAATCTTTCAACTGAATTTATCAATTCCTCCGTAGAAATATTTAAATCCTTTTTATAAACCTTACCCTCTATTCCTACCCCTTCACAATTCTTAAGTATGCTTTTTTCATAAGCAATATCATCCGGATTTTCTCCTAATCTTACTATAGCTAATGTAGGTTCAATATCCTTTTCGTTTAAATCTACTATATCCCTTTTAATGTCCTCTTTAACCCTCTTAACAACTTCCTTCCCTTTTAATATACTAGACATAGCAACCTCCCTTTTATAAATATTTTCATTTACCTTTAAATAATTTTATTATATCATATAGGAAAAATAAGTTAAAGTTTTACTATTCATACTATAAAAGTTACAATAACCAGATACCTATAGTTGTAGAAAATATTCCTATTAAAGTACCTGCTATTAATTCTTTATATGTATGTCTTTTTAATTTTATTCTTGCCCAAAATATTAATGGTATTATTAGATATAAAAATAAAATTGGATTCCCAAAAAATGATATAAAAGTGTAATAGGTCCAGATACTCCACAAGCATGTCCACTAGCTTTAAATTTTAAACTTTTATTAGCAAAAGTCAAAATTATTCCTGATGTGAAATAAACAGAAAATATCTTTTTTACAATAAGTGAACCCTTAAGTATAAAGACAAAAAAACTTCCCAATACATAGCCTAATATCGCTAAAATAAAAGCAAGTTTTCTTTCCCCACCTCTTCCTGAATTCCTATAACTAGGTAATATATATTTTAATGGATAGGCAGATATAGGTAGTATGGTTAGAAATAAAATAGAATAAAAATACCAGAAAAAACCTTGAAAATCTTCTTTAAAATTAATATACAATAAAGTTATTGTGAAAAGAGCAACTAGCGGAACAACTGTTAAAATACTAACAATCCTAGCAATCCTCTCTTTTTTTGTAATCTCATAATTCATCTCCACTCCTCCTCTTTATTTAGATATAGAAAAGATTAGTCCATGTTTTAGACTAATCAATACTAATAGTTATCTAGTTATTATTTTTCTAATATTTACATTTTTAAGATTCATGGAGTCTACATTTGGGATTTTAATTTCTCTATCTCTTAATAAAGGATATATGATTTTATTCTCTTCTAAGTATAATCCTACATTAAAATTTCCTTCTTGATTTCTAAAATACAATAAATCTCCATTTTTCAAATATGATTTTTCAATAGATCTTCTCTCATTATAAGTATTTTCTAAGGATCCTTTTGAATTAAAATTTTCATTTCTTGAAGCTATAGCTGGATTCCCATTTAAACTAATATATTCTGAAATCAATTTAAACTCATTTCCAAACTCATCTACAATTATGTATTTCTTATTATTTTCATCATAATCTTTGATTAAAACATTATCTCCTTTTACAAGATTATAATTATATTTATTTTCGTTGGTAATTCTCTTTGTAACTTTTGAAATACCAATAGTTACGTTTACTAATTCTTCTGGCTCATCATTTACATCATCAAGCTTTACAAATCCTTTATTGGAGTCTTTAGTTATAAACAAGCCATAACCTCCATAGCTATTAATTAAATATATAACTTGTTCTGAATCTAATTCTTCTATAACTTTTCCATCCTCGCTTGGCTTGTCTAATAGAAAAGTCTTATTTAACACTTTATAAGCTTCTTTTCCTTCTTTTGTTTTTAAAATATTTTCTTTATGCTTCTTATCTTTTTTTATTTCTCTAGAAATGCTTTTTTTCTCTTTTATTATCTTTATTGTTTTTTCTTTTTTGCAATCAGAGTTTAGCGAATGCCCCCCAGCATTAGCAAAACTTGTAGAAGTTAGCATGCCTATTGTTAAAATAGTTGCTATACAAGATTTCTTATTGCACCCCACCAAAAACACATCCTTTTATTTTTTTACATATATTACGAGTATTATTACAGTAATCATTATATTATATATTGCATTTAGTATCAAGGGAAAAAATACATAGCTAGAAATTCTTAGCTATGTATTCTAGATAAGAAAACTATTCAACTGTTATAGCAGCTACTGGACATGATTCCTCAGCTTCTCTAGCACTATCTATTAGAGTTTCAGATATTTCTTCGTCAGCTGCTACTGCCTTTCCATCATCATCCATTTCAAAAACTTGTGGACATATAGTAGGACATAAACCACAACCTATGCAAGTGTCTTTATCTACATATGCTTTCATTAAAAAAACCTCCTTATATGTTTCTATTCTTCTCCAATAATATGCCCATATCTTTTTCATTTAATTACTCAATAACATTTCTATTTGCTCTTCATTTAAATCCATATTATAAAATTGTTTATAAAATTTAGTTGTCTCTTCTTTTATATCATAATCAAATACTTCAGGATAAATTAAATTTCCTAACCATTTAATCCCCATCAATCTGTTTACAGCTGGTGGTCTATCAAACCAATTAAAAGGCCCATGTGGTATCTCATAAATATTTTTATTTTTTACTGCCTCTATATCTTGCCATAATGGGTCTTTTAATATATTTTCTTTCACATTTAAACCTTTATCAGGATCAGAGCCTACCAATATATATTCTGGATTCCACATTAACAACTCTTCTAAAGATACATTAGTTTTTCCATGTTTATCTTTTGTTTCAACAGATTTCGAAGCATTCTCACCTTTAACTAGTTCTAGAACCTTCATTCTCCTAGAACCATTCCCTTCAGTTTCTAAACCTTTAGGACCTTCAGCATAATAAACCTTTTTCATATCTTCTTCTTTTATCTTTGAACTATTTTCTTCTGCTTCTTTTAATATATCATTAGAATACTTAGCTAATTCTTGAGCTCTTTTTTCTTTTCCTAAAACTTTCCCTAATATTTCATATGCTTCTGAAATTTCTTCAATATTATCACCAAGCATTATAACTGGTGCTTGTAAGATTTCTTCTATCTTTTCACTTGCTGATATAGAAGTTTCGTCAATTTTTCCTACATTAACTATTAAATCTGGACTATACTTTAAAATTTCTTCTACATTTCCAGTAGAATTCTTTCCAAACCATCCTCCTAAAACTGGTAACTTCCTATATTTCTCATCAACAAATTGTTTTTCATAATCAGTAAATTCATAATTAAGACCTATAAGAGAATCTGGGTCTAAAGTATAGACAAATATAGTTCCACTTGGGTTTGTAGCATAAACTTTTGAAATATTTGTAGGAACTTTTACCTTTCTATTAGCCATATCCTCTATTGTTATAGTACTCTCTTCTTTGGAATCTGACTCCTTGACACAACCTGTTGTTAATAAAGAAATTATTAAAATGAAAAAAATACTACTAATTAACAACTTTTTCTTATTCATATTTATTCCCCCTAGTTTAACCTGTTTAGTACTAATTATTTTAGTACTCTAAACAGATTTATTTTTATTAAATTGATATAAATACTTTCTTATCTTTCTTTGTAAAAGCTACATCCACTTTTGTTTCATAAACCTTTTCTAGTCTTTCCTTTGTTAAAGTTTCTAGACTAGAACCAAAATAAAAATCTTTTTTCCCTTTTAACAATAATATCTTACCTGATTTCTTCACAGCATGGTTAGGATTGTGGGTAGCCATTATAACGCCCATTCCCCTTTTAGATAATTTTTCTAGTATTTTTAATAATTTAACTTCATTTCCAAAATCTAAACTGGATGTAGGCTCATCTAAAACTAAAAAATTTGCTTCTTGTGTTAATGCCCTAGCTATCAATACTAGTTGTTTTTCTCCTCCACTAATATTAGTAAAAGGTTTATTTTCTAAATGAGATATATTGAGTATCTCTAATGAATTAAAAGCTATTTCATAGTCCTTTTTCTTAGGAGTTTGAAATTTTTCTAAATAAGGCGTTCTTCCCATTAGAATCATATCTATAACCTTAAAGGGAAAGTTAAAAGAATTATTTTGAGGCACATACGCAAAAATTCTCCCCAGTTCTTTTCTATTAAAATCTGATATAGATAAATTATCAATCAATATATCTCCATCCAATGGTCCTAATAAATTAAGTATAGTTTTAATTAAGGTAGTCTTTCCAACTCCGTTTGGTCCTAAGATAAACAACATTTCTCCTTTAGCAACTTCAAAATAAATGTTACTGCCTACAATATTGTTATTAAAGCCATATGCTAAGTTTCTAGCCTCAATTCTCATGACCAATCTCTCCTATAATTTATTAATATATATATGTAAAAAGGAACTCCCACTATAGAATTTAATATACCTATTGGTATTTCTAATCCTCCTACAATTCTTGCTAAATCATCTATAAATATCAAAAATATTCCACCCATGATTATGGACATACTTGTTAAATATCTATAATCTGGACCTACAATTGCTCTTGCTAAATGGGGAATAATAAGACCTATCCAACCAATATTCCCTCCAATAGCTACTGTAGCAGAAGTCATTAAAGTGGAAGCCATAATTGCTATCAATCTTATTTTTTTAGTATTTATCCCCAATGTTTTCGCTTCTTCATCTCCTAAAGACAATATGTTCAGCTTCCATTTCAATAAACAAATTGTAATTATACCAATTAGTATAGGAATTATTAAAAATAGTACATCTTTATAATCAACTGAAGCTAGACTTCCCATAAGCCAAAATGTGATACTAGGCAATTTATTGTAAGGATCTGCTATAAACTTAATCAAAGAAACAAAGGATGAGAATAAAGTATTTATCATAACACCAGAAAGAACTAATATTAAAATATTATCTCCATCTTTAACTCTCTCACTTAAAACATAAGTAATAAATACAGCTATAAGTCCAAAAATAAAAGAGGAAATCTGTATAAAAAAAATATTCCAGGAAAAAAGCATACCTAAACACGCTCCAAAGCTGGCTCCTGTACTAGCTCCTAATATATCAGGGGAAACTAGTGGATTTTTAAACATACCTTGGTACGCTGCTCCAGAAAGCGCTAATGAACTTCCTATTAAAAGTGCAGACAATATTCTTGAAAGCCTAACTTTAAATAAAATAGTTACTACCTCAGGAGGTAAATTTTTTCTACCTATTAAGTATAAAAATATATCTTTTGCATTTATAGGGTATCTACCAATAGACATAGATATTATAGTTAAAAATATTAGTACCATAACACCAATAATAGTTTTTTTTGCAAAATTTTTATTAGCTTCCATATTAGTCTCCCTTTTTTAATTTTGAAATTATCATTTCTGCTGAATAGGGTACCAATCAGGCACCCTATTGATTTAAATTATTCTGCTAATGCAATAACTTCAATTTCAACCCTTGCATCCTTAGGCAACTTTGCTACCTCTATACAAGATCTTGCAGGATAGTTTTGTGTAAAATACTCTGCATATACTTCATTTACTGCTGTAAAATCATTAAGATCTTTTACAAAGACTAATGTTTTTACAACCTTGTCCATACTGACATTGACCTCTTCTAATATAGCTTTAACGTTTTCTAATGATTGAGCTGTAGCCTTCTTTATATCATCATTTATAAGTTCTCCTGTGCTAGGATCTATTGGTAATTGTCCTGAAGTATATATTAAATTGCCTACTTTTATAGCCTGTGAATAAGGTCCTATAGCTTCTGGAGCTTTATTTGTTGATATAGATTGTTTTCTCATAATTTACATCTCCTTTATTATTATATTTTTATTATTTTTCCCTATTATAGGGTGTATCTTGAAGTGGTAATTTAGTTCTATACTTTCCATCTAATTTATAATAAGCTCCTTGCACTGCTGGTGCAGTAGGAATTGCTGTTATCTCACCAATGCCCTTTGCTCCATAAGCTAATGAAATATCATTTTTCTCTACAATAATACTCTCAATTTCTGGTATATCATTAGCTCTAAATAAACCTAATGTACCAAACTTAGCTTTCGGAACACCATTCTCCAATGGATAATTTTCAGTCAAAGCATATCCAAGACTCATTACAACTCCACCTTCAATTTGTCCTTCAATATTTATTGGATTTATAGCCTTTCCAACATCATGAGCAGCTACTATTTTTTGAACTCTTCCATTTTCATCTATTATTGCAACATGAGTAGCATATCCATAAGCTATATGGCTTACTGGATTCGGCTTATCCAATCCCATTGGATCTGTTTTTCCCTCATATTCACCATAAAAATCTTCTCCTTCAAGTTCCTCTAATGTTTTACCTAAATTCAAGGCATCTTTTAATTTTAAAGAAGCTCTTCTTGTAGCTTCGCCTGTAAATAGAGTTTGTCTTGAAGCAGTAGATGTCCCAGAATCTGGAGTTATAGCTGTATCTGGTGCATCAGCTATTATATTATCTGGTATCAGCCCTGTTGTTTCACAGACTATATGTGTTGTTACAGTTGCTAATCCTTGTCCCATACAAGCTGCACTAGTTCTAATATGAACTTTACCATCAGATATAGTTAATCTACATCTACCAAAATCAGGTACCCCAACTCCTAATCCAGCATTTTTCATAGCACAAGCTATGCCTGCATAGGGATGCTTTTCATATTCTTCTTTTACTGCTAAAAGAGTCTCTACTATAGCAGTTCCTTCATCTGCAATCTGTCCATTAGGAAGAATATCACCAGGTCTGACAGCATTTCTATAACGTATCTCCCACGGTGATATACCAACATTTTCAGCTAAAATATTTAAATTACACTCTATAGCAAAAGCAGATTGGGTTACTCCAAATCCTCTAAAAGCACCTGCTGGTGGATTATTAGTATAGACTGCTAAACCTTCAATATCAACATTCTGATAATTATAAGGTCCTGCTGCATGAGTGCATGCTCTTTGAAGTACTGGACCACCCAATGATGCATAGGCTCCTGTATCTGACACTAATCTGGCCTTCATAGCAGTAAGTTTTCCATTTTCGTCACATGCGGTAGTAAATTCCATTTCCATAGCATGTCTCTTAGGATGGATCATAATACTTTCTTTACGAGATAAAGTTACTTTAACAGGTAGCTTAGTATACCAAGCTAATAGAGCAGCATGATGCTGGACACTCATATCTTCTTTTCCCCCAAAACCTCCACCTACAAGTTTACTAATAACTCTTACCTTTTCTTTAGGAAACCCTAATAGCTCAGAAACTTCAGTTTGATCATCATAAACACTCTGCCCTCCTGTATATAAGAGTATACCATCCTCACCATTAGGCATAGCAATTGCACATTCTGGTTCCAAAAAGGCATGTTCTGTAAAAGGTGTTGAATATTTAGTAGTCACAACATATTTTGATTTTTCTAAAATTCCACATGCATTCCCTCTTTTTAATACCTCTTTAGTTAATATATTTCCATCTTTATGAATTTTAGGAGCTCCTTCTATCATAGCCATTTCAGGACTTGTAACTGGTTCAAGTTCCTTATATTCAACTTCTATGAGTTCCAAGCCTTTTTTTAGAGCTTCTCTACTTTCAGCTGCTACTAATGCCACAGCATCACCTACATATCTTGTTTCCTCTCCAACTGCTATTAAAGCAGGCCAATCTTTAACTAAATGCCCTATGTATCTTTTCCCAGGTATATCTTCAGCAGTAAGAACCGTTATTACTCCTGGGTACTCCTTTGCCTTTGAAATATCAATCTTTTTAACAAGTGCTCTAGGATATTTAGTTCTAAGGGCTGAACCATAAAGCATACCTTCAAAATATAAATCATCCACATATTCCCCTGTACCAAGAACCTTATCCTTTGCATCTACTCTATGCATTCTTTCTCCTACTATGCCTTTAAATGCTACTTGAGGAACTTCTATATTTTCTCTAAGAATTTTTGCTGCCAACTTTATAGCTTCAGCAATTTTAATATATCCTGTACATCTACAAATATTACCTCTTATAGCTTTTTTTATTTCCTCTTCTGTGAGATTCAAATTAGTATCTAAAAGACCTTTGGCACTAATAACCATTCCTGGAGTACAAAAACCACATTGAACTGCTCCCATTTCAGAAAAAGCATAAGCATAAACATCTTTTTCTCTATCTGTAAGGCCTTCCACTGTTGTAATCTCCTTACCAACTACTTTAGATGTAGTTAAAATACATGCTCTCATAGGCCTTCCATTTACTAAAATAGAACAAGTACCACAAGCTCCTTCTGAACAACCATTTTTTACAGATGTTAATCTTAAATCTTCCCTTAAATATTCTATAAGTTTTTTATCTTTATCTATGCCTACATCCTCACCATTTACAATAAATTGATACATATCTTTACCTCCCTTTAAAAGGCTCTCTATATACAAATCTTCCTAAAGATTCTTCTAAATCTAATTTGGAATGTTTGACAATATGATGACCTCTTAAAAATACATGCTCAACCCTACCCTTTATTTTAAATCCCTCATAAGGGGTATAATCTACTTTATGAGTCTGATTTTTAGCTGTAATTGTAGACAAATGATTTGGATTCCAAATAACTATATCTGCATCGCTTCCAACTGCTATAGTACCCTTTCTAGGATATAATCCAAAAATCTTAGCTGCATTAGTCGAAGTTAAATCTACCAACTGATTGATACTTATTTTATCTGTTAAAACTCCATAATTATACATTAGCAAAAATCTATGCTCAACCCCAGGTATTCCATTGGGAATCTTACTAAAATCATTTTTTCCCAATGTTTTCTGTCCATTATAATTAAAAGAACAGTGATCTGTTGCAATAATATCAATATAATTATTCTTTAAACCATTCCAGAGAGCCTTTATATCCACTTTTTTTCTAAGGGGTGGAGATAATACATACTTTGCCACTTCAAAATTTTTGCTATTTTCATCTTCATACAAACTATCGTCTAATAATAAGTACTGAGGACAGGTCTCTACATAGATTTCTTGTCCTTCTTTCTTTGCTTCAATAGTTTCTTTCAATGCCTCTTTTGTACTTAGATGCACTATATATATTGGTTGTCCTGCAACTTTAGCTAAAGAGATAAGCCTTGAAACTGCTTCTTTTTCAACTTCATTAGGTCTTGAAATAGGATGAAATTTGGGTGAAAAATGTTCTTTTGTCTTCTCCTCTTCTATTAGAAAATCTATCATATCCCCATTTTCACAATGAAATTCTATAAGTCCTCCGATTTCTTTGCTCCTCTTGAGAGCTTTCAATATGATATCATCATCTACTTGAAGTCTTTCTTTATAGGCCATGTACATTTTAAAAGATGGAATTCCTTTATCTATCATATCCTTCATTTCATCAGAAATATTCTCATTCCATTCTGATATAGTCATATGAAAACCATAATCACAATAAGTCTTTCCTTCTGCTTTTCTCTTCCAATTATTTAGAGCATCATTTAAAGTTTCTCCCTTATTATGATTAACAAAATCAATTATAGTGGTAGTTCCTCCAATAATTGCAGCCTTAGTGCCACTTTCAAAATCGTCTGCTGTAACTGCATTTCCAACTTCTAAATCAAAATGAGTATGAGGATCTATGGCTCCAGGAAAGATATAACAATTTGTAGCATCTATTTTTTTAGAATCTTTTTCATACAAATTCTCCCCTATACTTATTATTTTACCATTATCAATTTTTAAATCTGCATAATATGCATCTGAAGCAGTAACTATCTTTCCACCTTTAATTATTGTAGTCATGGAAAAACTCCCTTCTAAAAGTTCTAATTAAAGATAATCTATAGTTAAAGCATTTGTAGGACATTTAGTTACACATAATCCACATCCAAAGCATTTATTTTCATTTAAAGTCCATTCTCCATCTAATGTAATAGCATCATATACACAACTTATTTTACATTGTCCACATAGTATACATTTTTCTTGATCAATTACTGGAGGTATTGAATATGTTCTAAACTTTCTTTCTTTTCCTTTTTCTATCGCTAATCCTACAATTTCATTTACATCATTATATCCTTTTTCCTCTAAGAAATCATGCAGCTCTTTAGCAACTTTTCCATAAATACTTGGTCCTTTGAGTATTGCCTCTGTACAAATTTGTACAGCATTTGCACCAGCCATCAACATCTCAGCCGCATCTCTTCCTGAAGTCACACCACCAACGCCAATTATTGGAATATCTATAACTTGAGCAGCATCATATATACATCTTATAGTCAATGGACGAATAGCTGCCCCTGAAAGCCATCCATATCCAGCTTCACTACCCATTATTGGATATCCAGTATTTGTATCAATAGCCATACATGGTCCAAAAGAATTTATCATAACTAAACCGTCTGCTCCTGCATTTTCAACAGCCTTAGCTATCTTCTGAATATCTGTATGTGGACTCATTTTCATGAATACAGGCACATCTAATGCATTTTTTGCTGCTTTTAAAGCATCGACAATTGGTGTAACATCTGTCCCTACATAATGAGTAGAAAGTTCCACTGCATCAGCATATGGTCTTACAAGAGGCCCTATTTCTTTAATTTGGTCAGCTGTATATCCCATACTTATAATCACAGGAAGCCCCGTTTCTTTAACTTTTTTATACTCTTTTTCGATCCATTGCTCTTTTGGTAATTCTGACCAAAGCTCTGTATTTAGAAATCCTGCGCTTGTCTTTGCCATACAAGGACGTGGTACATCTGCTGCCTCTACAGATATAGTCTTTGTTACTATCCCCCCAACTCCACCTTCTTTAGCTTTTTTACACATTTCCCCATCTTTAGCCCCTGGACCCGCAGCAGTCATTATTGGATTTTTAAAATCCATTCCACAAATATTCACATTAAGATTCGCCATAGTATTTCCCTCCATCTTATTTTTTATAACTATTTAAATTCGTTTCCAAAGATCTAAGGATAATTCACGAGATTTAGTGTGAATTTTTTCTTCATCTATATTCACCAATTTCCTATCTTTCATGATAACCTTTCCATTGATAATAGTAGTATCTACACTTCTTCCTGTCATTCCAAAAAGTATATGTGCATTTGAATTATTTTTATCCATATTAGTAAGAGGATTATAATCCACTACAATTATATCAGCATATGCTCCTTCCTTTAGCACTCCCAATGGTCTTTCAAAATATTCAGCTGCAATTTTAGCATTATTTTTAAATATCATCTTTGGTGTTTCTTTTGTACCTGCATTTGGATTAGAGAGATTATGTTTATGAACAATATTACTAACTTTCACAGACTCAAACATATCACTTGTATAGCCGTCCGTTCCAAGTCCTACAGTTATATTTCTTTTCATCATCTCAATTATAGGTGAACATCCTACTCCATTGCCCATATTAGACTCAGGATTATTTACTACCTTTGTATTCGTATTTTTAAGTATCTCTATTTCTCTATTGTTAATATGAACACAGTGTATAGCTAAAGTTTTTTCTCCTAAAATATCAAAATCAAACAATCTCTCTACAACTCTCTTATTATATCTATTTAATGAATTATATAAATCATCGATGCCTTCAGCTACATGTATATGAAATCCTGCATCAACCCCTTCTATTGATTCCCTACATTTATTGATAGTATCATTGGATAGGGTAAAAGAAGCATGAAGTCCAAACATACCCTTTAACATATCATCTTTAAGATTATTAACATGTTTTATAAATGCTAAATTTTCTCTTATGCCTTCCTCCATTATCTCTTTTCCATCTCTATCTGATACCTCATAACAAAGAGAACTTCTAACTCCCAATTCCCTTGTTATCTCTCCAATAGTAAATAAGCTCTCTCTTACAGCTCCTTGACTTGCATGATGATCAAAAATAGTAGTTGTACCATTTTTTATACATTCGATCAACGTAACATAAGCACTATATTTAACATCTTCCAATGTAAGAACTTTATCTAGCCGCCACCACAATTTTTCAAGTATTTCAATAAAGTTCGTTGCTGGTTTTCCATTTAAACTCATTCCTCTTGCAAAAGCACTATATATATGATGGTGAGTGTTGATCATACCAGGCATGATTACTTTTCCTTTAGCATCTATAAAATCTATATCTTTATATCTCCTTTTTAACTCCTGAGTATCACCAATTTCCAATATTAAATTATCCTTAACTACAACGCATCCATTTTCTATATAAGGATTATTTTCATCCTGTGTTACAACTCTTCCATTCCCTATAAGTAGCATAAAAACACTCCTTTTTATTTATGATTCTACAATATAACAAAGAAAGTATGACTTTTGTCATATAGCCTTTAAGCTATTCAGCTTGTGTTTCTTCTTCAGTTTCTTCTTTTTGAGGAATTATAGCATTTAAGAACAAGGCCAATAATCCTGCAGCTACTACGGAATCACCAAAAAAAGATTTCATAACTACTGGCATATACTCAGTTGCAGCAGGTACTTGGGCAAATCCAAGACCAAGAGATAAAGAAATAGCTAAAATAATAGTATTTCTATCATCGAATCCTGCTAAAGAAATCATTTTGAACCCACTTATAGTGATCATGGAAAATACCATCATAACTGCTCCTCCTAAAACACTTGAAGGCATAGCAGCACATATAGCACCAAATTTAGGAACAATTCCAGCTAACATAAGAAAAATCGCCCCTGTAGCCACACAGTATCTACTCATAACCTTAGTCATAGCTACAATACCAGCATTTTGTCCAAAGGCAGTATTAGGCAACACATTGAAGAATGCACCTATAGCGCTACCTACCCCATCTGCAATAACTGCACCTGACATTTCATCTTCATTAGCCTCTCTATTAAGTCCACTTAATGTAATACCAGATACATTACCTAAAGTTTCTAACCCAACAACCAAGTATACAGAAGCAAATTTAAGAATTGCATCTAAGCGAAATTCCATTCCAAATTTAAGAGGTCTTGGAATGCTAATCCATCCAGCTGTTGATACTCCTGAAAAATCAACTTTTTTCAACGGAATAGCCACAATATAACCTAATATTATCCCAATAAGTATAGATGCTACATTTAACAGTCCTTTACTAAATCTCTGCAACAAAATTATAATAATAAGAACAAAAAATCCTAAAAATAAATTTTTAGGTGAACCAAAATCAGCTGCACCTGCTCCTCCTGCAAAATAATTAATTCCTACAGGGAATAATGAAAATCCTATAGTAACCAACACAATACCAGTAACTATAGGTGGAAAATATTTACGTAAAGGTTTAACAAAGAAACCCATGATTATTTCAGCTAAACTACCAATTAAAGACCCTCCTAAAACAGCAGGAAGTCCATAGGATTCTCCAACAGCTATAGCCGTTGGAACAAAGGCAAAGCTAGTTCCCATTACTATTGGCAATCTTGCTCCTACTCTACCAACAGGATACAATTGTATAAGTGTAACCAACCCTGCCACAAACATTGCACATTGAATCATAAACACTTTATCCTCAATACTTAATCCCACTACACCAGCTATTATCATTATAGGAGCAATATTTCCTGCAAACATTGCCAAAACATGTTGCAATCCTAAAGGTATTGCAACTTTTAATTCAGGTTTACCGTCTAAATCATAAATAGAAGTACTCTTTGTCATTAAACCCACCCCTTCTTGTAAATTTAATATTTATATTAAATTTACAATATAGTTAAATAACCTTAAGATTTCCTAGCTTTTATACAAATTACATGTTCATTTAATAAAATTTTCTAGAACATCATAGGATAAGAGTCTTTATCAAAAATTTTATAGTATTCTATAGAAGATTTAGTCAATATTATTATTTTAAACCTTGAAAATATTTTTTTGAGTTTTAGATGCAGTTATAACTGCATCTAAAAGCTCAACTCTTTATTTTATCAAATGAGTTCCATCTTCACCCTTAACTGATTCCTTCAATTTTTCAGGAGATGTAATGATTGCCTTTCCATTACTATTCTCAAGAAAATTCAATATCGCATTTATCTTGGGAAGCATACTTCCTGGAGCAAAATGTCCTTCTTCTATTAACTTTTTTGTTTCTTCTATATTAAGTTTATCTAAGGCCTTTTCTTTATCTGTTCCATAATTAATGCAAACCTTTTCAACTCCAGTAGAAACTATGAATAAATCTGCTTTAAGTTCAATTGCTAATAAACTAGAAGCATAATCTTTATCTATTACTGCATCTACACCTTTAAAGTATTTTTCTTCATCTCTAATAACTGGTATACCTCCACCACCAACAGCAATTACAACATATCCAGTATTTATTAAATCTTTAATAGCATCTTTTTCTACTACATTCTTTGGCATTGGAGAAGGAACAACCCTCCTGTATCCTCTTTTTGCATCTTCAATTAATACCCAATCAGGATGCTCATTTCTCAATTTATTAGTCTCTTCTTTCGTATAAAAAGAGCCTATTGGTTTAGTTGGATTAATGAAAGCTTTATCATCTTTATCAACTTCTACTTGGGTTACAACTGAAACTGCCTTTTTATTTATACCTCTTTTTAAAAACTCATTATCAAAAGCTTGTTGAATTTGATAACCTATAGAACCCTGTGTATTTGCACCACAGTTCACAAGTGGAACTGGGTGCATCCCTTCACTTTCCTCAGCTATTTCAGATCTTCTTAAATTAAATCCAACTTGTGGTCCATTACCATGAGTTATAACTACTTTATACCCTTCTTCAATAATATTGACTATATGACTAACAGTTTCACATATAGCATTATATTGGTCTTCAACTGTTGAATGATTTTTATCTTTAATTAATGAATTTCCACCTATAGCTACAACCGCTATCTTTTCCATTTTTATTTACCACCCATTGTTAGTGTCATTACTGCTTTAGCTGTATGAAGTCTATTCTCTGCCTCATCATAGATGATGGAATGAGGTCCATCTATAACTGAATTTTCAACTTCATTTTCCCTATCTGCTGGTAGTGCATGCATATACATTACATCTTTATCAGCAATAGACATCATTTTTTCAGTACATTTCCAAGTTTTGTAGGATTCTAGTAAGTCATCCACTACTTCATCACTTTGGTTTGTCACCCAGCTACCCCAATTCTTTGGTATCACTACATGAGCATCTCTATAAGCTTCTTCCATATTGTGAGTAATCTTGAAAGTGCCACCGTGTTTTTCTGCATTTTCTTTAGATTGCTTAATCACCCAATCTGGTAGGTCATATCCTTCTGGATAAGCAAGAGTTACATCTATTCCATATCTTGGGAAAAGAAGTGCTTGAGTTACAGGTACAGAAATTGGCTTCTTATGAGTAGTTGCATATGCCCATATTATTGAAACTTTTAATCTTTTAGTATCTCCAACTTTTTCTTTAATTGTCATTAAATCAGCTATACCTTGCATTGGATGATATAGATCACATTGTAAATTTAATATAGGAGCACTTGACCATTCAGCCATTTCTCTTAAATATTTATTTCCTATTCCCCAGAAACAATTTCTGCATGCTATTGCATGACCAAATCTTGATAATATAATAGCAGTATCTTTGGCAACTTCACCATGAGAAATTTGCATTGTACTTGTATCTAAATAATTACCATGTCCCCCTAATTGAGCTATACCAGCCTCCATTGAATTTCTAGTTCTTGTAGATTCCTCAAAGAACATTAAAAATGCCGTTTTATTCTTGAGATAAGGTGTATCTATTCCCATAGCAAATTTTCTCTTTAGATCAAAAGATACATCTAACAAAGTATCTATTTCTTCCTTTGTCCATTCTTGTAAAGTAATAAAATCCTTTCCTCTAAATATAGTTTGCATTAAAAGTCATCCTTTCTTTTAAATTATTTTTTGAACTTATTAACATATATTGTTGGTATTACAGCATACATAGCTGCACTTTTTACTAAATGATCTTTCCACGTTTTTTCATTTGGTGCATGGGCTTCCTCTTCCTTTCCTGGTCCAAATCCTATACATGGAATACCATATCTGCCCATGATAGACACTCCATTAGTTGAAAATGTCCATTTATCTACTAATGGTTTTTCTTCAAATAAATTTTCATAAGCATAAACTAAAGTTTGACAAGCTTCTTGATCCTCATCAATCTTCCAAGCTGGGAAATAACATTCAGTTGGATAAACAAGTCCCGTATAAGATGGTCTTTCATAGTTATACATCGAAACTTCCGCTTTCGCTTCTTTAACAGCGGGTAAATTTCTAATCTCTTCAAGAGCTTTTTCCCATGTTTCACCCCAAGTCAATCTTCTATCTATGGAGATAGTACAACCATCAGCAACTGCACACCTTGATGGTGATGTAAAGAATATTTCTGAAACTGTTAAACTTCCTTTACCTAAAAAAGAATCCACATGTAAATTTTCATGCAATGCTCTCAATTCATTTAATATTGGAGCCATTTTAAAGATAGCATTATCTCCTCTTTCTGGAGCTGAGCCGTGACAACTAATACCCTTTGTATCTACTCTAATTTCCATTCTTCCCCTTTGTCCTCTATAAATATTTAAATTCGTTGGCTCAGTTATAACTACAAACTCAGGTTTAAGTTCAAGTTCATTAATTATATATTGCCAGCAAAGCCCATCGCAATCTTCTTCTTGTATAGTGCCAGTAATAACTAAAGTATAGTCATCTTCTAAACCAAGATCTTTAATTATTTTTCCAGCATATACCATAGAAACCATTCCGCCTTCTTGGTCACTTGCCCCTCTACCACCAATTACTTCATCATCTTCAAAACCTTCATATGGATCAAACTCCCAAAGTTCCTTATCCCCTATTCCTACCGTGTCTATATGAGCATCCATTGCTATAACATGCTTTCCTTTACCAATATACCCTAATATATTTCCCATTGGATCTATTTGCACCTTATCAAACCCTATTTTTTCCATTTCCTCTTTAATTCTTTGAACTACTTTTTCCTCTTGAGCACTTTCACTAGGAATTGCTATCATATCTCTTAAAAATTTAGTCATATCTTCCCTATACTCTTTTGCCTTTTTAAGAACTTTTTCAAACTCAATATTCATTTTTGCTTGCCCCCTTATTTTTTTATTATTCATTAAAAATTGGTTCTGAATTTTTACCTCTCCATGTAACATCTCTATAATGATCAGGATCTGTATCTCCTTCAGTACTGAATAAAAGAATCTTAGAATTTTCATCTAATTTTAACTCTTTTCTCAAATCCTTATATTTTTCATCTATCATAATAGTTGCAATAAAGCCAGCAGTAACAGCACCAGACTCTCCAGCCACAACCTTTCTATCGGTATTTAAAGGATTGCCAAGTATTCTCATACCATTTGCTGCTACCCAATCAGGGCAAGAAATAAAGCTACTACTATAAGATTTTAAAATTTCCCATCCAATAGTATTTGGTTCTCCACACGCAAGTCCTGCCATAATAGTCGGCATATCTCCTGTAACAAATCTTGGTTTTCCATCCCCTATAACAGCCGATTTATAAAGACATGCTGCATCATTAGGCTCAACTATTACTGATATAGGGCAATCATCTCCATAAACTGATGCAAAAAAACCCTGAATAGCAGCTGCAAAAGATCCTACTCCAGCTTGCATAAATATATGAGTTGGTTTTTCTACTCCATAATTTTTCAATTGTTCCAAAGCTTCTAAAGCCATGGTTCCATATCCTTGCATAATCCATGTAGGTATATCTTCATAACCTTCCCAAGCAGTGTCCTGAATAATTACACCATTTGTTTCTTCTGCATGTTTTGCTGCTAAACGTACTGCTTCATCATAATTCATATCTGTTATTGAAGCTTCAGCCCCTTCTTTTCTTATGTTTTCAAGTCTAATTTGAGAAGAACCTTTTGGCATATAGACTACAGATTTTTGTTTCAATTGGTTCGCAGTCCATGCTATTCCCCTGCCATGATTTCCATCTGTAGCTGTATAAAATGTTATTTCTCCTAACTTTTTTCTAATTTCATCTGATATTAACTTTTCATATGGAAGTTCTTGAATATCCTTTCTAAGCCTTTTAGCCATATACTTAGCTATGGAATAAGATCCTCCAAGTACCTTAAAAGCATTTAAACCGAACCTATGAGATTCATCTTTTATATAAATGCCTCCCATATTTAATCTTTTAGCTAAGTTATCTAATTTTACTAAAGGTGTTTCAGTATATTGAGGAAAGCTTTTATGAAAATTTCTGACTTTATGCATTTCTTTTTGACTTAAAAAATCTACATCCGCTTTTTTTCCTTTGCATGACATAGTATTGTTTTGCCATTTTATTGCTTTTTTCATTACTAGTCCTCCTTAAATATATTTCATTAGATATCTTCTACTATATTAATAAGCAAATACTATGCCAAAATCTTTTTATGCAGCTTTTTTATCTTAAAAATCTTATTATCGTGATATATACTTGATTTCAGACATTATCTCAATGTTTTAGTTAACTAATTTAGTTAATAAAAAAATTGATTTTAAAATGTTTTTTATCATTTTGATAATAAAAATACATGAAAGCGCTATTCATACCCATTTATCATTTTGATATTTTTTATCATTTTGATAATTGTCAAATCTAAAATTAGACTAACCCATGAGTTAGTCTAATTTTAGTTCAATTTCCTATATAAGGTTGCTATACCTATTCCTAAGGCTTCTGCTGTTCTTTTTTTACCTCTAGTATCATATCCATATAAATCTAAAACTTTTAAAATATATTCTTTTTCCATAGTTTTTAATGGTTTTATAACTTGATCTTCCTTTTTCATTGCTTCACTTCCTTTATAATGAAGAATTGTTTTAGGAATTAAATTTTTAGTTAATATACCTTTATCATTTACAAAATTCATCATAAATTCTATGGTATTTTCTAATTCTCTTACATTTCCTGCCCACGGATAATTTAAGAATATCTCTTTTACATCCTCATCTACTCCATGAACATTTTTCTTAAAAATATTATTATATTTATATATAAGCTCCATCATTATAGGTTCTATATCTTCTTTTCTTTCTCTAAGAGGTGGAAGTTCTATAGGGATTACATTTAATCTATAAAATAAGTCTTCTCTAAACTTATTTTCTCTAATTAATCTTTTTAGATCTTTATTAGTTGCTGCAATTACCCTTACATCTAATTCTATTTGTTTATTTGATCCTATTCGCACAATCTTCATTTCTTGAAGTACCCTCAAAAGCTTAACTTGAAGATATAAAGGCATGTCCCCTATTTCATCTAAAAATATTACACCTTCATTAGCAAGTTCAAACTTACCTATTTTACCATTTGGATCTGCTCCAGTAAAAGCTCCTTTAACATATCCAAAAAGCTCACTTTCCAATAATGTATCAGGAATAGCACCACAATTTATAGCTACAAAAGGTTTACTTTTCCTATTACCTTCTGCATGAATAGCTCTAGCAAATAGTTCTTTTCCCGTTCCACTCTCTCCAGTAATTAGCACTGTAGAATTAGATGAAGCTATTCTTTTTATTTTTTCTTTTATATTAATTATCTTGTCAGATTTTCCAATAATGTTATCCATAGTTATAGGCTGTCTAATATTAGTAGCATTATAAAAATCTTTTTTTAATTTATTTGTTTTGTCAAATATAATTATCTTATCATATTGTGGAAATATTTCAGATACAGGGATAACATTTCCTATAATATTATGTTTTTTATTATCTACTTTAATAAGAAATACTTCCCCTCCCATTATATACTCTTTATTAGATTCTATTTCTATCTTCTTATTTAAAGATTTCGATGTTAATTTTAATTGAACTTTAGCACTATTATTTATATCCCTTATTCTACCTTCTGTATCAATGACCAATATTCCTTTATTAATATTATTTAATATTTCTTTTAATAATTTTATCATTGAAGCATTTCTTTGCTTTTCCATATTTTCATATACCTTGGCACTAATAAACTCAGCTATCTGATCTAAAAACTGTAAATGTGAATTTATATTATCTAAAACATATTTTTTTTGTTCATCAGTTAAGCATATGAGTCCAATAACACCTATAATATCATCATTTAATTTAATAGGTGTACAAAGCTCTAATTTTTCTACACAATTGTATCTATTTACACAATTTACGCAAAGTTCATGATAGCCCGGTTTTTCAATTATTTGACATTGACCTGTTTTTAAAACATACCTATATACATATCCTTCAACAGAAATATTTTGATCAATTTTATCTTTATATATTTCAGTACTTGCAATTCTTATAAGGTTATTGTCCACAATCTCTACTTCTACATGTATAACATTTGATATTACATTAGCATATTGAGCTACTGTAGGTTGTATTTGTTTCAATAAGGACTCGTCCATTTTATCACTCCTTATTTAAAAACTATTCTTTAAATAAACATTTTTCTCATTATAGATTGTATGTTTATTATATTTACTTATAAATATAGAAAAAAATATTATACAATATCATTTTCAACCTTCTCATTAAAATAATATAATATCCCTTCTAAAACTCCTCCTCCAATAGCCATAGCCTTATCTGAAATTTTATAACAATAACTTCTATCGCCTCTAGGATCTATATCTCCAATTTTCATTCCCTTTTTTACATAGTATCCATTCTTTATCATTCCCCTTATAACTCCATCTATTTCAGCTTTTACAATCTCTCCACCTATGTAAGCAAGAATTTCACCTTTCTTTACTAGAGAGCCTATATCTTTTAAAACCTCTATTTGTCCGTCTTTATTAGCTCTTAAAACCCTTTCTATTGTATATCCCTTTACATTTCCTGGAATTCCAGTATTAGGCTCTGCTTGTCCATTAGTTATAATTTTACCAAGATTTTGTCCTCTATTACTTTCTATTACTATGTCCACATCTTCTCCTGCAATAAATCCAGGACCTACTCCTATAACTAGATCTGCCATGTTAACATAAGTTCCTATATTTTTCTTGTTAATAATTGAATCTATTAATACATAAGGTTTTATATCGATTATAGTTTCTCCTATAGGGTCAATTATTACAGGAATTATTCCCTCATCTAATATTTTAAATGCCTCTTTAACATTTGAAACACACCTTGCCTTAATGCCTTCCACTTTAGTTTCTCCATCGTAAACAGCCTCAGAAAAAGAAACTTTTCTTCTAACGTTAGATGGATTTCTTATTTCTAAGAAAATCACTTTAAAACCACATCTAAATAATCTATAGCCAATACCGGAACCAATATCACCAGCCCCTCTGATTACTATTATATGATTTTGTATATCCAATATCATGAAAATTCATCTCCTTAATAACTTAAAAAATTAGCTTTTATGTCCTAAATTTCATAATATTTTATAAATTTATTATTTTCATAGAGTATAGCATATTTTTGTACAATTTAAAATAAATCTATGGTTTTCTAAAAAAATAAAAAAACTCAAGATTAATCTTGAGTTTTTTTAGGTTCTACGTGAACCATACAGTGCTTTACACTTTCCACACGATTTTCAATAGCATCATGAACTTCTTCTGCTATATTATGACCTTCCTCTACGGAAATAAAGGCATTTACAGCAATATCAATATCTACATATATTCTATTTCCAAATACTCTAGTCTTTAAATCCCTAATTTCTTCTACGCCTTTTATGGAATAAGTTAAACTTCTAATCTTTTCAACAGTTTTTTCGTCAGCTGCTTCATCTACTAATTCTCTTGTCGCCTTTAAATATAATTCTACCCCAACTTTTACAACAAAAATACTAACAACTATTCCTGCTATAGGGTCTAAAATTTTAACTCCCATTCTAGCTCCCAGAATACCTATAAATGTACCTATAGATGACAATGAGTCTGATCTATGATGCCAAGCATCTGCTTCTAATGATAAACTTTTTATCTTCCTTGCCGTCTTTACAGTATACCAATACATACCTTCCTTAAATACAATTGAAATTAAAGCAGCTACCAAAGCTATTATACCAGGAGTCTTAATATTTCCACTTATCAATACCTTTAAACTTCCATATCCAATATAAATGCCTGTTAATACAAGAATAATACTTAAAAGTTTTGCAAATACAGGTTCGTATTTTTCATGACCATAAGGGTGATTTTCATCTGCCTCTTTTGAAGATACTTTTAAACCTAAAAGTACAACAAAAGTAGTTAGTACATCTGATAAAGTATGAACTCCATCTGCCAGCATTGCATTACTTTTTCCTACAATTCCAGAAAATATTTTAATAACTGCTAAAATTATATTAACAATTATAGTTATAATGGAAACTTTAACTCCCAATTTATAATTCTCCATATCCTAACCTCCAAAATAATTCTATAATACCTTCTAAATTTATATTCAATTGATAATATTATATACCTTAATTCTTTAAAAATCTACTGTTTTAGCCAAATAATAGGTGTTTTCAATTGATAATAATTGTTATAATCAATATAATAAAAAAATAAGTGGAAGAAAGAATCCTCCACCTATCTTTTTAACCAATTTATTCTGTTTTAATCACCTATTTTTTCTTTATGAAAATTCCATTTTTCATTATTATAGTCATATTTTCCTTTTTAATATTTTCTATATCTTCTAATGGACTTTTTTCAAGAACTATTAAATCAGCATATTTATTTTCTTCTAAAGTACCTGTTATGCCTGATACTTTAAGCATGTCTGCACCACTTCTAGTTGCTGCTACTATAGTTTCCATTGGAGATAGTCCAGACTTATTTATAGCATGTATTTCTTTTAAACTATACTCGCCATAAGGCGTAAGTTGACTACAAAAAGAATCTGAGCCTACTACTATTCTTATTCCTGCATCTTTTGCAGCTTGAAAATTAGCTATTGTACGATTTAGTTCTTTTTCTGCTATTGTTTTACCAGGAAATTTATCTAATATAGATCTATAGGGTGGTTCATATTCAGTAAACCATTCATAAAAAAATTGCATAGTTGGAACTAAAGTAATATCCTTTTCCATCATTAAACTAAGACATTCATCATCTAATTCTTGTCCATGTTCAATACTATATACTCCAGCTTTACAACAATCTTTTGCACCTTCTAAACTTTCACAATGGGCTCTTACAGGGAGTCCTAAATAATTTGCCTCTTCTACTACTACTTGAATCTCTTCAAAACTATAATGTTGATCAGTCTTTCTTTCTAGTCTCCAAACGCCTCCACCTGTAGCCCAGATTTTAATCATGTCTGGATTAGTCCTAATAATCCTTCTCACTGCATGACGTAAGTTCTCCTTACCATCAACACATATCGCCCAAGGATGAGATTCTTGAACATAATCAAAGGGTAAAGAATGGGTATCTCCATGACCACCAGTTCTAGAAAGTCCTAATCCACAAGTTATAGTTCTCGGTCCTTTAATTATTCCTTTATCAATCATATCTCTCAAATAAGTTCCGTTTCTTGAAATATCCCCCACAGTAGTAATCCCATGCTCAAGACAGGCTTCTGCTTGAGAAACAGATACTACTGCTTTCTGTAATGTCGGCTCAAGTATCCAATTTATATCTGAAGGACTTAGTGCACCACCAAAATGAACATGGGTATCAATAAGACCTGGCATGATAGTCATTCCAGATATATCTACAATTTCATAATCTGAATCAATATGTATTTTTTGACCTACATATTTAATTTTTTCATCTTCAATTAATACTAAAGATTTTTCAAGTGGCTCACTACCTATACCATCAATAAGTACACCATCTACAAAAGCAATTTTTGTCATATAACTCCTCCTCAGTTATGCATAATTATAATTAATTTTTATATGAAAATTCTTTCATATCTTTTACAATCAATATTACATATGTTGTGAAATTCTACTTATATTGTCTTAGATGGTCTTAGTACAACAATAATATTATAATGTATTTATCTAATATTTTCATCATTTTTAGACATTATTACTTATGGTACAGTTCAAATAGAATTTTTAAGTATAAAAAAAGTCCTTGTCTTTTAGACTTTTAATCATAAAAGACAAGAACTTCTCTTAATCAATATATAATTAAGAATTATTATATACTTTTAATAAGCTTTAGCTATATATACCATATGCTTAGCTTCTTTGCCACATATAGGACAATTATCTCCTAAATGTTTTTGTTCAAATGGTATACATCTTATAGTTAGACCTGTGTCTGACTTTAATTTCTCTTCACATTCTTCAGAACCACACCACATTGTTTTAATAAATCCTGGTATTCCCTTTGCCATTTCTTTAATTTCATCATAATCTATGGATTCATGAGTATTTTCATCTCTATGATTTGCTGCTATTTTAAACATCGTATCATGAATATCATCTAATATTTCTGCTATTTTTTCATTTAAACCCTCAAGTGGTAAGGTGAACTTTTCTAATGTATCTCTTCTAACAGCTGTTACTTGATTTTTTTCTATATCCCTTGGGCCTATTTCAAGTCTCAAAGGTACACCTTTCATCTCCCATTCATTAAACTTCCAACCAGCACTATAACCTTCTCTATCATCTAGCTCCACTCTAAAATCTTCCTTGAGTTGAGTAAATAATTCGTAAGCCTTATCCATTACTCCTTCCTTATGGGAAGCTATTGGCAAAACTACTACTTGAATTGGTGCTATTCTTGGTGGCATTTTCAATCCTCTATTGTCTCCATGTACCATTATTATTCCACCTATAAGTCTAGTAGATATTCCCCAAGAAGTACTCCACCCATATTTTAATTTTCCGTCTCTATCTAAAAATTGAATATTAAACATCTTTGCAAAATTTTGACCTAAATTATGAGAAGTCCCAGCCTGTAGTGCTTTTCCATCGTACATCATAGCTTCCATAGTATATGTTTTATCAGCTCCAGCAAATCTTTCTCCAATACTTTTTTCCCCTAGTATCACTGGCATTGCTAACTCATCTTCTGCAACTTCCCTATATATTTCCAGCATTTGCAAAGTCTCCTCTTGAGCTTCATCATAAGTTTCATGTACTGTATGACCTTCTTGCCATAAAAATTCTGCAGTTCTTAAAAAAGGTCTTGTAGTTTTTTCCCATCTAATAACATTACACCATTGATTCATAAGGACTGGCAAATCCCTATAAGATTTTATCCACTTTGAATACATTGTACATATTATAGTTTCTGATGTCGGTCTTATGAATAATCGTTCAGACAATTTCTCAGATCCACCATGTGTAACCCAAAGAACTTCTGGAGCAAAACCCTCAAAATGATCTGCTTCCTTTTGTAAAAAATTTTCTGGAATTAACAATGGAAAGTATGCATTTTTATGACCTGTTTCTTTAAACCTTCTGTCAGTAACATCCTTAATTCCTTCCCAAACTCCATATCCATAAGGTTTTATTACCATACACCCTCTTACTGGGGCATAATCTACCATATCAGTTTTTAAAATAACATCAGTATACCATTGTGAAAAATCCTCTTCTTTAGAAGTTATTTCTTTTACAAACTTTTTTTGTTTTTTATCTTCCATCTTAACCTATCACTCCTTTTATATAAAAAATAAACCTTCATCCCAAAAATGGGACGAAGGTTTTATCGCGTTACCACCCAAGTTGACATTAAATGTCCTCTTGAAAGTCTCTTAACGGAGACAACACCGTTTGATTTATTATCATCAACAACTCCTAGGTAGGTTCAAAAGATAGGGATCTAGAAAATCTTTCAGCCGGTGAATTTTCCTCTCTTAAGATATTATCTTCTTACTATTCCTATTCAATATTTTTAACCTTATATCAAATTATTATACAATATTGTTTAACTATAGTCAATTATTTTATTGAATTTATTTATTTTTTTGAAAAATCAACTTTTAGGAAAAATTCAATAAATATCCTATAATATATAACACAGAGTATTTATCAGTAAATCATAAATACTATTTAAAATATTTATGATGATTTAATATCTGAAACCTCATTTTTTTTCATTGCAGACCTTAACATTGTTGATGCAGTATATAATACAACAAATATTACTAACCATTCTAATGCATTAAGAGGCAATTCTTTTACTATATATGCTGCTATGAAAACTCCAATTACTCCTCCTAAGGTTATACCCATTGAAGCTTTTCTATCATATGCTCCTTCTTTTATAAACTTTATTGATGCTACTGGCATCAAAAATGCACATGAACCCATCATTATTGGAAAAGCTACCCTAGATGACATACCAAGCAAATATACTAGTACCATACAAGGAGCATATAATCCAATTCCTGCAGTCATTAATGCCCCAAATATAAAGTTCCCTACTATAGCAACTATTAATTTCATTCCTGTCAATCCTAAATCCTCTCCTCCAGTTGGCATTAATTCAAATTTACCTAATAGCATAAGTACTGCTGTGACAATTAATGCTATACCCATAGTTTTTTGAATCTTTTTTTCTGACATTTTTGCTACTACTCCAGCTCCAATCCATGCTCCTATTGTTGCAGTAATCAGCATACTTACAAGAGTTATAGGTTCAACTTCTATAACAGAAATAAATATAAACGCTTCTAATATCACTGGAATTGTACAACCAACATTTAAAGTTCCAGGCATTACTCTATCTTCTGTCTGTTTAAAACCCTTAAGCAAAGCTGTTAACGGGGCAAATGAACCTATACCTAATGTATCAAAGAAATTCGCAAGAAATCCTATAGATGATACCTTTCCCCAAGAATTATTTTCTAAATTATTTTTATTTATATTGAAATCTCTTATAAAGAGAGTTAAAAAGTAAGCTGCAATTAAAATCAATCCACCTTGAAGTATCCTTATTATCATGGTTTATACCTCCCTACTATTAAGTTTTTTAAATAATATAATTCTGTTATGCGACCAGCACTTTCCTTTAAATTGGATATTTGTTTAACAAACAATGTTATAATTTAGAGAATAAAACCATCTTTTAGTGGATCATGTGGATCAATAACATATTGGTTATAACCTGATATAAAGGCTGCACCTGTTATTTCTGGTATAATGGCATCATAGTTTCCAACTTTAGTAGTAGCTAATATTCTACCTTTAAACATTGTGCCTAGTATACTTTCATATATAAATGTTTCTCCCTTTTTCATATTTCCTTTAGAATATAAAGTAGCCATTTTAGCACATGTACCTGTACCACATGGAGATCTGTCAACTTGTGCTTGACCAAATACAACAACATTTTTGGCATCAGCCTTTGGATTAGTTGCTTCATCATATATTTCAACCAAATCAACAGTATTTATATGTTTTAAAATAGGATGTTGTATTTCTATTTCTTCATTAACTATATCCCTTATTTTTAACCCTAGCTCAAGTAATTTTGTACTATTTTCTGGTTTTACTTTTATGCCTAAATCCTTTGCATTGACTATTGCAAAAAAACTTCCACCAAAAGATATATCTAATGTTATTTCTCCAACTTCTGGAACCTCTATTTTTACATCTTCTTTATAATGAAATGCTGGAACATTTTCTACAGATACTTCCTTTACCATACTATCTTCTACCTTAGCTATTCCCTTAACTATACCAGCTGGCGTATCCATTATTACTTCCGTATAAGGTTCTTTTGCCTCAACAATACCTGTTTCAACAGCTACAGTTATGGTTCCAATGGATCCATGTCCGCACATATTTAAATATCCGCCACTATCCATGAATATAACTCCAAAATCTGCTTCATCGTTGATAGGCTCAATAATTACAGATCCAAACATATCATTATGTCCCCTTGGTTCTAACATTAAAGATGTTCTAAGTTCATCCATATTTTTTTGCAAATATTTTTTCTTTTCAGCCATTGTTTTTCCTAGAATTTTAGGCACTCCACCAACTACTACCCTTGTAGGCTCACCCATGGTATGGGAATCTATAGCATTAATTCTTTTCATAATTACACTCATTTTTTAACCCCCTTCTATTCCAATTATTTAAAAATTTTCTATATTCTGATTCTTCAGTAAACTATTTTTGCTATATTCACTTTTAAACCCACCTCCCAAATGTTTGGGAGGTGATTTAATTTTTTATACTTTTGCTTCATACTCATATGGAAGAGGAACGATTGTTCCTGGCGTTTCTATTTTAATTAATTGTTCTAAAGTATCTCTAACAATATTTGTTTGCATCTCAATATTATTTGGTTCCCCAGCATTTGCACCCATTGGTACTTTTGGCGATACAATTCTAGGAGATCCATTCTGCCTTGCCACTGGTGGTAAAGCTGCTATCAATACTGTAGGAATTCCACTATCTTCTATTGCTCTCTGCAGAATCACGGCAGAGCGGTGACAAGTTCCTCATCCTGCAGTTAATATAACTGCATCTACCTTCTCTTCCCCTAATAATTTAGCAATTTTAGGTCCCGTTTCATTGGTGAAAGCTTCTATATCACCACCGCCACCCATAACTCCAAAATTAATTGGTGCTATGCTTTTTATGAAGCCTTCTTTAGCAAGCTCTCTAATTCTATCAATTGGAAACATACAATTAATATCTTTGTTTACATCACTATTATCATAACCACCATGAGATACCATTAAATCATCACTCTCAACATCTCCTGGCACTTTTCTGAACCCTGTATCTCCAGCAAGATTAAATCTTTTATCTGATTTTAAATGTACTCCTGCACATGTTACTAAAGCAATAGTCATTTCACTTAATTCTTTAGTTATAGGTGTCCATATAGGATCTGGAGTTATTGGAACATAAACTTCTGACTGCAAATTTTTTATTATAGAATCCACTTTAAAACCTCCTTTTACCTCATTCTAAAACCTCTGGGTAAGTCATCATAAATCCTACCTCCGAACCAATTTTAGGTTCTTCTTTACTGATTAACATCCTCTTAGGAATTCTTATACTTCCTAAGCGACCAAAAAATTCTATTTTTACACCACCATCACTTATATCTGTTATTTTTCCTTGAAAATAATTTTGATTTATAAAACTTTCTTCTTTCAATATTTCCACCTACTATTTATCTTTCTCATATATTTTTTTACGCTTTTCACTCATTTTAAGTAATGTTTCATTTGGTTCTAATTCAATTTTTTCTCCTGTAGCTTTTTCAATTAAAGCTATGTTGTTCATTTTTATATCAGAGCTCCATTTTCGTTCTGCTTTTTTTATTGTTTCTCCAGCCATTTTAGCTTTCAACATAGCTAAAGCCCTTTTTGCATCTTCTTTAGTGAGACAATTGTTACTTAAAATTTCATTTTCTATACCTTGCCTTGATTTGTTTAAATCTATCATCGCATCCATATATTTATTTCCAACAACTAACTCACCTTGCACTCCTGAGAATGTCATTCCAACTACTGGAATATCTCTTTTTCCTATTTCTTCTATATGACTTGCAAAATCTATATGGTTATTTCCAAACCCTTCAGTAGTAACTATTGCACCATCTACATTCATTGCCTCTACTGTTGTACCTAATAATCTAGAAACATAGAATTTCTCATTATTTGCTTGAGGAGAACCAACTAAAACAACTGCTAATAAATCAATATCCTCATCATTCATTGTTTCAAGAACTAATGGTTCTCTAAAATAATGTCTAGATGTCTCTTTTGATGCAGGTCCTATACAAGTTAGAGCATGAATACAGCCATCTAATATTTGTAAAGGAGTTACAACAATTGGCACATTTCCTAAGTCTACATTTGCTTTTGCTCCTAGAGTACCTACTGGCTCATCTGGCATTATGAAATTATCATGCATAGCACCTTGCCCCATAATTTCCTTCACTATAACAACTTTCTTCCTTTTAGCTCTATGTTTTTGTACAAATTCTTCCTCATTTACAATAAGTTCTTCGTCAGCTTTTTTTAATACTTCTCTTATTTCTTGGGTTATAACATCTGTAGCTCTATGAGCTGCCATTGGACCAGGTCTTTCCATATTCTTTCCTTCTTTAATAGTAACATTTGTCTTAATTAGTATATCTCCATCATCTGGAGATCCCGGCCTATTAAATAAAACATTTCTATCAATTTCTCCTTCTGAAGAACCAAATTCTCCAATTTGAACGCCTTTTTCATCTGTACCTGTAACTACAACTACTGCTCCATCAATTACTCTAGTTATTCCCTCACCTAGTCCTCCTTCTTCTTTTACTGCAATAGGTTGAACATCCATTATAGTGTTGCTATACTCTCCATACCTATCAGGAGTTATAATATCTAATTCTATATTAGTTACTAAATCTTGACTATCTATTGCTTCCTCTACTATATTTTCTCGTATATAGAGTGTTGTACCTTGTATTTTAGTCTCATCCCCAAATTTAACTTCATCTATTTCGAAATGCTTACGAGTTAAAGTTCTTATTATTTTATCTTCATCACTATCTTCTTTAAGCTCTAATGCTGAATCTTTCACTATATTTTCTGATTTTGTATCTGCTCCAAATCCTTGACTAATACAGACAGGAATATCTAAATTTATATCCTTTCCTTCTCCTATATGAATTCTTACATACTCTGAGTCTCTTATTCCCTTTATTGGAACAACTCTTTCTTCAACTTCTTTTTCTTTGAAAGATTCTTCTACTTCTTCCTTCTTTTCTGCCACAGTTTCTTTTAGCCCTTCGACTAAATCTGGTGTAAGAGGTGTTAAAGCGTCAACTGTAACCTTAAGTTTTGCACCTAATACTTCACCTATTTTAAGACAATTTTCTGGTATTTCTAAAAGTCCTGAGTCTTCTAGATCAGGTACAATATTAGGATCTTCTAAGTTTGATGGTTTAATCTCCTCACCAGCCTCAAACCTGCAGCAAGTTATAGCAAATTCATCTTTATGCTCCCTTGCCTCTTCAGCAGTTATTGCCATTATATCCCTCCTATGTCTACTTAATTTTTCTATATAAATTTAACCCAAATGCCCTTACAATATGGTCTGTACTGTGATAAACTGGAACTCCTAACCTAGGAGCTACATCTGCAACAGTATTAGTTCAATCCTGACATGTTCCAACTAACACAGCTTTTGCACCATTCTTTTTTAATTCTAAAATTTTCTTAGCTTGGCCAGGACATACTCCAGGTTTTTCACATTTGTATTGATTACCAACCTTTACCATTCGAGCACATTTAGTACTTGCTACTACTTCTCCACCCATTTCAGCAGCTATTTCTTCAAGTCTTTCCTCCTGTGCCCCGCATTCACAAGCTAAAATTCCAAAACTTGTTTTTGCTGTAGGAAAAGACTCTGTTATGGCAATACCTCCTGTAGTTTTTGTTATTGTAGAATTAAGATTGCCACGGGATCCTGTAAAAGCTCCACCCATAATAATTTCTCCATAAGGTTTTATAACCTCCCCTGTTTTGTTTATCATACTTTCTGTCGATACTCCTATTGGCACATTCAAGAAAACTTTTCCATTTTTTGCTCCTTCAATTTTTCCACCTATAGTAATATCCTTTTCAATAACAGGCTTTCTGTCTTCTATGGCTAAAGTTATATTTTTAAGAGTTTCAACATTACATACAACAGCATTGGCTTCAAGAGGAAGTTTTCCAGGCTCTAATTCAACTCCTAAAACCTCCCTTAGTATTACTCTTTCATCTCCCGATGGATAAAGGTCTGGTAAAAATTTAATTTCTATTTTCCTGTTTTCCTTAATTTTTCTAGCTATACTTATCATGGCTTTTTTATTTTTAGGTTTTATCACAATAAAAGCCTTTGAAGCATTTGTTATTTTCATCACATATTTTAACCCTCTGATTACAACCTCAGGATCTTCTTCTAATAGTTTCATATTGTGTTCTAATGTAGGCTCACATTCTGCAGCATTTGCTATAACATATCCACCCTTTAATGATGTATCAAGTTTTACATGAGTTGGAAACCCAGCACCGCCAGCACCAACTACACCAGCTTCCTTAATAGCCTCTAGGTAATTATCTGTTTCCTTGATTTTGACAAACTCTTCATTTTGTTTATCAAATCCATCAATTTCAATAAAATCCTTTGATACTTTCTTAACTACCCCATGCACACTTGAATGTATATTGCTGCCTAACCCTTTAGGTTTTGCAATAAGTTGACCTCTCAAGACTTCTTCATTTTCTTCAACTGTAGGTGTAGATGCTACTCCAACATGTTGTCTTAAATATATTTTTACGTTCATAATTTCACCTCCTTTTTTCAAAATTAGCGACACTATATTTAATTGCAAAACATATGCCAATGTATTTTTATATGATTTTATAACCTTTCCATCCAATATTTGCTATAAATAATGTATTAGTTTACTTTATATGGATAAACCAAATGTCAAGAAGTTGACTTGATTGTCAACTTCTTGACATTTGGTTTTTTAATATTTATAAATTAGTCATTTAAAAACGCAGGATTGATATATATCAACCCTGCGTTTTTAAGTAAATTAGCTCTCAATACTGACTTATTACTAAATCAGAATATTCATCAATTATATAGTTTTAATAATATTATACAAACTTTATTTAAGTCAAGTTCTTGACATCATCATTATAATTATTTAATTTATAGTGTAAAGTACTTCTTGGAATTTTTAATCTGTTTGCTGCTTTAACAATATTTCCATCTTCCTCCTCTAATGCTTTGTCTATTAAATACTTTTCATAATTTTTTAGTATTTCCCTTAATCCTATTTCTTCGTTGCAATTTTTATTAAGGAACTTCTTAATATTATAAGTTTTTGTATCCTCTATTATGTATTCTGGAATCATATCTTTAGTTATAACTCTATCACTACACAATACAACCATCTGTTCCATTACATTTCTTAATTCTCTTATATTTCCTGGCCATCTATATGAATTTAAAATATTAACTAAGTCTTTATCTATTCCTAATATTTTTTTATTATATTCCTTATTAAACTTTTTTAAAAAGAAATTAACAAATAAAATTATATCTTCCTGTCTTTCTCTCAAAGGTGGTAACTCTATATCAATTACATTTAAACGATAATATAAATCCATTCGAAACTTTTTTTCTTTTATAAGTTTTTCTAAATTTTGATTAGTTGCAGAAACTATTCTTGTATTTACAGGTATATACTTTTCTGATCCTAGCCTTTTTATCCTATTTTCCTGTATAGCTCTCAATAACTTAGACTGCATAGACATTGGAAGCTCTCCTATTTCATCCAAAAATAATGTTCCATTTTTAGCAAGTTCAAAATATCCTGCTTTACCTTTCTTGCTAGCACCAGTAAAAGCACCTGCCTCATACCCGAAAAATTCACTTTCAAATAACTCAGATGGTATAGCACTACAATTAACAGGAACAAATTTTCCTTCAACACAACTAACTTCATGTATATTCCTTGCAAATACTTCTTTTCCAGTGCCACTTTCCCCTAATATTAATATAGATGCATTACTCTTTGCTGCAAGATTTGCTTTTTTCATCTTATGCTGTATTATTTTACTTTTCCCCATGACAAATTTATGTTCTTTACTAGATAGCTTTTCCAATTCTCTTTCTAAACATTTTACTTTTCTAGTAGCATCTTTCAGTTCTGTTGAAAGTCTCTCCATTTCAGTAACATCTTTGTCTGTACTTACAACACCTATAAGTTCATTATTCAAAAATATTGGAGCTGCACTAATAACTATATTACATCCTTTTCTTGGCGTATGATAAACATTCTCTATAATTTTTTTAGTTTTCAATACATCCATATTTATAGCATTTGGAAAAAACTCATCTAGCTGTTTTTCCAAAATATCTGTTTTAGGTATATTGTATAATTTTTCAGCATTATTGTTCCATATAACTACCTTACCTTTATTATCAATAACACATACTGCTTCTTGAATATTATCAAAAATATATTTAAATGCTAAAGAACTTTGCTTTAATGTATTGTGAAGAAGATAAATCATAAGCTCCCAATTTATTATACCTACAATTTTATTATTTTTACTTATTAATATTTTATCTTGATTTTCTTCTTTCATTATATTTACACATTTCCAGATAGATTCACCTGAATCTAAGATAATATAACCTTTACCTCACTTAATTTTTTCATATAAATTGTTATCTTCAACTTTTATTTTATCAATTGGTATCATAACTTCTTCAAGCTTTTTATTAGATAACTTTATCACTATTTCATCCCCCCATTTTGAATATCCAATAAAAATATTTAGAAATATTCAAATAAAATAATTTTATTGGAATTTTAAAGTTTATTTAAAGATCAGGTATTATGAAATTATTGATATAATTATAACAATGGTTCATATAACTTATGTTTTACTTGCCATAAAAAATTAGCGAATTTGTATTATTATTCTTTTAGATTAGTTATTGGGTGAAATCTAAATTATTTTGAATTGTTAAGTGTCTAATTTAACACAATGTATATAGGTAGATATAAGAAATTTATTAATTATTAAAACACTATCTTTTATTAATTGCAATATATGTGCCAAGCCCATAAATTTTCTAGTATGAAATTTCTTAATTCTTAAGAAACCTTACTCTAATATATGAATAGCAAAAACAAATAAGGGTATATTTAATACAGATTATTTTTAGGAGGTATATTATGACTAATGTAAAAGTTTTTTTTGATTTTAATTGCCCTTTTTGTTTTATAGCTACTGGTATAGTAGAACAACTTAAAAAAGATGGAGTTAATTTTTTTATAGAATGGATTCCTTATGAACAATACCCTGAAATTCCTTTTGAAGGTAGAAATCTATATGATATTTTTTCTAAAGACAAAACTATAAAAATGTTTAAAACATTAGGAAAATATGGTAGCCCTTATAATATTTCTTTTAATGAAAATGTAAATATAAAATTCAACTCTCATAGGGCCCTTCTGGCTAGAGAATATGCCAAAAGTGTACATAAGTACAGTGTCTTCTCAAGGGAAGTATTTAAAACAGCATTTGTAGATATAAAAAATATAGGGGAAGAAAGTATTATTAATGATATTGGAAAAAAGGTTGGTTTAGATGTAGAAGAAATGAATAGGAATATTGATAGTGGAAAATATGATGAAAAATTAAAAATAGCTTATGAGCTAGTAGATAAATACAATATAGAAGAAGTTCCCACTTTCTTAATTAATGATGAGACAAAAATAATTAATATACGAAAATATAAAAGGATTAAAGATGCAATTCTTGAGGCAGAGTAAAAAATATATATATCTAAAAATAGTACCTTGTCATATAGCTGACAAAGTACTATTTCACCTTTTATATATTTATTTTTCCATCACCTTATTATTTTGAAAATCCCATGGATTTCTTTTAATTATTCCATCTGCAAATGGGATAAATATCGATATTATAGCAGCTAATGCTAATAATTGTTGGTACCATAAAAGTGGTATTATTTCTATTGGATTTACTAAACCTTTAGTAAAACTTACAGCTATTAATAGTTGTGCCCCATAAGGAATCATACCTTGCATTACACAAGAAAAAGAATCTAATAAAGAAGCAGTCCTTCTAGGATCTACCTTATATTCTTTAGAAATTTCTTTTGCAATAGATCCAGATATTATTATAGCTACTGTATTATTTGCTGTAGCTGCATCTATAAGACTAATTAAAGCCGCAATACCTACTTCAGCAGATTTTCTACCTTTAATCCTCCCTTGAATTTTATCAAGAATCCATTGTAGGCCTCCTTCTTTTATAACCATGAAGGCTAAACCTCCTGTTAACATAGACAATAGGAAAATATCAAACATTCCCTCAAATCCATTAAAAATCTCCTGAGCAAAAGTCAATATCCCTAATTCTCCATATACAATACCAATAATTCCTGAAAACACAATTCCACCTGTCAATACAACAAATACATTAACCCCAACTAATGCCGCTATTAGTACAAATAAATATGGCAATACCTTAATTATATTGAATGAATAATCTCCAACTGTTGAAATAGTAGTTGGTTGTCCAAATATTAATAATAAAATTATTGTAATTATAGCTGCTGGCAGTGCAATTATAATATTTAATCTAAATTTATCTTTCATCTCTACATCTTGAGTTCTTGTTGCTGCTATTGTTGTATCAGATATTATTGATAAATTGTCACCAAACATAGCTCCTCCTATAAGAGCAGCTATTACTAGTGGTAGATTTAACCCTGCTTTCTCAGCCAATCCTACTGCAATTGGACCTACAGCTACTATAGTTCCTACAGAAGTTCCTGTAGATGTAGATATAAAGCCTGCAATTATAAAAATCCCTGCTGTAACATATTTGGCTGGAATAAGTTTAAGACCTAGATTAACTGTAGAATCTACTCCACCCATAGCTTGAGAAACTGATGAAAAAGCTCCAGCTAATAAGTAGATAATACACATAATAATTATATTCTCATCACCACATCCTTTTACTAAGGTGTTAAATTTTTCATCAATAGATCCTTTAAACATTATAAATGCTATAATTATACCTATCATTACCGCTACCGGTCCTGGCAATTGATAAAAAGCCATTTCAACTCCTTGAGATTGGAGTATGATACCACTTGCTAAATAAATGGCTACAAAAATTATAAAAGGAATAAGTGCCTTTCCATTGCTTTCCACCTTAATCTCATCCATTATATTCCCCCTTAATAATATTTATATTACCTTTTTATTAAATATAAAATATTTTTCATATTATAATTGTATTCTATATTAGTGCTATCTTCAATGCTATATTGTAATAAAAAACTCCCTCCAATTTTACGCGAGGAAGTAATTTTATCTTAAAGTTTTTAAAGAAATCTAGTCTTTCCCTTGTTCTTTAAATAACTTATAAATTTATCAGTAGAAGTATTTATAATTAGTTCTTCTGGCATTTCAATATCCTCTAATAATTCAATTGCCTTATCAAATTTTCCTGTATCAAAAGAAATATGACTATCGCTGTTTACAATTATTGGTGTTCTATGTTTTTTACACAATTTAGCTATCTCGTAGCAATTTTCTTCACTACCTTTTCTACTTTTTAAAAAGGAGCTATTATTAATTTCTATTAAAGTATTTGTCCTTTTTGCTCCTAAAACAAATTTTTCTTTATCAATTGGGAATACTGGATTCCCTGGGTGTCCTATTATATCTACATATTTATTTTCCATAGTATTTAAAAGGGCTTTTGTATTTCCCTCTAAATCATAAGGTTCTATACAAGCATCATGTAGTGAAGCAATTACTATATCTAGATCTTTCAATAGTTTTTCTGGTATATCTAATTTTCCCTCTTGATTTAGAATATTTGCCTCTACACCTTTTAATATCTCTACTCCATTGATTTTTTCTGGTATAACTTTAAGATTACCTATATGAAAAATATGAGGTCCTCCCGGCATTTCAGGACCATGATCTGTTATTCCTAAATATTTCAAACCTTTTTTATAGGCTTCTGCTGCTATTTCTTGAACAGTGCTATATGCATGGCCACTTGCTATTGTATGATTGTGCATATCTAATAATAATTTCATTAAATTTTGCTCCTTTCTATATCCACACATGCAATTATAACATATATCATATATTATAATAACATATAAAAAATAAAACCCCTATTTTAGGGGTATTTCTTATAAAAATTTTTAATTGACAACTCTTTTTAAAAAATCCTGTGCTCTTTGGTTTTTAGGATTTGTAAAAAATTCTTCTGGACTACCTTCTTCTAAAATAACACCGTCATCCATAAATATAACTCTATCTGCTACTTGTCTAGCGAATGTCATTTCATGAGTCACTATTATCATAGTCATTCCTTCAGCAGCTAATTGCTTCATTACTTCCAATACTTCTCCTACCATTTCAGGATCAAGGGCAGATGTAGGTTCATCAAAAAGCATTAAATCTGGCGACATGGCCAAAGCTCTAGCTATAGCAACTCTCTGTTTTTGTCCTCCCGAAAGTTGATTAGGATAGCTATTTGCCTTATCAGATAAACCTACTCTTCCAAGAAGCTTAAACCCTATATCTTCAGCCTGTTTTTTATCCATTTTCTTTATCTTAATAGGAGCAAGAGTAATATTTTCTAAAACAGTCATATGGGGAAACAGATTGAAGTTTTGAAAAACCATCCCCATATCTTGCCTTATTTTATTTATACCATTTTTACAGTTAGTTACTGAAATATCTTTAAAAAGTATTTCACCGCTGTTTGATTCTTCTAATTTATTTAAACATCTTAATAAAGTGCTTTTTCCTGAGCCACTAGGACCTATTATTACTACAACCTCTCCCTTAGAAACATTTAGATTTATTCCCTTTAATACATGTAAATTCTTAAAATTCTTATGCAAATCAATTACTTTAATCACTTGTTTTCAATCTCCTTTCAAGAGTCCTTACAATTGTAGACAAACTAAAGGTAATAATAAAATATATGCCTGCAGTAACTATCAGTGGCTCAAAGGGTTTAAATGTATTTCCTCTTACCATATCTGTATTATACATTAATTCATGTATTCCAATTATTGAAACTATAGATGATTCTTTAATAATTGCAATAAATTCATTCCCTAGGGCAGGGAGTACATTCTTTATGGCTTGAGGCAATATAATACTTTTCATAGACATAAAATAGGTTAAACCTAAAGATCTTGAAGCTTCCATTTGCCCCTTATCTACAGCTTGAATTCCTGCACGAACTATTTCTGCTACATATGCAGCACTGTTTATAGATAAAGCTGTAACTCCTGCCATTAAATCAGGAAAACTGCTACCTAAAACATTTATATCAGGAAATGTTATTCCTATAAATGATAATCCATAATAAACTATAAATAATTGAACCATTATAGGTGTACCCCTTATAAATTCTATATATGCAGCTGATATAGTTTTCAATATAGGGTTATGTGATATTCTCATTAAGGCTAATAATATTCCAAATATTACACCGAAAAATATTGTAAGTATAGCTAATAATAAAGTTATCTTTGCTCCTTCTAAAAAAAACATATAATAATTTTTTAAAAAACTAAAATCCAATTTCTAAACCTCCTAGTATATCAGATACATTCTATAGAACTAATTCTATTCTTCTGAAAGAGCTGTAGCATCTTTTAAGAATTTTTCAATAAGTTTTTCCTTTGTCATTTTATCTATTGTTTTGTTCATAGCATCTACTAATTCTTTTTCACCTTTTTTAACTGCTATTGCAACTCCGTCTCCTTCTTTTCCAAAGTCTATATAAGGCGAAACAATAAGGTCAGAATTTGCTTCTGCATAAGATTCAGCTACAGGAATTGCTAAAGCTACTCCATCGATTTTTTTATTTTTTAATTCTAGAGTTAGATCGGTAATTTTACCTAAGGCTTTAGCTTGTGGGTTTTTAATTTTATCCTGAACTATTTCCTCCTGAATAGTACCTTTTTGAGCTCCAACTTTCATGCCATTTAAGTCATCAATGGATTTATATTTTTCTTTATCTTCTGCTCTGATTAACAGTCCATGTTCAGATGCATAGTATATTTTTGAAAAATCCACACTCTCTTTTCTTTCTGGAGTAGGATTCATTCCTGCTACAATAAAATCAACATTTCCAGTTTGTAATGCTGATAAAAGCCCTTTAAAATCCATATCTTTTATTTCAAGTTCTACACCTAAATCTTTTGCAATTTCCTTAGCAACTTCAATATCAAATCCTACTATTTCATCTTTCCCATCAATTTGTTTATGAAATTCATAAGGTGGATAATCAGCACAAGTTCCTAAAACTATCTTCCCTGATTCTTTAATTTTTTCTAAATTTGACTTAGATTTATTTTTTGTAGAAACATCTTTCGAACCACTACAACCTACTAAACTTATCGATAACAATAAAACAACCATAATTAAAGCTATATAATTACTAATTTTTTTCATTTAATATTCCTCCCATGATATTTATATTATAATTTAATATTATAAGCCAAAATGAATAATATTGCAATATATTATTTAAAAATACATAAATATTTTTTTATCTTTTAAAGATTATATATTTATTACAGAGAAAATAATATTTAATAACAGGGTGATATAAAGGTTTTTAATGCTAATTTCATTAAGGTTAGAAAAATCAGAAAATGAAAAATTATAGATTCAGTGTATAAATATTCATATTTTACTTATTGAAAATTTTACTATTTACATAAAAAAATAAAGCCTGGTATTAAAACTTCATAATACACAAGGCTTTATTCTTTAAACCATTTCATAAAATACTGCTATAGTAAATCTTTTTCCTATTCATATATTTCTTTAATTTCTACTTCATGAGGAGTCCTGCCTTCTTTAAATTTCACTTCTCCAGGAATTATACAGCCTAATACTAGACATACATTTAGACATAAATGACAACCTACACAATTATCATTAACTTTTGGAAGCCTCTTTTCTTCATCCCAATCAATAGCTTGATGACCAGCATCAAAACAAGATATATAACATCTACCACAGTTAGCACATTTTTCTTCATCTATTTCAGGTATGATTTTAAAGTCCCTATCTAATTCTTCTGCCGATACTATATTAGGCAATGCTGTACCTATTATTTCATCAAGGCTACTTACACCTCTTTCATCCATATAATATGACAATCCACTTATCATATCTTCTACAATTCTATATCCATACTGCATAACAGAAGTAGTTACTTGTAAATTACGTGCTCCAAGTAATAAGAATTCAAGTGCATCTTGCCAAGTTTCTATACCTCCTATTCCACTTATATGGGTTTCCCTAATATCAGGATGCTTTAACAAATCAGCCACAAATCTTAACGCTATTGGTTTTATAGCTGCTCCAGAATAGCCAGATATAGAAGATTTACCATTTACAACGGGCATAGCAGTTAAATGCTCTAAGTCTATATTTGTTATAGACTTCACTGTATTTATAGCTGATATACCTTTTGCTCCTCCTTTTAATGCTGCAATAGCAGGTATTTCTATATTTCCTAAATTTGGAGTCATCTTTGCAACTACAGGTAAATGGGTTTTACTTACTACTGCTTTTGTATATTCATATACTAAATCTGGATTCTGTCCCACATCTGAACCCATGGCACTACTTGTCATTTGAGGACATGAAAAATTGCATTCTAGCATGTCTGCTCCAGCTTCTGTTACCAATTTTGATAATTCTTCCCATTCTTCTTTAGTACTGCCCATTATACTAACTGCAACAACTTTATTAGGATAATCTCTTTTTAACTTATTTATATATTCTAGATTTACCTCAAGTGGCTTATCAGAAATCATCTCCATGTTTTTAAAACCAGTCCATACTGTAGACTCTTTTGTTCCTATATCAAATCTTGGGGAACATTCATCAGGAATAAATATTCCTACTGTTTTATAAAATACTCCACCCCAACCTGATTCAAAAGCTTTAGAGATCATTTCATAGCTACTGCTAACTGGTGAAGATGATAGAAAAAAAGGATTTTCACATTTAACTCCTAAAAAATCTATAGACAAATCTTTTTTGAAAGTCATATTATTTTGCCTCCTTTTTATTTAAATAATCGATTATATCTAACGCAGCTTTTTTTCCATCTGCAACTGCTTGAACTACAGTTTCACCACCATTTATTAAATCTCCAGATGCAAAAATTCCATCAGAAAGCTTCAAATCTCTATAACCTAAGGATGCTTCTTGACCAATCGCAAGTATTAATTTATCTACTTTAAAATTCATAGTGGAATGTCCATCTCTTGATCTGAAACTAACTCCAGCTAATCTACCATTTTCTTCAATAGTCTTTTCTGGTGCAAAATTAGTAATAATAGGTATTCCCATCTTCTGAACAATTTCTAATTCTTCATAACTTGCAGGAGCTTCCTCTATAGTTCTCCTATATACAATTGAAATATTTGTACCTATTTGTTTAGCTGTCATTGCACAATCCATTGCTACATCCCCACCGCCAACAACTATTACATCTTCTCCTATATCAATCTTTCCATTATTTTCTCTTGCAGTTTTTAAAAAATCTAATGCATTTATGACTCCATCTATGTTTTTATTTATATATTTATTTTCTATCTCTTTAGATTTTCCAAGACCAACACCAATATGTATGGCATCGAAATCATCTTTTAATTTTTTAATATCTTTCTTTCCATCAATTCTTTTATTCATTACAAATTTTACCCCAAGATCCTTTATCTTTTTTATATCATGCTCAACAACTCCTTGTGGTAGTCTAGAAGGATTTATTCCATATGTTAGAACCCCACCTGGTTTTTCTTCAGCTTCAAAAATTGTTACATCATACCCTTCTAAAGATAATTTAGCCGCACATGCAAGTGAAGCAGGTCCTGCACCTACACATGCTATTTTTCCCTTTTTCTTATCTTTAGGTGCTTTTAAAACTTCCATTCCAAAGATCTTTTCTTGTTCAATAGCAAATTCTTGCAATTCTCCAATTCTAATTGGCTTATCTATACCAGTCCTACTACAAGCTTCCTCACATAATTTCTCACGTGGACAGATTAGACTACAGCATCCTCCCAATATATTATTTTTTCTAATTGTTTCTGTTGCACCTTTTATATTTCTAAATCTAATAGAACGAATAAAGCTTCCTGGATCGGTTCCTGCAGGGCAGTCTCTACTACAAGGTGCATCATGACATAAAAGACAACGGGATGCTTCCTCCATAGCAGTCCTAATATTAAGTTTCCTCTTCATAGACTTTCCATATTCTAAATCTATTGTTCTTGTCATAATCTTTCCCCCTAATATTTTATTTCCGATTCTTAATTATCTCTAAACTTGCACTACACTTAGTCATCTCTAGATTTATAAACTATAATCATATCAGTTGAAATTGTAGGTTCTTCCAATACATCTATTGAACTCGGAAATTCTGGCTCTTCTGGTATACCTGCAATTTTGAAAGAACGGCATCCTATTTTTATACAGTCATCTTTTCTATCTATAACTCTTGCTATGAATTCCATATAATCTCCAGCATGAATGGGGGAATGTAGACGAATACTTTCAACTTCAGTACACCGTCCATTGTTTCCAAATACCTTATTTACCAATTTTTCTGCAACATCACACATAAGAGTTATAGCTCTTGACCCATTTACTATACCGCCTCCATAAAATTCATCTTTACTAGACATTCTGTAGCGTAGAGTAGCACTCTCATTTGATTTATAATCACTTTTAGCACTCATATTAACCCTCCATTTTAATTTCAATTATTAATCAGCAATTTCTTTCCACGGATTTCTTATTATTCCATCAGGTTGTCTTCCCCTTTGTAATTCTTTTCTGACTACTAGCACAACACTACCTTCTGAAATTAATTTAGGTTCATCATAATAATACATATCAGAGTCTTTAGCATCTTTTATGCCAATCCGTTTTGATGGAGTAGCTATTTTAAAAGTTTCCAATTTTAAAGTTCTTGAAGTATTCCCTATCCTTGCCATTGTAGCTTTAAATTCAATTTGATCTCCTACATATATATCATCATAAAAATGTACATCTTTATAACCTAAGCATAGCGATTCATCACCATCATTTAATATCATTAATTCTGTTTCTGCATCTCCCCAAAAGTCAAATTGTCTTCCAACTGATATAATACCCTCCTGATTTGCCCCATCTGCTGTTGTAATTTTATAACTCAACACTGAAGTATCCCTCATTGTCTAACCTCCTATTTTTTATTTTGCATCTGCTTTAAGAACTGCATTTAGCATTACACTAGCACCATTTGTGCATTCTTCTACAGATGTAAACTCAGACTCACAATGACTACGCCCATCCTTTGAAGGAACGAAAATCATAGTAGTAGGAATCATTTCTGATACAAACTGAGCATCATGGCCTGCTCCACTATTTATATACTGATTAGAAACACCTAATTCATCAGCAGAGTCTTTGACAAAGCCTACTAATTCTTCATTAAAATATACTGTTTCACGAGCCCAAGCTTTCTCATAGCCAACCTCACATTTAGCAAATTCTTTAGGTATATTTTCAATAATATTAACAACCTGTTCAATTACTTTAGGATCTTCATGCCTTGCATCAATTGAAAAATCAATAAAATCAGGAATTACTGTATGTACACATGGATTGCATTTAATTTCACCAGTTGTATAAACAAGTTCCGAGTCAAGTTTATCTAATTCATTGTGAAGATGAATAAGAACCTGAGCAGCTGCATAAAGAGCATCTTTCCTATATTTCATAGGGGTCGTACCAGCATGATCAGCTTGACCATAAGTTCTAATTCTATAATTAACCATACCAAGTACACAAGTTACAACACCAATATCTTTATTAGCTTTTTCAAGTATTGGACCTTGTTCTATATGAAGTTCAAACATACATTTATAGTCAAAAGGATTTAATCTATTTTCTTCTTTCCCGATATAACCACTTGCTTTTAAAGCTTCACCAAAAGTAGTCTTTCCATCTAATATACTTTTTGACGCAAGCATTATATCTTTATCAAACTTTTCACAAATCACTCCTGATGACATCATTGCAGGTGGATATAATGAACCTTCTTCATTTGTCCAAATCATAGCTGTAAGTGGATGCTTATGAGGAATTTTCTCATGAACAATAGTTTCCAAAACTTCCATAGCTGATATAACACCTAATATACCGTCATAATTGCCTCCATTTTTTACTGAATCAACATGAGATGCCATAACAATTCTCTTTGCATTAGGATCTGAACCTGGAATAATAGCATATATATTTGCCATGTCATCAGTAGCTATTTCAGCACCAATAGCCTCCATTCTCCTTATAAATTCTTCTCTAGCCTGAATAGCTTCTTTAGATAATGAATATCTAGTAATTCCACCATTACCTGTATCTCCATAATTTGAAAAAGTCTCTATCTTATCCTTCATTCTATTTGCATTACAAATATACATAATATAGGACCCCCTTTTTTAATTCATCCTACCTTTATACTTTTTAATCTTGCTTTTCTGTTTCATTTTTTCCAAATATTGAAAATAGCAAATCTCCACCTAATTCGCACCCAATTCCTAATAATGCACCTAAAAATAAAGATGGTATCAATATTTTCCAATCCCCATTTCCAGCAAATGTTGAGAAGCATCCCACGAAAGTTCCCGGTATAAATGCAAAGTATTTATATTTCCCTGCTATACACATTATAAATGTAACTAATCCACTAAAGATAATTATTGAACCGGGAAAGGGAAAATGATCGCCCAAAACTATAATCATCATTCCACAAAACACTCCAAAAATATTTTGTCTAATGGTTAATAAAAATCCTTCCATCTTATGTTTACCTGATGCAAAATAAGTAGTACATCCTGCAAAACCAGCCCAAGTAAACATACCCATAGGTATACTAATCTGAGACCATATTCCACATAAAATTCCTGTACTAATACTTAAAGCCATTAAATAAGTCATGGAACCCTCCTTTATTAAATAATTTTAGGTCCACTTCTTTTAATAAATTCTCCTCTATTTTCAGATCCAATATATTCACCATCTTCAGCTATTAGCTCTCCTCTAGAAAATGTTGCTACAGGATATCCCTTCAATTCAAGTTCCTCATAAGGTGTATAGTCTACATTTTCATGCAAAATATCTTTACTTATCTTTACTTTCTTTTCAGGATCAAATATCATTAAATCTGCGTCTCCTCCTACAACAATAGAGCCCTTTTTAGGATATAGTCCAAAAATTTTTGCTACATTTGTTGATGTTAATTGAACAAATTTTTCAATAGAAATATTTCCCTTATCTACACCATATGAATACATTAAAGCCATTCTCAATTCTATCCCTGGAGCTCCATTTGGAATTTTAGTAAAATCATCTAATCCCATTCTTTTTTGCTTCATGAAAAAAGGGCAATGGTCAGTGGCAACTGTTTGCAATACTCCATCATTTAAAGCTTTCCATAAATAATTCCAGTTTTTCTTATCTCTAAGTGGTGGGGACATTACATATTTTGCACCATTAAATCCTTCTTCTTCATAATTGTCTCTGGATAATAATAAATATTGAGGGCATGTTTCACCCATGATAGGAAATCCTTCTTCTCTTGCTTTTTTAATTTCAGATGCAGATTCTTCACAGCTACAATGTACTACATAAAGTGGTGCATTTGTCATTTTAGCTAAACTAATAGCCCTATTAGTTGCCTCACCTTCACAGTATGCTGGTCTTGATATTTCATGATATTTAGGAGCTGTCTTACCAGATTCTAATAATTTCTTAGTAAAATAGTCTATAACAAAAGGATTTTCAGCATGAACACTAATTAGTCCATTATTTTCACTGGCTATATCTAGTACTTCCATAAATGTTAAATCATCAACCATCATTCCTTCATAAATCATAAATACCTTAAAGCTTGAATACCCATCTCTTATTACTTGAGGTATTTCTTCTCTTGTTTTATCATTCATTTGAGTAATAGCAAGATGTAGTCCATAATCTATACAAGCATTTCCGTCCGCCTTTTCTCTCCACATTTCTATAGTCTCATTTAAAGTTTTTCCCTGTGGTTGAACTGCAAAATCAACTATGGTTGTAGTTCCTCCAATAGCAGCTGCCTTAGTTCCAGTATTGAAATCATCACTTGAAAATGTTCCACCAAAAGGCATGTCTAAATGAGTATGTGCATCTATACCTCCAGGAAATATATATTTTCCTTTTGCATCATAAACGTCTTCTGCTCTTTCAGATAAATTTCTTCCTAGCTCCTTAATTTCCCCCCTTTTTATTCCGATATCTCCACTAAATATATCGGAGGATGTAACGATAGTCCCATTCCTAATTACTAGATCAAAGTCTTTCACAAAATCCTCTCCTTTTTCAGTAATATAATTACACTGCCAAACTTTTCATTCATATCTACATGCAATATTTATACCAATATATGTTTAATTTCTTATAAATAAAAATAGTGCATACACTAGCTATATATAGCCATTATTTTATATTCTAAATACCAATACATAAATTAAAATATAAATAAAAAGTTTTATAAACCATATTTGAATTATATTATTTTAATTCAATTCATATTCAAATTATATTTATTATTAAATTCAAAAATAGTTTATCACCCAAGCCAGATTATAAAATGCTCCTTTCTAGTTTAATCTTGCTAGAAAGGAGCATTTATTTATACTACCATTCGAACTAAAAAAATCAGATACTTTCTACAGTTATATAATTTTTAATAGCTGCTTGACCTGAATCAAGTCTCGCTACATGTACTAAATATATAGAATTGGTTTGAATCATATGTATATTTAAAGACTTCATTAAATTTTTAATTATTTTTATATTTTACTAAATATTATATCGCAATATGAATAATTTCCCTTTTAAGAATTAAGGAGTTAATATACTATTGCTATTAAAAAACTCAATAATAATATTGTAATTATTAAAATTATTTAATATAATCTCTCTAATTATTGAGATCCTTTGATTTTAGATGGAATTAGAAAGATAGAGAATTTTTATATAAATACATTCCTAAAAAGACATGATTAAGTATTCATGAGATGTATAAGAATTCATTATGGTTTTTTTAAAAAAAGAACCCATATTATTACTTTAATCTAGCTATTTTAAATGATACAATAGAATATATAGGTATATAATCTGTTTATTATACAAAATTTCAAGGAGGAATTTTAAAATATGGATATTAATTTATTAACAGTACCTATTATGTATGGGTGCGATCGAAATGGTGCTCAATATGGCCCTAAAAAATTAAGAGAGAAAAATGTAGTAAAAACTATAGAAAATCAAAACCATAAAGTTTATGACTTTGGAAGTTTATTCATACCTGAAATTTCTGAATCAGAAAAATATGCTGACCATGATCATATTAAATACTTAAAATCTATAACAAATATAAATAATAATCTTGCTCATTTAGTATATAATTCTCTTAATTCAGAAAATTTTCCATTTATAATTGGTGGAGATCATGCATTAGGACTGGGAAGTATATCTGGAGCTAGCAAATATTTTGAAAATTTAGCCGTAATATGGGTGGATGCTCATGGGGATATAAATACTGAAGAAACATCTCCTTCTGGCAATAGTCATGGAATGCCATTAGCTGCAGCATTAGGTGTAGGAAATCCATTATTAACAAATGTATATTTTGACGGTCCAAAAGTTAAGCCTGAAAATGTATATATTATTGGTGCTAGAGATTTAGATGAGGGAGAAATTAAACTTGCAAAAGATTTAGATTTAAACTTATACACTATGGATAAAATTAACAAAATTGGACTTGATGCTGTTATGAATGAAGTTATAAATAGTATAAAATCTACTAATATTGATGGAGTACATTTAAGCTTTGATATAGATGCTTTAGATAAAAGTTTAGTCCCTGGTACTGGAACACCAGTTGAAGGAGGATTTAGTTTAGAAGAAACAAAGAAAATACTTAAAGATTTATTAAGCACCAACTTTGTAAAATCAATGGATTTTGTTGAGTTAAACCCACTTCTTGATGAAAACGATACTACTGCAGATCTTTGTATTGATTTAATAAATTGGACATTTAAATACCTAAATAATTTTTTGCTTAAAAATGCATAAATATGCAAACCACTAATAAATATACAAGATAAACTACAAAAACTGTCATCTGTTTTTTTATAGATGACAGTTTCTTTTATTAAATATATCCTTCTAGGTCTTTTAACAAATTTTCCATTCCTAATCTATCTAACATATTGTTAAACTTTTCTTTTTTCTTCCCATGTTTTTTATAATACTTTATAATTCTATCTATAATTTTTTCTGCTTCCTCAAGAGAATATAATGTACTAGGCCTTCCTTTTTTATCTTTAAGTTTTAAAATATTTCCTCCTACATATATTGATACCCTTATATCCTCTTCAATTATTCCATTAAATTTGCAAACCTCTATACATTTTCCACAATCTATGCATTTAGAATTATTTAATATTAATTTAGTATTTGAAAAAGAAATTGCATTTTTCCTACAAGATTTAACACATAAACCACAGTTTATACAATTTTCTTCTATAATTTTTGGTATTCTCTTTCCCACTATTCCTAAATCCTCTGATTCCACTTTTAAACAATTGTTAGGACATCCTATAATACCAATTTTTATTTTCCCAGGTAAGTTACAATTCTTATATTTATTAAAAATTTTTTCTCCAATATCTTTAGTATCTATGATACCATTAGTGCATATTTTCCCTCCGCAAGAAATTATAGATGGAAATTTATGCCTTGGTCTTAATAATAAAAGATTAAAGTTTTTTATCTCTTCTTTCACTTTCTCTATATTCTCATATTTAATCCAAGGTATTTCTACACATAATCTTGTAGTAAAATTCACATATCCTTTCCCATACTCCTTGGATATATATGCAATATGCTCTATGTCTTCCCCAGTCATTTTCCCAGCTTCACTAGAAATTCTTATTCTAAAATATCCATCATATTTTAATGGCAAGAATCCTTCCATTCTTAACTGTTTTATATCCTGTATGTCCACTATATCTCTCCTTGTACAATATCTTTTATTCTCTAATCATATTATAATATTTTACTAAAATAGTCTTTAATTGTCCAAAATTTATTTACTATTATTAAGCTAATTCTAAATTTTTCATTCCCTTTCTACTCTATCTATTTCATCTTTTGTCAGATTGAATATAGAATATATTATATTATCTATTTTAATTAGATTATCTTTTGCTCTTTCTTTTGCTCTTTCTTTTTCTCTTACACTAATATTTATTTCATCTACATAATTAGATATTTCATTTTAGGATTTTAAAAGAAGAGGAAATTTTATGTGAAATTTCCTCTTCTTTTAATTTCTTTCTATTTAGTTTTATTATACCTTATCTGTTTTTTCCTCTCTTAAGGACTTTATTATTGACACTATTGAAAATATCATTATAAAAATAAATGGAAAAGCTGCAACTATGGATGCTGTTTGAAGAGCTGCCAATCCTCCTGAAAGAAGTAAAGCTATAGCTAGAAGAGATTGTATCAGTCCCCACAATACTTTCTTTTTATTAGAAGGATTTAAATTTCCATTTGAAGTTAACATACTTAATACAAAAGTCGCTGAATTAGCAGATGTAATAAAAAATGTGCATAGCAAAAATATTGTAATTATAGATAAAATAGATGTTAAGGGATAATGTTTAAATACTTCAAATAAAGCGATAGATGGAGTAGATACAATGTCTCTCAATTGAGTTAAATCTATATTCCTTCCATAATTAAGTCCCATAGTTCCAAAAGCTGCGAACCAAACCAGAGACACTAGAGCTGGAACTAATGTTACACCAATAATAAACTCTCTAATTGTTCTACCCTTTGAAATTCTAGCAATAAATGTTCCCACAAATGGAGCCCAAGCAATCCACCAAGACCAATAAAATATTCTCCATGTATTCAACCATGTATTATCTTCAAAAGCATTTATAGATAAACTATCCTCTATAAAATACTGTAAATAATTACCTAAACTGCTAATAAACATATTAACAATTTTAAGAGTTGGTCCTAATAATATAACTAAAACTAATAAAATAGTGGCAAGAACCAAGTTTAAATCTCCTAAAATTTTTATTCCCTTTTCTATTCCACTTACAGCTGTCCATATAAATATTAAAGTTATAACAGAAATAATAATTATTTGAACAAATATATTAACTGGTATTCCAAATAAATAATCAAGACCACTATTAATCTGTAAAGTTCCTAAACCTAAAGATGTAGCTACACCTGCAACAGTAGCAAATACAGCAGAAATATCTATAAATTTCCCTAGTGCTCCTTTTGCTCTTTCTTCCCCTATAAGAGGAATAAATATACTACTTATAAGTCCAGGTCTTTCCTTTCTAAATTGCATATAAGCAAGAGCTAATCCAATAACACTATAATTAGCCCAGGGGTGAATTCCCCAATGCATAAAAGAAGATTTCATTGAGAAACTCATTGCATTAGTAGAACCTGGTTCTATTCCTAAAGGAGGATTGGCAAAATGGCTAAGAGGTTCAGCTACACCCCAAAATACTAATCCAATTCCCATACCTGCCCCAAAAAGCATTCCAAACCAGGAAAGATTGCTAAACTCTGGCTCAGAATTGTCTGGACCTAATTTTATATTTCCATATTTGCTAAAAGCTAAGTAAATAGCAAATAATACAAAAGAAAACATGGCTATTAAGTATAACCAACCAAATCTATTTGTTAAAAACCTAAAAATATTATTTACTAATTTTGTGAAACTATTAGAAAAAAATATTCCCCATGCCACTATAAATATGACAAAGAATAAGGATATATAAAAAACATAGTTCCCTCTCTTTTTCTCATTATCCAAATATTACACCACCTTTGTTTAAAAGGGTGATAAAAACTATCACCCTTTTATTTTAAATTTTTACATTAAAAACTGTCTGATCTTTTATATCTTCAGTTAAAGCATTTAAAGCTACTTCAACTCTATGATACCTAAGTTTCCACTGTTCTTCTTCAGAAGTAGATGGATCTCCTAAAGGATACGGAATGGAGATTGTTGGAACTATCTTATTTGCTCCTACTGTTAATGAAACTGGTATTAAATTACACATATGAACTATAGGTATTCCTGCTCTTTCTATTTCTTTTAGCATCGTTGCTCCACAACGAGTACAAGTACCTCATGTAGAAGTGAGTATAACTCCATCTACTTTATCATCCTGAAGATATTTTAGCATTTCTTTTCCCATTCTAGCTGCTTCAGCTTGAGTAGTTCCTGTACCTACAGTACTATAAAAATACTTATGAAGTTTGCCTATTTTTCCTTCCTTCTCAAATACCTTCATAACATCTACTGGAACTACTCTATCTGGATCTTCGTCAGCAGCTGCAGGATCATATCCAGCATGAATAGTCTTGAATACTCCAGACTCTAAATTGTCTAATTTAGATATATCATATCTTCCCCACCTAGTAGCTGAAGCAGATTGTATTTTATCAGGATTATCTATTGGTACAATGCCTCCAGATGTAACCAATGCAATATTTGCCTTACTTAAATCTTTAATAGGTTTAGCTATAGGTACTCTATCTGGCTCTGGTATTACTAGCTCTGTTTCAAAGGGCTCGTTATTAAGTTTTTTAACAAGCATTTCTATTCCTCTTTCGGCAGCAGTTTTACCAGATTCTAACCATACCTGATGACGAATACCTCTGGGGAAATATCCTTCTTCATCTGCTGAACTTAATTCTTCTCCATTTAATATTTTATTAGCGAAATCTGCCATACTTTTTATATCTTTTCTTAACTTAGCAGCACTTTTTCCACCTTTAAATATATATATATCTTTTTTAAACATTTCTACACCAGGGTTTTCTTCATTCATTGATGTGATAACTGGTACATTAAATTTTTCTTTTACAGCTTTACATATTGTTCCACAAGCTACTCCATATCTCCCAGCCTGAAATGCTGGTCCTGCTATAAATATATCAAATTCCTTATCCTTTAAAAAATTTAAAATTCTATCTACTGCCTCATCTTTATTTGAGCCCATAAAATTATCACCACAAATAACTGTATGAGTTATTTCAGCGTCAATTACACTATTTAGTGCCATTGCTGGTCCTACTAATCCTTCTCTTATTTCAGGTTTATAATCAGCCTTTTCTTCTCCACCTATTCCTGCAAAAAATTGGTTTATATAATGTATTGCTTTCTTCATTTTTCCACCTCCTTAAAATTCTTTAACTGTTTTAGTAGACCATCCTGCTATTCTATCTCCACAGAACATAGCATTATTTTCCATAATAATTGAACCATCTTCTTTAACTGAAGGACCTAATATTTCATCATAAGCCCAACCTCCAGATAAGCCATCTCTTGCTAAAGCCTGAAGTTCTCCTATTACCTTTTCTGCAGGAGGTAATTTAATAATTTCAGAAACATTTCCTGTTGAAACTAATGCATTAGCTTTTACATCTAAAGTAACTAATGGCTGGGAAGCTCCATCTCTCCCTGTACACTCATTACTTATACCTACAGTCTTTACTCCTATATCTTCTAAAGCAGCAATACACATAATATAATCGGTATCTGGATTTCCATATCCTTCTTCCGTAACTATTGCTCCATCTGCTCCTAAAGACTTTGCTATTTGAGCTACGAATATTGATGAACGTTTTTTCTGTTCTAGTGATACATTTAGATTTGACATAATAACTCCTAAGAAATTAATAGACTTTCCATGTTCTTTATATAGTTCCTTAATAATTGGAAAATTTTGAAAATCATAAGTGGACCATTTTGAAGATGCTGGCATAAAACTTCCTGAAATAATAGCTCCATCTAATACCTCATTAGGATGCATGAAAGTTGGCACATATTTATTCATATCCCATCCATAAACCAAATCATTATATCCTAATTCTTCCATCTGGGACTGGGGCTGCATAACCAATACTACAGAAGACAAGTTTTGCATGTTTTCTGATCTTTTAGTTACTGGCTCTAATTCATATTTCTCTACTTCCTCTGGTTCTAAGTTTCTAACTGTTCTTCCAATATACTCTGCCAATCTATGAGAGCCCCATCTAATAGCATGGTTTTTCTTCTGTTGTTCATATCTTTCATATTCTTCATCAGTGTCTGCTACTAGACAAATGTTAATAGTTTGAGAAAAAAGAGTGTATTTTGCTCCTTCACCGCTCATGTCTATAAGTCCATCTCCAAAACTTCCCCAATGTTTACCTACTCCCAATACGCTTACTCCTTTTAGAGCATGCACTCTTCCTTCTCCAGTCTTTTCTACATCTCCAGTAACTCCTGGAAAAACTGGTCTTCCATCTGGCCTAATTCTTGGTTCTACTGCTTCTTTTACAGGAACTATTCTTACATTTTCTCCTGGCTTAGCAATAATTAAATCTGCTTCTGTAATATGTTCATCTTCTCTAATATAATTTAATGCTTCTTCTTTGTTGATTACTAGAACATTATTTTCAAATTTAGTCTCATTTCCAAAAGCTACATCCTTTACATAAAAATTGCCTATTTCTAATTTCATTTTTCCACTCCTTTCCTTTATATAGTTTTCTTGATTTATAAAAATACACTTTTATTATTCCTCTTATAGAACTAATTATGTTTTTAGTTATTTTCTAAATTAAATTTAAAAATTCAAATAAAACATTCCAATCACATAATTTAAAGTTCTATCCAATACCTTTGAATTATTTTCCCATCTTCTTTAACTTCATTTTCTAGCACTCCACCATTATTTAAAATAGTTTTGGCAGAGCCTATATTTTCTTTATCACAAGTTATCAAAATCTTTTCAATTCCAAGTTTTTTAGCTATAAGTAAGGACAAAGATAGCATTAGAGAAGCATATCCTTTTCTTCTTTCAGATGGACGAACACCATAACCAATATGTCCACCATAATTAAATAGATAATCATTTAAAGAATGTCTAATATTTATAGCACCTATGATTCTTTTATTTTTTGAAATTAAAAAATATGTATAAGCAGGAACTAGATGAGATGGACAAGTCTCTTCTTCTTCAATCTTATACGTATATTTCAACCATTCTCTATAATCCATATCTAACAGCCTTGCGGAGAATGGAATGATTTCTTCTCCATAATTCTTCCACTCTTTAGCAAAATCATGATACTCTTTCTCTAAATCAATATTAGGCCTTATTAATTCCAATTTTTGACCTAAACACTCTATTTTTTTCTTATTTTTAGCCACAGGATCAAATCCTTTCCACCAAATTGAATATTAATAATGCTAATATTTTTTTAATTTTAGTTCCTCATAGGTAGTCTAGTAATACTTAGATATGTTGATATTACTATTTTTTGATTTTTTTGTCAATCTGCAAGAACTCCTTCAATTATTACAACTATTTAATATAATCCAATGTATACATTAAATTTTTTTGAAACATATGTTAAAGTATCTTCTTTAGATTCGTGTTAATTTTCTTAATAGCTGCATTACTTCTGTATTTCTGTCTGCAGATAATTTTTTCCAACCTTCTTAATAATGTAATTTTATTCATATATACATAAATATATAGTTTAATTAGGTCCTTCGAACAATATGGTAATCTTCCCTTATAGTATAGAATTTTCAAATTCTAATATGTTAATCAATTGTTGGATTTTCTAAGCAATTTAACATACTAGTGGCAAATTAATATTTATTCGGTTTACATTATTGGGTATAAATGATAATATTGTATTGTTCAAAATACAGTTTTATCAGAAAAACCATAAAATATTAAAGAATGAAGGTGATGATGCTTGAGTGTATTAATCAATAAATTTAAGGAAGTATCTTTATCAGTCCTGCCTATAACCTTGATAGTAATTATACTAAACTTTACTGTAGTACCGATTAAGACAGAAATGCTTATTAGATTTATAATAGGTGCAATATTTGTTATTATTGGACTGGGCATTTTTTTATTTGGAGCTGAAATCGGTATTGGACCTATAGGTAATCTTATGGGGGAAACAATTGCAAAAACCAATAAATCATATTTAGTAGGTCTTTTAGGTTTTGTCTTAGGTTTTCTTATTACAGTAGCAGAACCTGATCTTCAAATACTTGCCCGCCAAGTAAATAATGCAACTGGAGGAATTGTATCTGGCTCTTTAATTCTTATTATTGTTTCCATAGGAGTAGGAGTTATGGTAGCCATAGGACTACTTAGAATACTATATGAAAAGCCATTAAACAAATTATTTACAATTGTATATTCTATTCTCTTATTATTAGGTATTTGTGTTTCTGAAGAATTTCTAGCCATATCTGTAGATGCATCAGGGGCTACTACTGGAGCTATGACTACTCCATTTATATTAGCCCTAGGACTTGGTGTTTCACAATTAAAAGGCGGAAAAACATCAGAAGAAGATAGTTTTGGACTAGTAGGCATTGCATCAACTGGACCAATACTTGCAGTTATGATAATGAATATAATAACAGGTACAAATAATATACAAGGGCAAGCAGAAGTGTTTGTGCCATATACTGGAATATTTACTCCCTATCTACAAGAGCTTCCAAAGTTAATGAGAGAATCAATTATAACACTATTACCCATATTTATATTATTTTTAATTTTTAACCTAATTAAATTTAAACTGAGTAAAAAAAATAGAAATAAAATTCTAAAGGGACTTATATACACATATATTGGACTAGTACTGTTTTTATCAGGGGTCAATGCAGGATTTATGGAAGTTGGTAGAGTTATGGGTCATGGTATTGCAAATCTTGAATCTTCTTGGATGCTTCCAACTATTGGATTTATATTAGGTATGGTAGTTGTACTTGCAGAACCAGCAGTATATGTACTTACAGAACAAGTAGAAGATGTAACATCAGGACATATTAGAAAGAACATGATATTAGGAACATTATCTCTTGGAATTGCCTTTGCAGTAACAATATCTATGCTAAGAATAATGATACCCAACTTAAAACTATGGCATTTTTTACTACCGGGATTTGGGTTAGCTACTTTTTTAAGTTATAAAGTACCACCTATTTTTGTAGGTATAGCTTATGATTCTGGCGGTGTTGCCTCAGGTCCAATGACAGCTACATTTATCTTGGCCTTTGCCCAGGGAGCTGCTAATGCAATTCCAACAGCAAATGTACTAATAGATGGGTTTGGTGTTATTGCAATGGTTGCCATGACTCCATTAGTTGCTATACAAATCCTTGGTCTTCTATTTAAAATTAAAGCAAACAAAGGAGGTGCTGATCTTGATGAATTTAATGAATAAAAGGTACTCGTTGTTTTGCATAATAGTAGATTTTGAAAAAGGAAGCAAAGTTTTAAAAGAAGCAAAAAAATTAGGTGCAACTGGTGGAACCTTCTTTCTAGGAAAGGGAACAGTTAATGATCACTTGCTTGATATATTGAGTCTTAATGAAATTAGAAAAGAGATACTTATAATAATTATTAATGAGGAATTAGAAGATACAATTTATAATGGATTAAATAAAAAATTTTCATTAGACAAACCTAATCATGGTATAGCTTTTTCTATGCCGATTAAAAATTGTATAGGGCTTAAAAATTTTAGATATATAGCAAATCCTGAAAAGCGAGGTGTGAAAAATATGGAATATGAAGCAATATTTACAATCGTTGATAAAGGGTTGTCAGATGAAGTTTTAGAAGCAGCTAAATCTGCTGGTTCAACAGGTGGCACAGTTATTCATGGGAGAGGATCCGGAACACGAGAAAATGCAAGATTATTTAACATTGAAATAGAACCTGAAAAAGAAATTGTACTAATCCTATCAACAATTGAAAAAACAGAATCAATAGTAAATTCCATTAAAGAGAAGCTGAATATTAATCATCCTGGAAAAGGTATAATCTTTGTACTAGATGTAAACAAGACACTAGGATTATTTGAAAAATAACATTCATAATAATAGAACCTTACAATCTTAAGTTCGTGCTTTTAGTATAAGAGCTATAGCTCTTTCTAACAAAAAATATTCAATTGGAAATAAATGATAAATTTGTATCTTGATTTTAGTTTGCCAAAGTTTTAGGATAATATACATAAACTCTTATAACTTTGGCAATAATTCTTATAATGGATAAGTGGGCTTAAATAGTTAATTGATTAAAGATATAATCCAACTTTTAATTGCAAAAGGATATTTGGTATTCCACTTTTCTTCGAGTTCTCCTAATGCTTCATAGACAACCTCTTCATTGGTAGCTGTGTACACGCCTTTAAAATCTCTTACAAAGTCTTATTTATCTTTATAGCTATAACATATTTTTAAAAAATTTCTAAACTGATGAATCATAGTTAATCATTTCTCTTAGAACTTCTTTTAGTAATGTAATGATAAAAATACTCCTTTCTGGTTTTTATTCCTATTTTAATTCTTGCCAAAAAAGAGCATTTATTTACACTATTCCTTATAGGTAGACTAATAGTACTTGGATGCCTGACTTAATTAATAAATGATTTAATTTTTCGATACACAGTTTTTACAATAAAATATATTGAAACTATAAATGTTATCAAATATGATGTGAAAAGTTGCTCAATTAAGTTCCCAATAGGAACTAAAAAAATAGCTGCAAGTATGTAGCTAATAAGAGAAGCTAAAAATAAAAAAACAATATGGATTATCAAAAATTGTTTTGCATTTATATTGAACTTCTTATTTATAAGCATAATAAAACAAAATAAGTTAATACAAAAAATTATATATACTATAATATTATTAGCTTTGGATATATTAGTACTAATAATAAACTCTGAAGGATATGTTTCTTTGATTAATGGAAATGAGTTCCCTAATGAAGAAAATGATTCTCTTAATTTCAAATTATATATTTCTAAACATACATATATTAAATTAAGTAAAGAAAAAATCAACAAATAAAACTTTAAGATTTTTTTATTTTTATAGTTAATATTTTGTTTTAAACTACATAATAATTTCTTCATGAATATAGGCCTCCTTTTTTAAACACTATATTAATCAATTGCAACTATCCAATTATTAAAAAAACGTATTTCAAAAAATTTATAAATATCTACTGATTTTAAGTTTCTATCACGGTTTATAACTAACGGCTATCTACTTTTACAACTACGATTTTAATAATATATTGTCAATACCTGCTATTATTGAGGGCGCACAAATTAAATTTATCCCATAAAATATAAATAATCATAGTTTGTGCTTCTATATATATATATATATCTTGAGTCGAAGGAAAACTATGTAACAAAAAAATAGACATAAAAGCAGAATTTTATTTTCTAGGTTAAACCATATATTATATTAAAATTACATTTTATACGTCAATAACTGCCATTAATTCATTCCATAGATTACTTTCATGCTTTGTACTTAAAGTAGTAATATACTGTGCACCTTGAATATTCTAATGTATTCCTGATTGAACCATCCTCTCTTGTATAACCATTTTATTGCCACTTTCAATTGCACCACTACCAATAAAAACCCTTGTTCTCTAAAATTTTTATAATCAATTTTATGTTGTTTTTTTATCATATACTCTGGTAATTTTACCACCCCTTCGGACAAATCAGTAATCTTTTTTTCAGTAACCTTATCAATAGCTTCTTCAACTCTTCCTTCAGTTACAGATTCTAAAACTTGATTTACTTACCTTCTACCAAAAACTTCATCCATGAGATACAAACAGTAAACATACTTGTGTATATTTTCACTAAGGTGATAATAATAAAGTATGTGTATTCTATCAGGAAATAATTTCTCACAAATCTTTGTTATCCCATTGAACTCCATCTCCAATAACTAAAACTTTTTTAATATATCCATATCCAGCTTTAATTCCTAGTAAAAAAAGCATTTTTTTAAAATTCTTCAGCACTTCCAAAATGTGTAATGTACTCATTTTTAGTAATAATATAATCTCCGTTTTTTTCCATAAAAGCTTTTCGTCTTCTTCCATAATATTAGTGAAAACCATAAGATCATCCATTTCAATGTATAAAGTTTCATCACTTTTATCTCTATCTAAAAACCTTTCATATACTTTTTCAGGATTTTTGTATAATATTTCTGCCTCTTTAAGATCCCTTTAGTATACTTTTTTTACAATTTGTTCAGAAACCTGTTCAATGGTGGTAGAGCTTATTTTAAGTCCTTTGTATTTTTCCAGATATTTTGAAGCTCTTTCAAAATATCTGGAATTTTGCCCTGAGTAAGCAATTAACTCCATAAATCGTTTTATTACTAAACGTTCTTTATTAATATTAAGCGACTCATCAGTATATCCAATACTTTTATGATAATACCTACAAAAATAATAATCTCTTATACTGGTCAATGGTCCCTTTATAGTCAATATGCTTATAGGAACATTTGCTTTATTAAATCTCATTTTACCTCGACATGTTGGACATCTTATGGACTCTCAATCATCATCTTCTTCCTCATCACTTGATTCTTCTCCAGCATCCTTTAATAATTCATGATCAATATTATCTGATGTTTGAATGATGATATCTTCTATTTTATCAATAGTTAGTTTTCAGCTAGTCTTGCTTCTTTAATATCTAATTTATGTTTCCTTAAAATTTATATGATTCGTTCCCCAAATGATGTTAATTTCATTATCTATAACCTCCATTTTTTATTGTTAAGGTTATCATAGATAAATGTCTTTCCTATTTTTCAGAGAAAATTATAGCAACCTAGGTTGATAATTTATTTGTTTCTACATCATTCTTTATATGGGGAATTAATCTTCAAATCAATTAAACGAATCCTATTATTAATTTAATATTTATGAGAATATATTATCATAACCAGATAAACTTGTAAACTCAGGATTTATATGGTATTCTATTTATAGATTGTTGAATAAACAATAATTGTAAAAACAAATAAACTTTTCTTTTATACCCAATAGATGAATTCATGAAAAAATATCAATACACGTTAAAAAATATTCATAAATGCTAATAAATTTTATGTCTATTAATTTAAAAATTCAATATTCATAATATAGATAAACAACATGAATAATTAAAAAATAATAAATGTATTTCATTTTGATATTTTCAAAGACTGCTAGTAAATCATATAAAAAAAGGAGATCTAAAGCTTCAAGAAGCTTTTAAAAAAACTGCTAGTCTACTAGACATTATTGAGAACACCTCAGGTACAGTATTGTATGTTCAAGATGAACCAAAGTTAGAGTAGAGTCCAATAGAGCACCCACCTGCAATAGAAAGAAATGGTACTCTTAAGGGCGTTAATATTATTGGAGCTACTGAAACTAGTAAAAATTTTAACTCCGTTGTAAATATATCTTTCTGATGAAAGAATTAATTCTAATGAAATTATTAAACTTTTAAAACACTTACTATACATTAACAAGAATAAAAAAGTATTTATGATTTGAGATAATGGTAGAGTTCATACTTCAAAAGCTGTTGAAGAATTTATCAAACAACATGAAGAAGATCTATTTATATTGAATCTTCCACCTTATTCACCAATGTCGAATCCACAAAAAATGTATGAAATAAGCCAAAATCTTATTTCTATGAATATAAAGCAAGATCTTCTATTAATTGACATTAAAGACTTTATTTAAATTATTTTAATCACACGAATTTTAACAAATCCGAAACTAAATCTCTCGTTAATGCTAGATCTTATTATAAATATTGTAATTTTTGAACTTGTTTATCTATATAATGTAGTTAAATTTGTTGTTATAATATATTCTTTAAAGTTAAATAAAAATCTAATTATTCAATAATCTATATATAATTTAGATCATAGGAGGGCTAAATTTATGAAAAAAAATCTTATTATCGTATTAGCTTTTTTTATTAGTTTAACTTGCTTATCGAATCAGATGGTATATGCTAAAAAATTATCACAAAATAAAGAATATTTTGAGTTAGAAACAAATGAGTTTGGTGTTAGTTCATTATTTTTCAATTTTATAAATAATTGTTTTATGAATTTAGATGGGGTACAGGTGATCGATATTAACGGCTTAGATGTTACTAAAAACTTTATTAATGAGACCTCACACTATTATTCTTCGAAAGATTATGAGGCTATTCAAAACTTAATCATAAGTAAAAAGCTTTTAGTATCTTATGAAAAAATAATACCTGAAAAAAATTATAATTCAGATTCACAAATAATGAGTATTAAAACACAAACTGTCAAGAAAACTTTTTATCATAATGAATGGGACTTAAAACATAAATTCAAGAAAGAGTGGACCTCTACTTTAACTGGAAAATATTCATATAATTTTAACACCCGTCGCATTGTTTCAGCTAGTAGTCCAACAATCTCTTTTAATACAAATTTTGGGGCTGCATTTGTCCCTAGTATTAATAATATACGTACCAATTATTCGCTTTCTAACTCTGGAATGAGGCTTACTTTTACAGGAAGTTATAACATGAACGCAACTTTAGGTATCCCTATTGGCGATCTTGAAATAGGATATCCTATTCATTTTGGTAATTTCCGCGATATATTTGACGTTTAAATATATCAAGTAAAAAATTTGAAAACCTAAGTCTATATCTTTAGAGCCTGAGATTCAGGCTCTTTTTTCTATATTATTTATATATGAAAGCATAAGTTATCCTCCAACTTCAAAAGATAGGGGATATATATTATACTATTTTCTGTTAGGAATTTTGTAATTCTCTAGAATTGAATCTGACTAAGGTAATAGCTAATCCAACTCTTCTAAATTTTCTAGATCTATATTAGGTGATTTTTCTAATAGATATGTTAAATAGTAAACGGTTTCGATTTAACATTGTAAAAAAATCCTTATAACGGCTTTAAAAGTACTTTCATTAAAGTTAAGAACGTATTTCAATTGTTACCTTACCTACGGTAATTTTTAATGCTAAAAATGTTTCTTTATTCACTGCTATTTCTTTAGGAATAACAGATACCCATTTTGTTTCTTTAGAATCCCCGTTAGGATTTTATCTCTTTTCTTTATTGAATTTATTAATATAATACCTAAGTTTATGAAAAAAACACCTTTTTATTCAGAACATTTAACAGCCGTTAAGCTGCTACTTCTGCAATCTTGAATTCGTTCAGTCCAAAGTTTTCTATCTTCATCTTTCATCTGAAATAACCCTCTTATTATTGTTTAAAGGTATTATCTCATAGAAATTATGGGTTGAAAATGTGGCTTAGCTTGAACACTTAATTAATAATATCCTGTGATTTTTCTACTAAAATATCAGTTCCATAAATTGAGGCTTCAGTATATATTTTCATATACCCTCCACTTTCACGTTCTTTTATAATATAAGAAATTTGATTTTTATCTAATAGATCCTTTATTAAATTCATTTCATGGTTATCATTGACGATCTTTAAAAGTACTATTTCTAAATCACTCTCAGAATTTTTTTATGTAGATATAGCTATAGATATTATCAAGACAATTAATACTGCTATTATTGTATGTTTAATTGTCTTATTTATATTTCCTAAAGCATAATCAGTAGAAATTCCTACCCCTACTTTCCAATTTGATTCTTCTATATTTCCAAAAAAGAAAAATCTATCCGCTCCATCATAGTCTTTTATTTTTCTATCTTTTATATCTAATTTCTTGCCTTTAGTTATGTATTTCGTTTTCCCATATAATATTTCATCAATATTATATAATTTTTCCTCCTTTGGTTTAAATTTTTCATTTAAATGGGTTACAATATTTCCTTGATCATCAATTAAAAAAGCATAAGAACCTTTTCCTAGCTTTACAAAAAATACTAAATCTATTAAATAATTAATTATAGATATAGATAAAACGCTTATAATACATACTAATACCGTAAATAATACCATCTTTCCTTTTAATTTCACATATAATTTCTTCTTTCATTTTTATTGTCGGCAACATTTTTTTAAAAATATTTACTATTTTCTTTACATTTAGTTAATTCTATATAAATAATAATTTGAAACCTTGTAATTTTTTAACAAATAGTGTGATAACCAATTAGATACCTTGTTCTTAATAAATTCTATAGAAAAATCCCTTATTTATCTTTTAAAGTTTCTTCTATCCATATAAAGTCATTCTAGCCACCCTATTATTTCTAAATCAAAATTATAATCTGCCCTTTGAATATCTTCAATTACTTTATCCCCACACTTCACTAGATAAGGTTTCCCCAAACAGTATAATCTCTAGTCTTAGAGCTTCAGCATATAATCCTGATATATTTTTCAAATATGCAAATATATAAAAATAAATAATAACACTTTTCTTTTAAAGAACCTCTTATTAATATGAAACATATAATATTATAGAACTATGAAAGGAGTGGACATTATGTATGATAATTACAGATCATATTCCTGTCCTTACTGGAATAATAGACCAACACCCTATCCAGACTATTGGAGATATCCCATCAAATTGAAAGATTATGGCCCATGTCCCTTTGTAACCAATATTGAGGAGGCTGCAAAGCAAAACAACTATTTCCGTATAGCATTATGGACAGGAAAACACCTACAGCTTACATTAATGAGTATTAATGTTGGTGATGATATTGGCTTAGAAATGCATTCTGACCTAGACCAATTTATCCGTATTGAAAAAGGTCAAGGAATGGTTCAAATGGGAAATAGAATGGATAGCTTAGATTTCCAAGCAAGGGTCTATGATAACTATGTGATATTTATACCTGCAGGTACATGGCACAATCTAATCAATACAGGTTGTGTGCCAATTAAACTATATTCTATATATGCTCCTCCTGAGCATCCTCATGGTACAGTCCATAAAACTAAAGAAGATGCCGAAATGCATCACGACCACTACTAGATAATTAGAGTTTGAAAAGATAGACAAAATAGGTTTCCTGTCCATTAAAAATAATATTGTAGCACTTGGTTTGCATATTCAACATTTTGTTGGAAGCCTTTTTATCAATACCTCAAATTTATTTCTCTAACTATGTGTATTAAAAGTAGACTTGAGTCTTTTCTTACTCAATAAGCTAATATTTAAACGGAAATATTAATATCTTATTTGATATTTTGCTATCCTTTCTTATATCATATTCAAATATAGTAATGACAGGTTATTGGTAAAATATGTGAAACATAAATATTATAAAAAAAGTGGTCAACTTCCTAGAGTTTTAGTCCATTGGAAATTGACCATATTTTATAATATCCACTAATATAACAAACAAAACACCCCAGTGGCAAATTAAGTTTAATGCAATTCAACAATGTCTGTAGCAACTTTATCAATAAATTTTTTATCATGCTCTACAAGAATCATTGTAGGAGCATATTCTAATATCATATTTTCAATCTGAATTCTAGATATAATATCAATATAATTTAAAGGTTCATCCCAAATATATACATGGGCCTGTTCACATAGAGATTTTGCCAACAGCACCTTTTTCTTTTGACCACTGCTGTAGCATTCCATAGGAATATCAAATTGTTCTCGCTGAATACCCATTTTGCGGAATATAGTTAGAAACTGTGTCTTATCGATATTACATTCACTAATAAATTCAAATAGATTACCCTTTAAAAAATTAAAATGCTGTGGCACATAAGATATTATTAGATTTTTTGCTTTCCATAAATGTCCACTTGTTTGCAACTTTTCACCTAAAATGGCTTTTATAATACTAGATTTTCCACTACCATTATTGCCTTGTAGAACTAAACACTCTCCTTGGTTTACCGTAAAAGATACTGGTTCTAATGTTTGAATACCATCATAGTATAATGTAAAGTTTTCTGTTTCTATAAGAGTATCTGCATGATGTTCTAAGGAAACAACTTGTAAAGGATCAATTTCTTCAATATTTTTTAACAACTTATGTTTTTTCTCAATAGCAACTTCATAGCGTTTTTCCATGTTTTTAGAACGTTTCATCATTTTAGCTGACATATGCCCAATATATCCTCGGTCTACAGGACCTTGCCCAATCTTCGTTTTCTCTACCTTGTCTGACCATGTGGCTTTTTCTCTTGCAGATTCTTTTAATCTTCGTATTTCTTTTCTAAGTTTTTCATTTTGCTCTAGCTCGAATTTATCTTCTAAATGTTTATTATGTTGCCATGTATCGTAATTACCTTTAGTAAGAACAATTTTATTCTTTTCAATAGCTAATACATGGTCAATTGAAACATTTAAGAACTCTCTATCATGGGATACCACTATAAATCCTTTTTTCTTCGCGAAATACTCAGCCACTAATTTTCTACCATGAACATCTAAATGATTGGTAGGTTCATCAATTAAAAGAAATTGGTTTTCTGCAATAAACATGGTGGCAAGGAGTATTTTAGTTTGCTCTCCATGGCTTAATGTTGAAAAAGGACGGTATAATACTTCTTCTTTAAGTTCCAATAAATTCATTTCTTTTTGTAATTTCCACAGTGGAAATTCTCCCTTCAATGTTTGTATAACCGTTATAGTCATATCTTTTGGATTCTCTACCACATAAGGAAAATACTCAAAATTTACAGAAGAATGAATACTACCCTTATAGGGGAATTTTCCCATCAAAAGTTTTAAAAATGTAGATTTTCCATATCCATTACGACCAATAAAACCTAATTTCCAATTTGTATCTAATTGTAAATCTACATGGTCAAAAATTGGTTTTAGACTCCCAATATGAGTAAATGTTAAGTTTTTAATATCTATTAATGACAATTTATTTCACTCCTTTTTTATAAAGAATTTTAATTTCAAAAAACTTATTCCTATACCTCATCTCCATAAAAAATACAGCTAAGAGCAAACTCTCTTAGCTGTACAAAAAAGGATATAAAAAAAAGATGATAAAATCATCTTTTACGACATAAATATATTCAAAAGAGATTTCTCGCTAAAATTAGACACAAAAATACAACTACTATATTTTTGCCTCTATAAAATTTTCTTATTTAGCAAGAAATAAAATCATTAGCAACCTCCAAATTTTATGTTCAAATCAATTCTATCATATTTAACATAAAGCTACAAGTACTATTTTAAAAATTAGTATTAAAAAACGAAAATTAATCTATTTACCAATTAAGTTTATCATGATATATTAAAAATATACATCAATACTTAAAGAAAAAAGATATTATATAATAAAATCATCATAAAAGCTTATTATAGGGGGAAGTAAAATGTCCAATAAGATTTCAAAAAAAAGAAAAGCTATTTATTACATAGGTTTAGTTCTCATAATTATTGGAATTATATTGTTTATCTCTAATTTCTTTATAGATATAGAATCTGATTTTGTTGAAGGTCCATCAAGTTTTATTCGTAGACCATTAATTGGAATGGTCTTTATAACTATAGGTAATATACTGATGAGTATTGGTGCTAAAGGAACAGCAGGGTCAGGTCTAATACTAGATCCAGAAAAAGCCAGAGAAGATCTAAAACCCTATAGTGCTGCTAAAGGTAGAATGATAAATGACACTATAGAAAACATTGATATGGCTAAAGATATGGCTGAAAGCAAAGGAGAAAGTCAAGTTAAAGAAATAATAAAAATTAAGTGTAAGAATTGTGGTACACTTAATGACGAGGATGCAATTTTTTGTAAATCCTGCGGAAAGAAAATTTAAAACTTCGTTATGTTACAGGAAGAAAATAATATGCTTCTCTTAAGGTGGATGGATTAAATAATAAAAACTATCTAAACAGAGTCCTACCGCATTTATTAATTCTTTTTCTTTATCAGCCTTCCTAGAAAAATCTAATAAATTGTATATTATATTTTGCGAACTTTCTATGTTATTATCTATCTCATTAATTATCTCTATTATTTCTTCTCCCGAATCATTTTCTATATCTTCGATTTCTACAGTATGTTTCAATAAATAGCTACAACCTTTTATTACAGATAAAGGATTTTTTAATTCGTGAGTTATACCTACTGCCATTTGATCAATACTTGCTAATTTTTCCCTCTGATAAAATTGCTTATCAATTACCACTTTTTCTATAGCTTTTACACTATAAACTAAGACTTCATCTAAATTATTTTTATTATCGAAAATAGAGAAAGTCCAAACATGGAGAATATCTTGTCCAAATATTATTTCTCTAAAAGATTCTTTTCCTATATTGAGAGTATCATTTATAGGACAATCTTTATAGGGTTTTTATCCAGATTTAAAAAATTCATAACATTTATAGGATGTAAAATCCTCTTGTAGATTTTTAGTTATTTCTTTTCCCTCTATCATATCCTTCATAATATTTTTATATTAAATATTATCACTTAAAATAAAAATATTTCTATAAAATCTTTCACCCTTACCTAAAGGTTCAAACTCATATTTAGGATGGTATATAATCTCCTCATCATAATCTATAGGAAAACCATAACCAAATTTATCTATTTGAAAATCAGCAATAGTCTCCTGTAAACGTTTTAAAGTTATATCTGCAAAAATTACATAAGAAAGTTCATTATCTATATAAACAGGATAAACACAAGTAACTATCCAGCCCCTACCTGCCCAATCATAATACGGTTTTGTCCAAACTGTTTTTTAGATGGGTTTAAATCTTTTAAAGCTATTTTAAAATAGATAGAAATGACAGATGTTTAGTTCAAAGAAAATCAGGATGGAAACCTATAGTACTTGGACCAGAAGATATTAAAAAGCAAAATGCATAATTTTCATATAATGTTTAAAATGCTCTCATCAACGGGAGCATTTTTATATTTATGGAAGTCAATTCTTTTTATTCCATATAGACTCGTATAATGTTATGACGTTTAACAGGCTAATTCTTTCCATATCTTAATGTTAACAACCGAACAATAATATTTGCATTTATTTTTTTAAGTTTATTTGAACTTCTCAATATACTTAGAGCAACTATTGCTCCACATACAAAGTTAATTTTAGTTATTATTTTAATATCAATGATAGTAATATTTATAATAATAGAAATAAGCAGATAAATCAATTTGTTTTTATAGGTAAATATACTAACATAGAGCTCTCATATTAAGACGATGAAGATTATTTTAAATATCTGCTATGACAAACAAAACATCCCTATGGCACATTTGTTGTATTTACCATAGCATCATAAGTAGCTTTTTTACCTCTTTTAAAAAGCTTTTTATTTATAATACCTGTCTGTTTTATGTAATCTAAAATCTGAATTTCTGTAAACAAAATTCTACTTAAAATCTTTGGTTTTAAGTAGAATTTGTTTACATGATTTATTTTTTACCAATTAAATATCCCTATTTAAACCTTCTTATTTGCATTTCTATTCAACTTCTGATTCTAGTATATCATTGCTTAGAACAATTGTCTAAAACTATCAGAAAATTTATAAGTATATGGTCTACAAGAATGTTAATCACCTTTTAATTAAGAGTAAATGGTATATCTTACAATTCTATTGAACTATGCTCGTTAATAATTATAAATCTTTGAAAATGGGTATAAGCGAATAATTAAAGTACTCAAATTTATATACTTATTTTTCCACATATGAATCAGTAATTTTCTTACATAGTTTCATAAAACAATTCAATTCTTCTTCTGTCAATGTATTCTCAATTAAATGCATGATTTCATTTCTAAACTTTTCTGATCTCAAAAGAAAATTCTTACCATCAGGAGTAATAAAAATATCATAAGCTCGTCGATCAGTTTCCTTCCGTTTTTGTATGATGTATTTCTTCTCTAAAAGTCTTTTTGTTAACTTAGATATTCCAGCCTGTGAAATCCCTCGAATTTCAGCTAACTCTTTAGTAGTTTTAGGGCCTTGCTTATCTAAAATATCTAATACATTATACTGAGCTGTTGTCACTCCCTCAATATTAAAGCGATTAATATTACTTATAATCATACATTGAAAAGGTATATAGTGATCTTCTAGTTCTTTTTTCGTCATAAAGATTCTCCTTACTTAATATATTTCTTTAAATATTGTGCTGTAATAGAGGAATTGCAATTTATTAAATCCTTTGGTAATCCCTCAAACATAATCCTACCACCATTCTGTCCTGCAAAAGGTCCTAAATCAATAATCCAATCTGCTTGACTAATGACATCTAAATTATGTTCTATCACAATTACGGTGCTGCCTTGTTCAACAAGGCGGTCTAAAATTTTAAGAAGCTGTGATATATCTGACATATGGAGTCCAGTAGTTGGTTCGTCTAATACATAGATATTTCCATTACTTTCAAGCTCATCGGCAAGCTTTATTCTTTGCAACTCACCACCAGACAAAGTATTTAATGGCTGCCCAAGTGTAATATAAGTTATTCCTACATCTGCCAGTCTTTTTAATACTGTTGATATTTCTTTTTCATGGAAAAAATCTAAAGCTTCATCAACTGTCATGTTTAAAACTTCACTTATATTTTTGCCATGTAATTTGTAACTTAATGCTTCATCTATAAATCTATTACCTTGGCAAACTTCACATACATTTACCACCGTATCCATGAATGCCAAATCTGTATATGTTACTCCCAACCCTTTACAATTTGGACAGGCTCCTTGTGAATTAAAGCTGAATAGAGCAGGTTTTACATTATTCGCTTTCGAAAACAGCCTTCTTATTATATCAAACATTCCCGTAAAAGTAGCAATATTAGAACGTTTTGAGGCTCGAATTGGCTTCTGGTCAATAAAAATCGTTTCAGGATAAAATTTAGGTAGCACATGATTGATTAATGTACTTTTCCCTGAACCTGCAACTCCAGTTACTACTGTCATAACCCCTTTTGGGATAGATATGCTAATATTTTTTAGATTATGCAAATTTGCATCTTTCAGAGATAACCATCCATTTGAGTTTCTGACATTCTTTTTTAACTGTGTTTGAGTGCATAAATATTTTCCTGTAGTTGTACCTGAGTGCACCAAGCCATTAAAATCACCTTGATACATGATTTTACCACCATTTCTTCCAGCTCGCGGTCCCATATCAACGACATGATCTGCAATTTTAATTACATCAGGATCATGTTCAACTATTAGAACGGTATTTCCCTTATCACGTAAAAGTTTTAATAGAGTGTTAATTTTATTTACATCATGATGTTTCACGACTTAAATTTAAATAACCTAAGCCAATTGAAACTAAATGCTCTAGCTGATTAGTTATAGCCATAACCATGGTTGCTGCTTTTGGGTCTTTAATAGTGCTGATAAAATCTAGCAAATCAGTAATTTGCATTTCAACACAGTCCGCTATATTTTTATTATTTATTTTACACTGCAAAACAGTTTGATTTAATCGAGTACCTCCACAAACAGGACATATTTCTTTAATAACGATCCTATCAATTTCTCTTTTATATTTGGTTGACTCGCCCCCTTCTTTTTTTATGAAACTTCTTTCAATTCTTGGAATAAGGCCTTCATATAGTGAAGTTTTAGGCCATTCTGGATTAGAAGTAGTTACTTTAATATCTGACTTATATAAAAGCAGTTCCAATTCATTATCTGTAAAATCTTTTATCTTTTTATCATTATCAAAAAAACCTGAATGGATATATCTTTTTAATCTCCATCCCCCTGGCTCAAAAGTTGGAAATAAAATTGCACCCTCATTGAGAGATTTATTTCTATCTAACAACCGTTCAATATCTATCATATCAATTCTGCCTAACCCATCACATTTTGGACACATTCCCGAAGGATTGTTAAATGAGAAAGCATCAGAGTAACCAATAAATGGTTTCCCTATACGAGAAAACAATAATCTTAGCAATGAGTATATATCTGTGATCGTTCCAACAGTTGACCTTGCATTTCCTCCAATGCGTTTTTGATCTATAATAATTGTAACAGATAAATTTTCAATAGCATCTATCTTGGGCTGACCATAGTGAGGCAAGCGATGACGAATAAAACTTGAATAAGTTTCATTTAGCTGTCTTTGTGATTCTGCCGCTATTGTATCAAATACTAGAGATGATTTTCCTGAACCTGAAACTCCGGTGAAGACAGTTATTTTTTTCTTGGGAATTTTCACATCGATATTTTTAAGATTCTTCTCTCTAGCTCCAACTACGTGTATATATCCTTCATTATTTTTCTTATCCATAAAAATCACCTTTCAAAAAAATTAATATCTCAAAATCAAATTGAATAACCTAGTAAATATATAACTGAGTTATTTAATTTTACTACTTTTCTTTTTAGTTTGCAATAACAATTTTGAAACTTACAGTTTTGATGTATTTGTCACTATGGAGGTGAATATCATTTAGTGAAATATTGTAATTATTATCATTAAAGAATGTTAAAACAACGGTGTCAAAAATAGCTATTCTTGACACCGTTGTTTTTATTATCTTCTTTTTTATAAAAAATAACATATTATTGTCCTTGCGATAATTACCTTAATACATCATCATTATTTTTTTCTATACGCCATACCAGTAATAACGCCATCTGTGTCTCTTGAGAAAACTAAAATATTATCTTCATCAGTATATCTAATATCAGAAAATCCAACTTGACCTTCTTTAAATAACATCTCAGCTGGTGTTACAGTTTCATGTCTATTAAAACTATAAATAATCATACCCTCCTTGTCAGGAGTAACTTCTTGCACAGATTCTGGAATAAGTGTAGCTCCTGCTAATAAAGTTTCTATATCTACTAATTCCTCTTCTATGTCCTCTTGATCTGACGTCTGTTGATCAGCCAATTTCTGAAGATATTTTTCAGCTTTCTCGTGATTACCTTTTGATGGATCTATAGGCAAATCAAATAAGGCATTGACCCCCTCATAATCAACGTTACGAGTAATCTCACCCGTTTCTAAATCGAAATTATATGCTTTAGCATCATAAAATTGGGTAGAGGTAACACTTAAATATAAACCTCTATCTGCAAAAATTTCTATATCATCACACTCTATAATTCGGTACATTATACCATCTTTTACAAACTCACTGTAACCACCATTCATTGTAATAATGTTAAATCTATTAGGATCCTGACCTTTTATAAGCGGCGAAACAAAAAACGGTACCTTGCCGTATTCTTCATCACGTGTATCTGGCATTGGTGTATCATCTACATTTGCAATAGATACTACTGCATAACTTCTCTCGGGATAAATGTTCTCAACATTGCTTTGAAAATCACTTATTTTTTTACCTGATATAATGCCAAGTAAAGTCACTTTATAATCACCACTAACCTGAGTCTTATTGATGGATAACGCATCTTCACCCTCAAAGGCAGTAGCAAGACCTTTATCTCCCAAGTTTTCTGCAACCTGTTTTGGTGTAAGTAAATGCCAAGCCGCAAATGCTGAAATTGATGTTGTTGCAATAATTATTGCAAACATCGCTGCAACTGATATTCTTTTTTTATTTACACGTTTCATACTATTTTTCCTCCTTACTTTATCAATAATTTGTTGATTCAAACTGTCTTCTGGTTCATTATTAGAAGACATTACTTGCCATAGCAATTCATCTAATTTTTCAAAATCCTTCATAGCCATTAACCTCCATATATTCTTTTATTATTTTTCTAGCCTTGTAAAGTCTACTCTTTACGGTCCCAGTTGGAATCTTAAGTGAGGAAGCAATATCCTCAACTGATAATCCAACAGTGTAATACATATATAGGGGTATTTTCAATTTGTCATTCAATGATTCCGAAGCCATATCAATCATTGTGTGAAGTTCATTAGTTAGTGCAACAAGCTCTGGCGTGGTTGTATCAATCATATGAGACGCATTATTAAAATCATCTTGAAACGCCACTATTTTTGCAATATTATGTCGCCAACCAAATTTTCGCTTTTGATTTTTCCAAGTATTGGCTGCAATAGCGATAAGAAAGCCTTTTGGATTTTGAGCATTATCTATTTTATGACACAATTCCGTCGCTCTTAAAAAAGTCTCTTGATACAAATCATCTGCCTGATGTTTATCCCTTGTTAACTTATAACAAAATCCATAGACGTCTTTACCAAAGCTTTCAATTAAATGACTTAACTCTGTAACATCCAATCTGTTATCCCCTCCTTTTCTCTAGTTTTACAACTTCTTCAAACTTAAAGAAAGTCCATGTATTAATTACCCCTTCATATATATATTGTAATAACTTCTAATCTGGTTCATAAAACTTTATTATTTGTGATATAAAAATAGACTAACTTAGTAAAAACCTTGTAATATAAAGGTTTTCTAATTTAGTCTAATTATAACAGTATTGTGAACCCTGCATGACTAAAATCAAGTACTTCTAGCATCACTACTAAAAGTTCCTGCTTCATTAACCTCGCAACCTACTGGCTCTACAGGCGTTAATTAAGATAGTCCCTATCCTATTTTGCATAATTTATACTTAACTTACTAATATTAAATCCTTTAATTCCTGATTTAATATGTTTATACTAGCATTTAAATCTCTATTATACTTTGTATTACATTCAGAACAAATCCGTTCTCTAATAGATAAATCTTTTACATCTCCATTTTATATCCACAATTACTACATATTTGACTACTAGCAAAATACCTGTCTACTTTATGGTATGTTCTATCATTCCAATCTGACTTATATTCTAATTGTCTTATTAATTTATACATACAGAACTTCTTCCCATTTTTATCAAAAAAGAGTGAATGTATAATCTCTCTAAAGATTATTTTTCTTATTAGATTTTTTATGAATTAAATTAACCAAGTATAATGCTTATAATCTATATTACAACAATTTTTCTCTTTTGTTCCAACATACAACCCATTTCTTACTTCTTCAATATAAAGAAAGCCTAATTTTTAATAATATTAATTTAACATTTTCCGTTTGACAGTCTAAGCGTAGTTTTCTTTTGCTATGCCCAATTGCTACATCTTCCCAATATTTTATGATTGCTGCACCCGTACTCTTTGTCTCCAAATCAGTTACCAAATTATGTATGTAATAAGCAAGCATTTCATCTCCCCATCGTTTATCTATATCATTCAATACAACAACTCCAACAATTTTATCAAATTCCTTTTCCCTCAAAGCATACAATCTGTGTTTTAAAATACAATCATTAAAGTATTCTTTTGAATAGCATTTCATGTAATTTGTCTTATACTATCACTCAATAACCGCAATTATCCATCTATCGAATTCTTTTTCTAATTAGAAATAAAATATCAGCAATATTTTTTTCTTGGGCTAAACTAAAATTAAATCTTTCATTCATATAATTATACCTTGCAAAATATAAATACGCTTATGACTAAGTAAACTGCTATAACTTCAGAATAAGTCAAATATATCCCTCTATATAAAATTAGTATCTTGGTGAAATATTATGCTCATAACCTTTTGTTACAGCTCTTTTTTGAAAAAATATTGTCCATAGTTACTAAAACATGGCTCGATTTTTCCAAATAATTGACAACCATTTTTCTTATAAAAAGCTGGCGCTTGAAATTCAAATGTATTTAAGATGATTCTTTTTGCATTCAAACAAATGGCCTGTGCTTCAAGATAGGTCAATAATTTTGAACCATAGCTATTTTTTCGATATGTATCATCAACAAATAAATAGTCAACCGTAATACAATCCATATCCCTTGATGCAACAATACCAGCAATACATTCACCATTCTCATTTTCAATACAATAAGACAGATCTTCACAATCTGTAATATATCGGCTATTATACTCTTGCAAACGTCTGTGGATATAATTTGCCTTTTCTTCGCTACAACTTTTTATTTTCTCCATGAAAATCACCCTCACAAAATATAAATTAGTTTTTCATACTCAAATATGTAATAAGGTTGAGTACTGTTTGTATCTTAACTTACTCTTAAAAAACTTCACAAGAAACAACTATTCAGTTGACTAGTCAAGAGCTACCTCATTCATAAAGCACCCTCCCTATTTCATTTAAAGTTTACCATTTTATTAATATTTTTAACATATAGTAAGTAAAATAACATAAACATTATATGGCGATCTTGCCAATCTGATGACCTCCATTATTTTAATACTATTCATAATAAAATACTATGGCAAGTCAAATAAATTATATTTTCAAAAGCATTTCATACTGACCAACGCTATACTCAAATCCTAATTCAAGTAAGAAATCTTTAGTAGATTTAAATTGATCATCTACATTAATAACACTAATTTTATGTGATTCTGTATTTTTTATCATATCTGTCATTATACTTCTTGCAATTCCTTTACCCCTATAATGCTTATTTACTGCTATTTGAGGAATATCTCCTGTTTTTTTATCAATAATGCCATAGCCAGCAATGGTATTGTCAAAACGTACAATAGAATATAAGAATGCTTTTGGTACAGCATTGATTGAATCAATAGAATTCTGCCAGGAGGGTTTAAAGTCCCGAAATTCTGTTAACTGTCTCCAGTTAATTCTGTCAACATGCTCAACTTTATAGGTTGCTATTGGGTTATATTTATTTTTGTCTAGCTGAAAGCATGTAAATTCTCTTTGAATCTCGAACCCTTGTTTTTTGTAAAGTTGAACTGCAGATGTATTAGATTTAATTACTTCAAGCAAATATTGCTCCACTTGTTTTTCTTTAAGTACCTCTTTGATATTTAAAAGCATATTACTTGTTATACCTTGTCTTCTATACTCACCTACAACACCTGTCCCAAGGTCATACACAGTTGGTTTCCCATTCCAATTTCTAAATCCATTCAAAATAAATCCAGCTAACATCTCATTTTTAAATGCACCTATGGACATTTCAGGGACATAGCCTCTTCTTTGAAGCATTTGTTTAAACTTCCAAAAGGGCAAATCTATTTTAACTTGATAATCAGAAAATGCATCTAAAAATGTTTTATGAAGTATTTCAGTACTTGTTTTGTCTAATATCTTATAAATAAACATTTGTTATCTTCTCCTTTCTATTACATAACAACTTATCTATAAGCTGATTTCTAATAGCCATTGACATATCATGAAGATTGCAAGTTAATTATTCATAATAAAGTCCTCTCTAAGCAAAATATAATTTCTCTTATTGTTCTCAAATTATGATCATTCTGTTCGGCGAGTATAAACTATATCAACAACACCATTTATTTCTTTCACCTGTTCTACTTCTAGTAAAGTAGTCGGGTTATTATCTGAAAATAGTTCTATACCATTTCCAAGAATAATACGTATAATCGTTAAATGATATTCATCAATTAAATCTACCTTAATAAGCTGATTTGCTATATTAGCTCCACTACATATCCAAATATTCTTTCCTTTTTCATCTTTTAGTTCGGCCATAACTTTATCAATATCTTGGACCTATGTCAATATAGTAGAGACATTTCCTCAAATAAATTTTATGCAACCTTCTTAGCTTTATCTTCCCACTCTTGGGGAGAAATATAGCCCAGAGAGCTATGTATTCTTTCTCTGTTATACCATGACTCTATATATTCAAATATTGCTAATCTAGCAGCATCAAAATCAAAATATTTAACTAGATTAACTTCTTCCTCTTCAATACTGAGTGGAAAGATTCTATACAAGCATTGTCATAAGGGTTCCCTTTACCACTAAAGGAATGAGATATTTTAAGACCTTTAATATATTCTCCAAATTCATAACTTGTATATTGGCTCCCTAAATCACTGCGAAGAATTAGACCTTCATTAGGTTTTTGGAGTTTATAGGCATTTTCTAAAGCTTTTATAGCTAATGTTGTATCTATATTTTTAGACATAGAGTATCCAACTATCTTCCTACTGTTAAGATCCATAACTGAAGCTAGATAGCACCAACCATCTTTAATTGTATGAATATAGGTAATATCGGTTACCCATTTTTGATTAATACCAGTTGTAGAGAAGTCTCTATTTATGATGTTTTGTCTACTTTCAACCTTATTTCTTGAAGAAAATGGTCTGAACTTCTTGCATACTATTGATTTTATACCAAACTTACTCATGAGTCGCTGAGTTCTTTTAAGGCTTATAAATATGCCCTTTGTTTTTAATTTTTCATATATTTTAGGGGCTCCATATCGGCATTCATTAGCCTTATATATATTTAAAATTTGTTCTTCTAGAAATTTATTTTCAATGCTTCTTTTGCTTTCTTTTTTATTAAGATGTTTGTAATATGAACTTCTAGATACCTTTAACACTTTACACATTAGTTTAATTGATGTTAGTATAATATTGTAGACACAGAAATCCGAACACTACCAATTGGCTTTTGTGTATAAGAAAAGATACGTCTACTGAAAATCAAAGGGACCGATGCTAAGCTTTTATGTGCATCAAGTCCCTTTTTTTCTGGTTTACAGTTTAAGCGGTAACAGGGAAAAGAAATGACATGCAAGTATTAAATCAGAAATAGGACAATATTCGTTTGCCATATGCGCCATTTTTTCTATACCTGCTCCAAACCCTATGGTTGGTATTCCTAACTTAGCAGAAGCGACACCATTGGTTGAAAAGTTCCATTTATATGGCTTTGGATATTGGCCGAACACTTCCTGATATGTTTGAAAACAGCTTTGAGCCAGAGGATGCTCTTTCTTTATTTCCCAGGCTGGTAGATAAGAATGCAGCATAATGTCCTCTCCAGTATAGCTTTTTCCAATCGCGTCATAGATCTCCCAATCAGCATCAATGTCACCGATTAGCAAATCCATTTCCTTTCCAATGGATTCTTCGGTTTCATGTAAACAAATGCGACGGTCGATGTAAATTGTACAACTTCCCGGCACTGCGTTCATAGAAGCGGATGTGCTTTCAATTTTGGTAAGTGCTATGGAAGGACGTTCCGACGGCATCGCCATATACTTTTTACCGAGTTCTTCAATACGTTCGATAATTTTTATCGCTTTATATACTGTGTTATCTCCTTTTTCAGGAGCCGCACCATGAGAAGAGGTACCTTTTACATTAACTTTATAAATGGCTCTTCCCGAATGCCCCATAGAGATATTGAGATGGGTTGGCTCACAAATAACAACATAATCCGGTTTCAGATTATTGTCCACAATGGCATGATATAGCCCTTCTCCATCGTAATCTTCTTCCATGACAGAACCGCAGATAAAGATTGTTTTTCCCTCCGCCAAACCGAGTTTTTTCATAATATGTCCAGCATAAACTGCGGAAGCAAAAGAACCTTTCATATCAGAGGAACCTCTTCCATACAGCTTGCCATCTTCAATATCTCCACTATAAGGGCCATGAAGCCACTCGTCTGCATCGTTGACATCTACATGATCTATATGGGAGTCAAATAACAACTTTACCGGTCCATTTCCAATTATGCCGATAATGTTTCCTACTTTGTCGATGATAATATCATCATAGTTCAATTTTTCCATTTCCTGTTTTACACGTTGTACTAGATTTCCTTCTTGACCAGTTCTGCTTTCGATCCGAACTAAGTCTTGAGCAAAGGATATTAATTGACGTTCTAAAGAATCAATCGTTTCCCGTATTTTTTGATTCATAAGAATTCTCCTTTTCATTTTTTATTGATTTATAATGGTTTCATATGCTTCTGGATCTGTATTCCCTTCTGTATTGAATATGAGAATAATTGAATCCTCATTTAAATTAAGCAATTGCTTATAGTAACTTAAACTATCATCTTTACATAAAGATACAAGAAGCCCTAACCCAACTGCACCCGATTCACCAGATATCACTTTTGCGTCATTGCCGACAGGATGAGCAAGTGTTTTCATGCCGCATTCTGTTACCCAATCTGGACAACTGGCATAAAAGGAAGCATAGTCTCTTAAAATCGGCCATGTAAATGGGTTGGGTTCACCACAATTTAATCCAGCCATAATAGTTTTCGGATTTCCACCAATTGCGTGGGGTTTTCCATTACCATCTCTAACTGATTCATAGATACAGGCAACAGTAGAAGGCTCTACAATCGTCGTGATTGGCGGCCTCTTTTGGTAATAATGTGTCATATACCCAAGAACACTGCCTGCCATAGAGCCGACCCCCGCTTGAAGAAATACATGGGAAGGTTTTTCAATTTGGTATTCGGATAACTGCGCAATAGCTTCAGATACCATAGTTGTATAGCCTTGTGTGATATAACTCGGTATCTCTTCATAACTTGCAAATCCTGTATCCTGCACTAAATAATATCCATGTTTTTTTGCATAGTCATAGGCAAAGCGCACCGTATCATCGTAGTTCAAATCGGTAATTTGTACTTGAGTATTATTAATGCTTCTTATAGCTTCTGCACGACATTCTTTAGAGCCCTTCGGCATGTAGACAATTGCTTTACAGTCAAAGCTAGATGCAGCCCATGCTACTCCTTTTCCATGATTGCCATCTGTTGCTGTAACGAACACTAGATGATTAATTTTATTTCGAATACTTTCAGATGTAAGAAAGGAATAATCTAGGTAGGTTTCATCTAAATTCATAATCTTGGAAATAATCTTTGCAATAGCATAAGTAGCTCCTAAACCTTTGAATGCATTTAATCCAAATCGATGTGATTCATCTTTAATAAAAATTTTCTGCACTCCTAATTTGTTAGCAAGACTAGGAAGTGCAATCAATGGAGTCTTTTGATACATCGGTATAGAAAGATGAAATCTTGCTACCGCTTCAGCTGCTTCGATTGATAATAAATTTGATAATTCATCGCTGTACTTTTTTCCTTTAATAATCGAAATACTGGATACCATTTTATTAACACCTCCTTTTTTACATTGAAAATCTCTATATCTATTATATAATTATATTGATATCTAAATTTAATTTCTATATAAATATTAATTAAAAATATCGCTATATTGATTTCAGGAGGTAAACTATGCAGATAAAAGATATACAAATTGACGAGAATCATAAAGAGACAACGCTGCATGGCAGCTATGATTTTCCGATGGCTGTTTACGTGAATCAGCTGGATAAAAATGTTCTGGGATTCATTAACTGGCATTGGCATGAAGAGATTCAGTTTTCGATGGTTACAAAAGGAGAAGTAGAGTTTTTAGTTAATCAAAATGCATATACATTAAAAGAAGGACAAGGGATTTTTATCAATAGTGCGTGCCTCCATATGTCAAAACCAGTTGCAAACTCTGATAGCACGTATATATGCATAAATGCAGACCCTAAGATGTTTACATTCTTTCCGGGAAGTGCCATCGAGCAAAAGTATGTGAAACCCTTTTTAAAGTCACATACCTATTCTATGATCGTGATGAAATGCGAGATGGAGTGGCAGAATAAAGTACTAAACAAAATTAATACAATCTATGACCTCTATTCCCAAAAAGCGTATGGCTATGAACTTGATATATGTCTAGAGTTGGCAGATATGTGGAGGTTGCTTATTACGAATCAAAACAAAACAATAAGGGAAGAAAATATCAATAAATATATTGATCAACAGAGAATCAAGACCATAATGAGTTACATTCATGAACATTATATGGAAAAGATTACTCTGCAGGAAATCGCAGCCGTAGTTCATATAAGCAAAGGTGAATGCTGTCGTTCTTTTAAGCGTGTGGTGAAATGTACTGTATTCGAATATATTCTCAATTATCGAATCAATAAGAGCATAGAATTGCTGCGACTTACAGATATGACTGTAAGCCAAATAGCAGATCTTACGGGATTTGGAAGTACCAGTTATTATATAGAAAGTTTTAAAAAGAAGGTTTCGTGTACACCTAAAGAATATAGAAAAAGCATAATAGGAAAGTAGCTAAATTAGATTGGATGACTGCTTTTTATTCATACCTACCGCTTTGCTGTTGTTTTCATCCTCTATAAAAAATTAGTAGGATATTCTCGGAGTCCTCAAACATACCGAAAGGTATTGCCGCAAATGAAGTGATCAATTTGAAAAAGAATATTTAGATCTATACTTCATTGTTTTAAAAAGTGCTTCTGAGTAAGGATTGTCATTACTTACTCTTCGTCTTGAAAAGGATCTTTGTACCCCTAATTTTGTAGTGTTACCTGGAATGTTGCTGCTTTCATAAGGCTACCATTATCTGAATGTAATACTAATGGTCTACCGGCTATTCTTTGTGATAAAGCAGCCTTTTTTATTAGGTATTCTGCATGTTCAAATTTTTCTTCTTCCCAGACTTCATATGCTACTATTAATCTACTGAACATGTCTATGATTAAATAAAGTTTATAGTACTGTCCTTTGATAAATGCATTTAATTAGATAATATTCCAAGCCCATACTTGGTTTGGAGCTGTAGCTACATGTGTTGGTGTATCTCGCTTTACTGGTGCATTTGTTCTACTGCGGTGAGCATTCATTTTTTTCTTCTAGAATTCTATAGATGGCTGATTCTGATGCTATGTATTTACCTTCATCTGCTAATTTCCGAACTATCTGAGATGGTGCTAAATCTGTATGTTCAGGGCTATTAACTGTCTCAATTATTTCTATACGTTCTTCTTCAGTTATTTTGTTTTTAGGGGTTGGTCTTTTAGTTAAAGGTCTTTGGTGCTTTTTTACCTCTCCTTCTTTAGTCCATCTTTGATAGGTTCTTACACTGATATTTAGCTCATCACAGACTGGCTTTAGTTTTACACCATGTTCTCTTACTTCATTGATCAGCTCTACTGCTTTTTCACGATCTGGGTCACTGATCATTCTTCCTCGGAGTTCCTCCAAATCGCATTTGCTTTTTTTCTTAGTACTAGTAATGCGGCTGTTTCTGCTAATGCTTTTTCTTTAGTTCTCAGCTCTCTTTTAAGCTTTTTATTTCTTTCTCTTTCTTGTTTTAGTGATTCCTTTAATTCTTATGGATCTTCCATAGTAGCTTGGTTAGCCTTAAGGCATTGTTCTTTCCAAGATTTTACTTCATCAACAAAGATTCCTTTTCTTCTGCAATATTCTGCTATTTCTGTCTCTGTAAGTGTAGATGTCTCAAGGACTACATGGAATTTATCTTTAGAAGTCCATTTGCTAGTTGGTTTACGATTAATTGAGATTGTATTGCTATCAGTTTCAGCTTTTTTAATCCATTGATATATTGTAGTTCTAGGGATGCCTAACTCTTCTGAAAGACTTGTGATAGTATCAGTTGTAGGTTCTTCTAATCTTTTAAGTACCAATGCTTTAAATTCTTTAGTATAGCTTTTCTTCTTTTTATTATCTTTAGACATAATCATTCTCCTTAGGTTATTGTCGTAATTCTATTATATATTATTTTTTCTATACGACAACTATCCTAACACATAACGTTAATCCCCTATTGTAAGCTTATAACCTAATCCTTTAATCGTTAATGTATATTTAGGATTAGATGGATTATCTTCTATCTTTTTTCTTAGCCTTCTAATATGCACCATTATAGTATTATCACCACCAATATATTCTTCACTCCAAACCTTATCATATATTTGTTCTTTGGTTTTTATTTGGTTAGGATTTTTAGCTAAATATTCTAATATTTTTAACTCCTTTGGTTTTAAATCTATTATTGTACCATTTTTCGATAAAGTTCCACCACTTATGTTTATAACAAAGGGTCAAATTTTAAAAATTTCATCTTTTACAAAGTTTTCCATGTAAGAACTCCTTCTTAAATGAGCTTTTACTCTATATGCTAACTCTTTTGGACTGAAGGGTTTTGTTATATAATCATCCGCTCCTAATGAAAACCCTAAGATCTTATCTAACTCCTCTAATTTTGCCGATAAAAAAATATTGGTATATTAGATTTTTCTCTTATATATTTACATATTTCATAGTCCTCCATGTCTCTAAGCATGATATCAAGAATAACTAAATCATGGCTTATTTTATTAAATAAGTGTAAACCCTCTTCCCATTAAGATTTTTGTATATTTTTGTAAATCTCTCTTTTTGTAGAACTGTTTCTATTAAATTCAATATATCCTTTTCGTCATCTATAATCAAAATTTTCTTATCTAGCGACATATAAAACTACTCCTTTCTTATTTATGAATCAGCTAATATAAATTAGATATAATTATACAATAATTAATTCTAAAATAAAAATACTGCCCTCACTATATTTTCAATGGGTGCAGTATTAATATTCATATTTATCATTTAATTTTTGATTTATCTAGTCAACATATAATAAGAAATCATATGGAACAGGTATATATGGGCTGGATAAAATATATAAAATAGATATTTCATACCTCTACCTTTTTCTCCATTATATAGATACATTAATGGTGCAGCAAATATCATCATCCACTGGAAGTTTGTGTATAGAAGGCTTTGTACACTAAAATTTCCTGATGATAACATAATAACAATAGACATTATAATATAACTAATTACCTGTTTAGTTTTATTATCTCTAAACAAATATAGAACTATTCCAATAGCTATAAACACAATACCTCCTTCAACAAATAGTGGCATTGGAACCAACAACATAAATATACGAATAAATAAAATGGGAAGATTACTTATATTTATCATAATAACAAAACTTAATAGTATAGGAATTGTTAAAAAACCTATTCCTAATAATACTTTAGATATATTTTTATCCTTAAAAGCATCTCTTAAAAAATCTACTATTGAAAGATAGACTACAATAAGGAATAATGTTTTAAACATACTACTGATTAGCATTACACCATCTGGTCTTGGAAAAAACTTATCCAAGAAATTATTACCTATAGACATAATTAATTGTGCTATATAAAGTCTAATCATATATTTTTTCTTGTTTCTTGTATGATAATAACCTTCAACTGTCATAAATATAAATAATGGTGCCACTATCCTACCTACCCATTTAAACTGTATTGGAATATTTTTGTTGTAATTTAAATAAGCATGGATATGATCAAATACCATTAGTATCATAGCTATTAATTTTATTTGAAATCCAGTTAATCCTTTTTTAGCTTCTAATTTTTTTTCTTCCATTGAACCTTTTAGTTTTATATCTGTAAAACTAGATTTTCACCTCCTCTATTTTTATTAATTATACTTTATAGTTTTATTAAATATATTATAGACCTTCATCCTTAATTGGTTATGAAATAAACCTTACATAAACCTTAACTTCTTATTTTTCAAATGATATTTTCCCAATTACTTTAGTCCTCCATCTTCACCTTTATCATATCCAAGGAACTTTTTATGATTAACTCTGATTTTTCCCTGCTTGAATTGTCTCCTAGTTCTTTTTGTTTCCCTATATAGTTTAGGCAATCTAATGTATTTCTTGCAAATCTTAATATAGATTTAGTTATTAACCTTTCTTTACTGCGTAAAAATATACTTTTGAGTATCGAAAGAACCCTTCTACCCAAAATTCCCCAAACCTAAGTCTGGGGAAACATAAAACATAAACCAATTTTCATTTAAAATGATCTCAACCTAGCTATTTCAACCTATTTCTTCTCTATCAGCACCACCGTCCCAACGTGGATTAGGACGAGGTAATGATACTAATACGCAGAAATAGGTGCTTTGCGTATTAGTATCCCCTTGATGTAAAGTAGAACCAATATCATTACTTCGACTTCACCTTTGTTAAGACTTGTTACAAATAATTTCTTAAATTCCTCATTTTTAATTTTTATATTATTTATAAAATTTTTTAATAAAATCATCTAAGTCACTAATATTATATTCCAATAAAATCTTCACATGAAAATTTGGATTCATCTTTTAAAAATTTGCGATAAAAGGCTCATATAGCAGTAGCAGTTGATAAAATGTAATTTTATCAAACCTCGATAGATTTTTATTTCTGTATACAATGTACTTTTCTTATAGTGATTTACTCTATTTTGAAAAACAATCCAAAATTTCATGTTTCATAATACCATAATAAACTATGAATCCTGACGCTGAATGCAGATAGGGGTAGTAATACAATTGATGATGGTTTGATGTTAGTATAATATTATAGACACGATTTTCCGAACGCTGTAAAATATAGTTAAGGAAGAGTATCTAAAGTGGCAAAAAGATACACAGAAGAATTTTAAAATACAATTCTAGAGCTTTATAATACTGATAAACCTCTAAAAGATCTTAGCAACGAAAAAGATAAATTTAAGCCTGCTTTTTCTACTAATTGAACAGCTATAGAACCTATAGCCACAATAGTACCTACTGATGTTCCTGTTGAAACAGAAATAAATGCAGCCATTATAAATATTCCTGCTGTAATAAATTTAACTGGTATTAAAGTGAGTCCTAATTTTACTGTAGATTCAACACCACCCATAGCACTAGAAACTGCAGAAAAAACCCTTGTCAATAAATATATAATACACATGATTATTATATTATCATCACCACAACCTTTGATAAATACATTAAACTTTTCATCTAATGAACCTTTTGTTAAAATAAAAGCAAATACTATTCCTATACTAGCCGCAATCGGAGCTGGAAATTGATAAAATGCCATTTCAATTCCTTTAGTTTGTAATATAATACCTGAAATCAAATATACTAATACAAAGATAAGAAAAGACAATAAAGCTACCTCATTACCTCTTTTTCATTTAACTTTTCCATTTTAATGCCCTCCTTAATTTAAATTAATCTTTCATTAGTAACTCTAAATCTATTGGATATTTGCCATAGGTGCTACCTGCTTCCATAAACATTTCAATATTTTCCATTGGCGTATGCATTGGAATTTGACAGCCTGTACTTAAAATATATCCCTTTTTGGAATCATGGCCCTTTCTAATACATTCTTTAACTGATTTAAGAATAGATTCTTTATTGCCTGCATAAATTACATCAACAGGAGGAACATTCCCTGTAATTATCACTCTATCTCCCATTATTTCTTTAGCTTCTTCTAAATCCTCTACATTATCTATGCTAAAATTGGAAATACCAGTATTCACCACATCCTCCCAAATTTCTTTACTTGTTCCACATATATGTATACCTGGAGCGCTACCCGTCTTTTCCTTTATCTTATCAACATTTTTTTGAAGAGCTGGTAAAGAAAACTCTCTAAATTGTTTTGGACTTATAAGACTTGTAGATGAAACTGGATCAGCAAAACCAATGGATACACCTAGTTTTGCCACCTCCTCTATATATCTATTATTAGATTCTACTACTATATCCATTAGAGTATGGACTTTTTTAGGATATTTGATCATCCATTTTAGTAAATTCTCTGTTCCTACTACAGAAGCTGCAACACTAAAAGGTCCAGACATCGAAGCACTAACATCTACTTCATCTATAAGTGCATCTTTTGTTAGTTTTATAGCCTTAATTAAAATTGGTAAAATGCCATCCTTTAGTGGATTAGCAATCTTAAGAGATTCTATTTCATCTACGGATTTAATAGCTGGCTCCAATAAATAGGAAATATTATAATCAGGATAAGCTACCTTAGCACCCATAGCCTCAGCAACACCTCTAAGGCTTGTAGATATCCCTACACTATCATGACGAAGCCTTTTAAACAAAGCTATTTCCAGTTCTGCCATAAGCTCTGCTGAATGATAATAATCACTTACTTTTACACCAATAAAAGGTGTCATCGTAGCTCCCATATCTGGAACACAAATTACACGGTCAATTTCCTGCCCCTTAACAAAGGCATTCATTCTTTCTCTTGGAGTCATTTCTTCTTTTCTCACTTAAATCTCCTTTCTAATATAAAATAATCATTGATAATTAATTTATAAATCTAACCTAAAATCATTATATAATATATTGTAATATTGTTACAATTAAACTATTTTATAATAAATCTATCTTTATTTATATTTTTAATATACTGAAGGATACTTCTTCCAACTGTACATAGTTATAGGACGGATTGACCTCTTAATTTTGGACAAAAACTTACTAATTCTTTCTCAGTCATAATATTTCACTTTCATCCAAAACCTATTGTACATTAATATTTATCCTAATCAAGGGTAAAGACTAAGTTCCTGCTATCGCAGACCCTTGATTTCATCTAAATATTAATATTTAAACACTTAAGGATGAGAAGTATATATATTAAAGATTTACTACTTGTTTTTGATGGGTTTCTTCTATAATTTTTTGATAATATTCTTAAGGTATCCTTTCATGTTCAAGAAGCAGTTTTTTACAGGTTTCTTGAAACTTATGGCTGATAAATTGAGAACCGTTATCTGATCTTATTACTAGATTTATTTCTTTGTTGTTAAGGTAGCTTCTCATTAATGCCCTTTTAAGGGTTATGATAATGTCTTCAGATTTACATGAAAGTCCAATATGGTAATTAACTATATTTTTAATCATATACATCTATAAAAGAAACTATATAGAAAAACCTGTCTTCGCCATGGATATAACCATATTTAACATCTACTTCCCAAAGAGAGTTAAGTGTTGTTGTTTCTTTATTTATAGCAATTTTTCTAGGATATTTAGGTTTGATTTTTCTTTGAGGCCTTAAAATACCATGTTCTTTACATAATATATATACTTTTTTCTTATTTATGATTAAATTAAATTTTCTTCTTAATAATACTGTTATTTTGTAATAACCATAGCATAATCCCTCTGTTTCAATAAATTCTATTGCCATCTTTATCAAAAGAGTAACTAGGAATCGATCTACCACCTTTATTTACTTTTATATCTTCGTTTACATCTTCGTCTTTAGTTTTATTTTTAATATTATAATAATAGGTAGACCTATTTAATCTAACAATCCTAAGAACAGTAGCTGCAGTATACCCTAAATCAATCCACCTTTAAAATCCTCTAAGATTGTTCCACTTATATTCCTTAATTTAATGTCTTTCCATCTTTGTAATATCTAATACTGTCTGCTTTACCTCCTAAAATACTATTTCCACAAAATATAGAATATTCCTTTATTTTTTAATACGATGAATTTTATATTTTATAAAATAAAAGATAAATTTTAAAGAGGGAGATATATAACTAGCTCCCTCTCACATATATAATATGCCACATTAAGGCCTACCATATCTTTTCTTTATAAATTTCTTATATAAAAATACTCCTCCTAAAAATCCAAAAATATGTGCCCACCATGCTACCCCACCTATTACTTTCCCATAAACTCCAGACATGAGACCTGAGCGAAGTTGACTTACAAACCATATGAATAGGAAAATTGGAGCTGGTACACGTATGAAAAATGGAATAAAAGGTACTAATGTTACAATCCTTGAATGGGGAAACATTAAAAAATAAGCTCCCATTACTCCTGCAATAGCTCCTGAAGCTCCTACTGTTGGTATATTTGACATTGGATTAGAAATAAAATGAGCAAACCCTGCTATTAAACCAGTAAGTATATAAAAAACAATAAATCTAAATGCCCCCATATTGTCCTCTACATTGTCTCCAAATAACCATAGTGACCACATATTACTAATAAGGTGTAATAAATTCCCATGCATAAACATACTTGTAAACAATGGTATATAAGATTTAGGATTGTATATCCCCCTAACAAATCTTAGTGGTATAAAAGAATATTCATATACCATATACAAAGCATCATCATGAGGTAATGTTATCTGATGAAAAAATACAAATATATTTATAATTATAATAAGCCATGTGGCTATTGGAATTTTCCGACTTGGTATAGTATCTCTAAGTGGAAGCATATTATCGCCTACTTTCTTTTCTGTTGACTATATTTATTATACCTTAATTATAAATCTATACTCTTTATACCCTTTATTTTTGCTAAACTATTTATCCATATATTATGTTAAAATTAAAATGTAAATAGGCACCTAATCTTGGTGCCTATTTAACTTTATATATTTTTTGTCTTATGTTCTACTACCATAGAATTAAACTCTTCACCAGTAATTGTTTCGACTTCAAGGAGTCTCTTTGCTACTGAATCTAATAATTCTATATTATCCCTTAATATTTTTCTTGATTTTTCATGGGCAAATTTAATTAAATTTAGTACTTCCTCATCTATTTCTTTTCCAGTTGTTTCACTATAATTTTTATATGTGCCACTATCTAAATATTGTCCACTGGCAGTTTCAAGACCCATCATGCCAAACTTTTCACTCATACCATATCTTGTAACCATATTGCGAGCTATTTCAGTAGCTTTTTCAATATCATTTGACGCTCCTGTTGATACTAAATTAAATTTCACTTCCTCTGCTGAACGGCCGCCAAATAATATACTTAATTGATTTTGAAGATCTTCTTTGGATATAAGATATTTTTCTCTTTCTGGTAGTTGTAATGTATATCCAAGAGAACCCATAGTCCTTGGAACAATAGTTATTTTAGCTACTGGATCTGTACCTTCAAGCATTGCTGCTACTATAGCATGGCCTGCTTCATGATATGCCACAGCTTCTTTTTCTTTTTTAGACATGATACGATCCTTTTTCTCTGCTCCTGCAATTACAGTTTCAATGGATTCCATTAGATCTTCCTGTATAACTTCTTCTCTTCTAAATCTAACTGCTCTAAGGGCTGCTTCATTTACTATATTAGCCAAATCTGCACCAGCTGCCCCAGGAGTAGCTTTTGCAATATCCTCCAAATTGACATCTGGTCCTAATTTTATATCCCTAGAATGAACCTCTAATATTTTTAATCTTCCAGTAAGATCAGGTATATCAACAATAATTCTCCTATCAAATCTACCTGGTCTTAATAAAGCTGGATCTAAAATTTCTGGTCTATTAGTAGCAGCTAAAATAACTACGCCACTAGATGAATCAAAACCATCCATTTCTGTTAAAAGTTGATTTAAAGTCTGTTCCCTTTCATCATTTCCACCTAACCCTTGGGCATCACGTTTTTTACCTATAGCATCGATTTCATCAATAAATACTATACATGGTGATTTTTCTTGAGCTTGTTTAAATAATTCTCTTACTCTTGAAGCTCCCATTCCTACAAACATCTGAACAAATTCTGAACCTGAAATAGAAAAGAAAGGTACTTTGGCCTCTCCTGCAATAGCCTTGGCAAGTAATGTTTTACCAGTTCCAGGTGGCCCTACAAGTAATGCTCCTTTAGGGAGTTTAGCACCTATTTTCTTGTATTTTTCTTGATTTTTAATAAAGTCTACAATTTCCTCCAAAGATTCCTTGGCCTCATCTTGTCCTGCTACATCTTCAAAAGTAACATTTGCTTCATCTTCTGCATAAATCTTCCCAACTTTTTCACCAAAATTCATAACATTTCCACCTATACGTTTGCTAACAATTTTAGATATAAACTTCCATATCATCATTATAAATATTATTGGTATAACCCATGATGTGAGAAAATGTTGAGCTATAGATACTTGTTGATTTTTAGATGTATATTCTTTAACTCCCCATTTATCTAATTTATCAACAAGATTTGGGTCTTTCATATTATTAGCCTTATATAATTTTCCTGATTTTTCATTATCTGATTTTACTTCAAATATAATTTCGTCATTGTCCACTTCTACTGCCACAATTTTTCCATCCTCACCAAGTCTCACAAATTCACTATAACTTACGTTTTGAATTAATTTTTGTTTAAGATATCCATTAAATACAAAGATTACCGTCAACATAATTAATAGATAATATATAAGGAATTTATTTTTATCAAATTTTTTATTTCCCTTCATTTTCTATATTTTCCTCCATATCCTTTTTAGAATTATTTATCTATGTTTTAATACTTTTATATATTTTATTATATCATGTATATTAATGTTTACCAATTTTTCATGATTTTTAATCTATATTTTTTGAAACCATGACTAAAAGGAGCTTTTCAGCTCCTTTTAATCTAATCTTATTAATAATTCTCCACTCTCCACATTTTGTCCTTCTTTTACAACTATTGAATTTACTATACCGTCAATAGGACTAGTTACATTTGTCTCCATTTTCATAGCTTCTATAATAGCTACTGTTTCTTTTGCCTTTACTTTATCTCCAGGTTCTACTAATATTTTAGCTACAGTACCTGGAATACTAGCTCCAATTTCCTTTTTATTTTCTGGATCTGCCATTTGAGTATATACTGCTTCATTTGTTACTATACTTGCCTCATCATGAATCTTGATAGCTCTTCTACTATCATTTACTTCAAAATATAATGTTCTATTGCCTTCATTATCTAGCCTACCTATTTCAAGAAGTTTTATAACTAATATTTTACCTTCAGCTATTTCAACTTCACAAGTTTCTCCCTCTTTTATTCCATGGAAAAATATATCACTACTCATCCTACTAAAATCTCCATGCTCTTCAACATCTTTTAAATAGTCTTCAAATACTTTTGGATATAGAGCATAAGATAAAATATCCTTATTTGTAGGTTCTATTTCACAATCTTCCCTTAAATGTTTTTCAATCTTTCCAAAATCTTCAGGTTCTAGCAATTCTCCTGGTCTGCATGTAATAGGTTTTTCTCCCTTTAAAACTAAATTTTGAAGTCTTTCAGGAAATCCTCCCATAGGTTGACCCATCATACCTTGAAAATATGAAACTACTGAATCTGGAAAAGCCATATCCTTACCTTTATCATATATATTTTGAGGAGTTAAATTATTTTGAACCATGAATATAGCCATATCTCCCACCACTTTAGAAGAAGGTGTTACCTTCACTATATCTCCAAGCATTTCATTTACTGTTTTATACATTTCTTTTACTTCTTCAAATCTATGACCTAATCCAAAACTTTCAACTTGTGGCTTAAGGTTTGAATACTGTCCGCCTGGTATTTCATATTTATATATTTCTGTAGTACCTGACTTTAACTCTGATTCAAATTGATTATATATTGGCCTTATAGTTGACCAATAATCAGATATTTTTTGTAAATTACCTAAATCTAATCCTGTACTTCTGTCTGTATGCTCAAGGGCTGCAACTACAGAGTTTAAAGCTGGCTGACTAGTTAATCCTGCCATACTATTAAAGGCTGTATCTACTATATCTACTCCTGCCATACTAGCCATAAGGACTGTAGCTATTCCATTTCCACTAGTATCATGGGTATGAAGATGGATTGGAATACTTATCTCATTTTTCAATGCTTTTATTAATTTATATGCAGCCTGTGGTTTTAAAAGAGATGACATATCTTTTATTCCTAATATATGGGCTCCTGTTTTTTCAATTTCCTTTGCAGTTTTTACATAATAATCTAAAGTATATTTATCTTTCTTATCATCTAATATATCACCAGTATAGCATATACAGGCTTCTGCTACTTTTCCTGCTTTTAATACTTCATCTATAGCTACTTCCATTCCCTTTATCCAATTTAATGAATCAAACACTCTAAAAATATCTATTCCACTTTTAGCAGATTCTTTTACAAATTCTCTAATAACATTGTCTGGATAGTTTTTATATCCAACGCCATTGGCTCCCCTAATTAGCATTTGAAATAATACATTAGGTATTTCTTTCCTTAATAGTTCTAATCTTTCCCATGGAGATTCCTTTAAAAATCTATAGGATACGTCAAAAGTAGCTCCTCCCCACATTTCTAATGAAAATAAATCTTTTCCTAATACCGATGTAGCTTCTGCTATTCTTAACATATCTATAGTTCTCATTCTAGTAGCCATTAAAGATTGATGAGCATCCCTCATAGTTGTATCAGTTAACAATAGATTTTTTCTTCCGTTAATCCACTTTACAAGACCTTCAGGACCTTTTTCATCTAATATTTGCTTAGTTCCATACAACTTTTCTGGTCTTTCTACTTCTGGAACTTTAGGAATATCTAAATCTGGCTTCTGACCTTTTGTTTCATTTACAACTTTTTCACCTAAAAATGTGAGTACTTTAAGTTCTTTATCTTTCTTAGTTCTAATATCAAATAGTTCTGGATTGTCCGCTATAAATCCAGTATGACATTTTCCATTTGTAAAATCTTCATGATTTAATACATTTATTAAAAATGGTATATTTGTCTTTACTCCTCTTATTTTCTGTTCTCTCAGTGCTCTGCTAACTTTCCTTGTAGCATCTTCAAAAGTTCTAGACCAAGCAGTTATTTTTACTAATAGACTGTCATAGTAGGGACTTATATTTGCTCCAGTAAATCCGTTCCCTCCATCAAGTCTTATTCCAAAACCAGAACCAGTTCTATAAATATCTATCATTCCTGTATCTGGTGCAAAATTGTTCAATGGATCCTCTGTAGTAACTCTACATTGAATTGCATATCCCCTTATATTTACATCATCTTGATTTTTTATACCTATTTCTTTTGAATCTAGGGTATGTCCTTCAGCAACTAATATTTGGCTTTGAACTATATCAATTCCTGTTACCATTTCTGTAACAGTATGTTCCACTTGAAGCCTTGGATTTACCTCTATGAAATAATGATTTCCATGTTTATCAAGTAAAAATTCAACAGTTCCTACACTACTATAATTAACAGCTTTTGCTATTTTAATTGCATCATTAGATATTTTTTCTCTTTCTTCTTCTGTAATAGAAAAAGCGGGGGTATATTCAATAACCTTTTGATGCCTTCTTTGAATTGAACAATCTCTTTCATGGAGATGGACTATATTTCCATATTTATCTCCAAGTATTTGAACTTCTATATGCTTTGGCTTTTCCAAATATTTTTCTATAAATATATCATCTATACCAAAAGCCTTTTTAGCTTCATTTTTAGCACTATGGTATTCATCTAATAAATCTTTTTCATCTTCTACTACCCTCATACCTCTGCCACCACCACCAGCAGCAGCCTTTAATATAACAGGATATCCACAATAATTAGCAAATTCTATAGCTTCTTTTTCAGAAGTAACTGCTTTTTCCACTCCTGGAATAGTTGGCACTCCAACACTATTTGCTACTAGTTTAGACTGAATCTTATCTCCTAATTTTTCCATTACTTTGTAATCAGGTCCTATAAATTCAATGCCCACTTCCTTACATTTCCTTGCAAACTCTGGGTTTTCAGATAAAAATCCATAGCCAGGATGGATGGCATCTACCCCTTTATTTAATGCTAAATTTACGATTTCATCTATACTTAAATACGCTTCTATAGGACTTTTATTTTTTCCTACTAAATAAGATTCATCAGCTTTTGTTCTAAAAAGGGAATTCTTATCTTCATCAGAATATATAGCTACAGTCCTTATTCCAAGTTCACTGCAAGCCCTAAATATTCTTATAGCAATTTCTCCTCTATTTGCAACTAAGACTTTTTTTATTTTTCTTTTCATAAACATACCTCCATTTAAAAGGACTAAATATTAATATTATATTATATTACTAATAATCTCTTCTGTAAACTGTTCTGTCCCAAAAGTACCACCTAAATCTGCAGTTAATTTTCTTTCATCTTTGATTGTATTAGCTAGAGCCCTTTCCACCTTACTTGCAGCTTCTAGTTCTCCAATATATTTTAACATCATTGCTCCTGATAGTATCGCTGATATAGGATTAGCAATGTTTTTTCCAGCAATATCTGGCGCTGAACCATGAACTGATTCAAATATAGCTATATCTTCTCCTATATTTGCCCCTGGAGCTAATCCAAGTCCTCCTACAAGACCTGCTGATAAATCTGATAATATATCTCCGTATAGATTTGGCGCCACTATCAAATCATAATCTTGTGGATTTTGAACTAATTTCATGCTCATTGCATCTACTATTATGTCTTCAAATTCTATATCTGTATATTCTTCCGCTATTTTTTTACCACATTTTAGAAAAAGACCGTCAGAAAGTTTCATAATATTTGCTTTATGAACTAAAGTAACTTTCTTTCTTCCTTCCTTTCTAGCTAATTCAAAAGCAAATCTGCATATCCTTTCGCTAGCTTTTCTAGTTATAATTTTAATACTTTCTGCAGCATCTTCACCTACCATATGTTCTATACCACTATATAGATCTTCAGTATTTTCTCTCACAATTATAAAATCAACATCATCATGAAGACTTTTTATTCCTTCGTAAGATTTTATTGGTCTTATATTGGCAAAGAGATCTAATTTTTGCCTTAGAGTCACATTAACACTTCTAAATCCCTCTCCAATAGGTGTTGTTATAGGCCCTTTTAATACTATTTTATTTTTCTTTATACTATTTATAGCATAATTAGGTAGAGGAGTGCCAAGATTTTTTTTAGCAATTGCACCAGCCTCTACAGATTCCCAACTAATATTTACACCTGTTGCGTCAATAACCTTTCGTGCAGATTCTATTACTTCTGGTCCTATACCGTCTCCTGGAATTAATGTTATGTTATACGCCATTTAAACCTTCCTTTCAAGTAAAATAGTGTTGTTTCCTTATTTATTTTGAAAATTCATCAAATTTAATAGTCCTCCTAATTCTAATATTTTCCTTTGTCTATCTTTTACATCTAATAATAATTTATATTCTGTAGCCTTTGTTTTATTTTTTACGATTACCATATCTTTTTTTATTTGATTTAAAATATCTTCTATAATTAATTCATCTAATAAATCTATGTCATCATAATTACTTTCATCTTGAAATACTAATGGAAGTATTCCATTGTTGATTAAATTTTGTTTGTGTATTCTTGCAAAAGATTTTGCCATAACAGCTTTTATTCCTAAATACAATGGTGCTAATGCTGCGTGTTCACGACTAGAACCTTGACCATAATTATGACCTCCTATAATAATGCCTCCATTATATTCTTTAGCTCTCTTTGGAAATTCCGAGTCACAAGGTGTTAAACAATAATCTGCTAAATAAGGAATATTAGATCTATAAGGTAGAAGTTTTGCATTTGAAGGCATTATATGGTCTGTAGTTATATTATCTTCAACTTTTATAAGAACTTTTTCCCTTATTCTTCTTCCTAATGGTTTATTTTTAGGAAATGGCCTAATATTTGGTCCTCGTATGATTTCAATATTATTGTCTACTTCTGCTGGTTCTACTATTAAATTATCATTTACAATGAATATCTCTGGCATATCTATGCTTAATTTATTAACATATTTTCTTGGATCTGTAATACATCCTGTAAGAGCAGAAACTGCTGCTACTTCTGGACTGGCTAAATACACATTAGCTGAGACTGTTCCAGATCTACCTTTAAAATTCCTATTAAAAGTTCTTAATGAAATGCCATTAGTATTTGGAGCTTGTCCCATACCTATACATGGACCACATCCGCATTCTAATATTCTAGCTCCCGATGATATAAGTTTTCCTAAAACTCCATTTTGTGCAAGCATATTTAGTACTTGTTTTGAGCCTGGAGAAATAACTAGAGATACATCTTCTGCTATAGTTTTCCCATCTAAAATTTCAGCTACTTTCATCAAATCCATATAAGACGAATTAGTGCAACTACCTATAGCCACTTGATTTACCTTAGTACCTTCTATACTAGTTACATTTACTACATTATCAGGACTATGAGGACAAGCTATTAGTGGTTCTAATTTATTAAGATCTATAATGATTTCTTCATCATAATATGCATCTTTATCTGGAATTAATTCTATGAAATCTTTCTCCCTTCCTTGAGCCTTTAAAAACCTATAAGTATTTTCCTCAGAAGGGAATATTGAAGTAGTAGCTCCTAGTTCTGCCCCCATGTTAGTTATAGTCCCTCTTTCCGGTACAGTCAAACTTTTAATTCCATCTCCACAGTATTCAAATATTTTATTTATTCCACCCTTTACTCCATATATCCTTAAAACTTCCAATATGATATCTTTAGCTGAAACTCCAGGATTTAATCTACCTTTTAGCTCTACTTTAACTATTCTAGGCATAGTTATAAAATACTCTCCTCCCGCCATAGCTACTGCTACATCTAATCCACCAGCCCCTATAGCCAACATACCTATACCTCCACAAGTAGGAGTATGACTATCCGATCCTAGAAGAGTTTCGCCAGGTACTCCAAATCTTTCTAAATGGACTTGATGGCAGATTCCATTCCCTGGTTTTGAAAAGTATATACCATGTTTCTTTGCTACTCTTTGTATATAAAGGTGATCATCTGCGTTTTCTGGGCCAGCTTGCAACATATTGTGATCAATATATGCTACAGATTTTTTAGTCTTTACCCTATCTACACCCATGGCTTCAAATTGCAAATAAGCCATGGTACCAGTAGAATCTTGAGTAAGAGTCTGATCTATTTTCAAACCTATTTCTCTTCCTCTTTCCAATTGTCCAGTTTTTAAATGATTTCTTATGATTTTTTCTGCTACTGTAAATCCCATGTTTTTTCCTCCAATCTTTACTATATAACTTTTACATTTTCATTTTCTAAAATATTTGGTATATATCTATATACTAATTCTTTAAGTTCTTCATTTCTTATATTTGAAATTCTTCCGTTTTCATATTCAAGATCTATCCATTTTTTAATTGGAAGTATTCTTTTATCTTTTTTATCTATTCTTTCACTTTCATCTAAATTAAAATAACTATTTATCCAAGCTGCTATACCAGCTATTCCAGAATAAGAATTTACTGCTACTGTTGCTGGTTTGCCTAATATTTTCCTAGTATCAAAACTATTATATATTTCTTCATTTTTTAAAAGTCCATCTGCATGAACTCCTGCTCTAGTAGTATTGAATTCACTGCCAACAAAAGGGGTACGTGGTGGTATTTCATGTTTTAATTCTTTCTCAAAATAATCTGCTATTTCAGATATTATCTTAAGATTCATATTTTTAGTATTTCCTTTTATTTGTGCATACTCAATTATCATAGCCTCTAAAGGACAGTTTCCAACCCTTTCTCCAATCCCAAACAACGTAGTATTTACAGATGACCCACCATAAAGCCAAGTTGTAGCTGAATTTGTAACTACTGAATAATAATCATTGTGTCCATGCCATTCAATTGATTTAGAAGGTACATTTGAATAATATCTTAATCCATGAATAATAGCTGGTACGCTTCTAGGAAGCTCTACCCCAGGATGTGGAACTCCCAATCCTAATGTATCACAAGCTCTTATTTTCACTGGTATATTAGACTCTTCTGATAATCTCATGAGATTTTTTGCTAATGGTACAACAAATCCAAAGAAATCTGCCCTTGTTATATCCTCAAAATGACATCTAGGAATTATGCCATTTTCCAATGCAGCTTCTGCTATGGAAAGATAATTTTGCATTGCTTCCTTTCTGGTCATATTTAATTTGTGAAATATATGATAATCAGAACAAGACATAAGTATTCCTGTTTCTTTAATTCCCATTTCTTTAACTAACTTAAAATCTTCTTTATTGGCTCTAATCCATGATGTTATTTCTGGAAAATCATATCCTTTTTCAATACATTTCTCTACTGCCTTCCTATCTTTATCTGAATATAAAAAAAACTCCGTTTGTTTTATAATCCCTGAACCATTGTCAAGCTCATGTAAATAATCATAGATTTTAACAATTTGTTCTACCGTCATAGATGATATAGATTGTTGCCCATCCCTAAATGTAGTGTCAGTAATCCATATATCCTCTGGAATTTCCATTGGTTGTTGAATATTGTTAAATAAAACCTTTGGAATCTCTTCATAAGGAAAAACCTCCTTGAAAAGATTTGGTCTTAAAGTATCCACTCCTGAATAATTCATAAATTTTCCTCCTTATTCATTATTGTTTTAATTTCCTATATATTGCAAGTATATTTACTTCAACCTTCACTTTTTTTATAATTTTAATTTTTAAATTTTATTATGAGATGCTATGGATATTTCTATAGATATGACTTTTTTATTTTTATGCAAGCATTTAAGTTATTATAGCTATTTAGTGTGTGTATATTATTTTTTATTCTTATATCCTTTTTAAGACTTGAGATGATTTTAACATATATATTTATATTTTGCAAGCAAAAATGCAAGTTTTAATTTAAAACTTGCATTTTTATCTTTTTTATAAATTTATTACATAATTAAAGCCTCGTTGGTTTATTTACCAACGAGGCTTTAAACTTTTATCTATATTTTATTCTTCCTCTTCCCATTCTAAGGATCTACTTACTGCTTTTTTCCAACCTTTATATGCCTTTTCTCTATGTTCTGCATCCATTTCTGGATTGAACTTTCTATCTACATTCCACTTCTCAGAAATTTCATTCATATCTTTCCAGAATCCTACTGCTAATCCTGCCAAATATGCTGCACCTAATGCTGTTGTTTCTATGACTTCTGGTCTATGAACTGGTACTCCTAATAGATCAGATTGGAATTGCATTAGGAAATTGTTTGCCACTGCTCCACCATCTACCTTTAGTTCTTTCAAATCTATACCTGAATCCTCTTGCATAGCTTCTAATACATCCCTAGTTTGATAAGCAATAGATTCAAGGGCTGCTCTAATAATATGATCTCTATTTGCTCCTCTTGTAAGTCCTAGAATAGTTCCTCTTGCATACATATCCCAATAAGGAGCTCCTAGTCCTACAAATGCTGGAACAATATATACTCCATTTGAATCATCAACTTTTGTAGCAAAGTACTCACTATCTGCTGCATCAGATATAAGTCTTAGCTCATCTCTTAACCATTGAATAATTGCTCCACCTATAAATATACTTCCTTCAAGAGCATAATTTACCTTTCCATCTATTCCCCAAGCAATAGTTGTAAGAAGTCCGTTCTTAGATGGAACTGCCTTTTCTCCAGTATTCATAAGCATAAAGCAACCAGTTCCATATGTGTTTTTAGCCATTCCTTGGCTATAACATGCCTGCCCAAATAGTGCTGCTTGCTGGTCTCCTGCTATTCCGGCTATTGGTATCTCTGCACCACCAAATGTATTTGGATCTGTAACGCCATATACTTCACTAGAAGGTTTTGGTTCTGGTAGCATGGATTTTGGAATATCTAACTCTTTTAAAATTTTATCATCCCAACATAAATTATTAATATCAAATATCATAGTTCTAGAAGCATTTGAATAGTCAGTTACATGCACCTTTCCTCTTGTTAGATTCCATATAAGCCATGTATCAATATTTCCAAATAAAAGATCACCATTTTCTGCTTTTTCTCTGGCGCCTTCTACATTATCAAGAATCCATTTAATTTTAGTTCCTGAAAAATAAGCATCTATTACAAGTCCTGTAGTTTTTTTAATATAATCTTCAAGACCTTTTTCTTTTAAATCATCACATATATTAGCTGTTCTTCTACATTGCCATACAATAGCATTGTATACTGGTTTTCCTGTATTTTTATCCCAAACTACTGTAGTTTCCCTTTGATTAGTGATTCCCATTGCCGCTACTTCTTGAGGTCTTATGCCAGCAGTTTCTAATACCTGTCTTGCAACTCCCATTTGAGTACCCCATATTTGCATTGGGTCATGCTCTACCCATCCACCTTTTGGATAGATTTGATCAAATTCTTGTTGTGCAACATTTACTATTTCTCCTACACGATTAAATAAAATGGCTCTTGAACTTGTTGTTCCTTGATCCAACGACATAATGTACTTTTTTTCCACTGTTTTTTCCCCCTTATATAATATTTTTATCTTCTAAAATAATATGATATAAGTTTCTATACCCACATATTTGAGAAGAACATATATATTAATGCTCCAAGTATTCCACCTACAATCGGTCCAATAACTGGTATATATGCATAGGACCAGTCTGAATCTCTCTTTCCTGGTATTGGTAAAATAGCATGAGCTATTCTTGGTCCTAAATCTCTAGCTGGATTGATTGCATATCCTGTTGGACCACCTAAACTTAAACCTATAACCCAAACTAAAAATCCTGCTAATAGAGCACTTAATGCTCCAACTTCATTGTTCGCATTATTAATTCCCATTATTCCAACTACTAATATTATTGTACCTATAACCTCTGTAATAAAGTTACTTCCATAATTTCTAATAGCTGGTGCTGTACAGAATATTCCTAGTTTAACATCCGGATCATCAGTAGCTGCAAAATGATCTTTAAAAGCTACATAAACAAGAGCTGCTCCTACAATACCACCTAATATTTGAAAAATTATATACCCCGGCACTAAAGCCCAATCAAGACTTCCTGAAACTGCCATAGCAATTGTTACCGCTGGATTTAAATGAGCACCACTTACCCATCCTGTAATATAAGCTGCCACAGCAACTGCAAGTCCCCATGCAGCTGTTACAACTATCCATCCTGCATCTTTTGCCTTAGATTTATTTAATGATACGTTAGCAACTACCCCATCACCTAATAAAATTAAAATTAATGTTCCAAAAAATTCCGCTGAATACATTGCCATGTGTGTCATGGCAGATCCCCCCTTAGTTTTTTTGTGATTAGTCACCAAAATCTACCTCTTACAAATCTTCTTTACATAAATTCTTTGTTTTTTTAAATCACCTCCTTAAATTTACATATACCATACTTTTTCATTGCTAGTTGATACTGCTATAGCTCCTGAACTAAGACTTTCTATTACATCTTCCTTTTCACTTATTAATCCTCCAGTTATAATAGGTATATTACTCCGCCTAGATATCTCTTTTACTATTTTAGGCATTATACCTGGAAGTATTTCTATTGCATTTGGATTGCTTTCTCTTATAGACCTAATTCCAGAATCCAATGATAAAGAATCTAGCATAAAAAGCCTTTGAATAGTAAATATATTACATTCCCTAGAAAACTTAGCAATATTATTTTTTGTAGTTATAATACCATCTGGTTTTGTTTTATTAACTATATATTTAAGTCCCCAAATATCTTTTGAAAGTCCTTCTATTAAATCAACATGGATGTATACACCTTTTCCCTTGAGCTTAATCTTTTCTATAATCTTTCCTATATCAGTAATATTGCCCGTTAATAAGAAAAGGTTTTCACACGGTGAACAAAGTGCCCTATCTAATTTATTAGAGTGATTTACAGCTGCTATTATAGGATTTATAGCAATACCTTTAAAAAAATCATTCCCCATTTTTAAGGCCCCCAATATAAAATGATACTACTGATATTTTGATTTTTTTAAATTTTCCAAATCTTTATTCTAAGATTGAACAAGAGATTGGAAGACAAAAAAACATCAACATTACCTACTATTAGTAGGCTTTCTTTGATGTTTTTTCTCATAATCTCCATTAATATTTATTTATTCTCATTATATCAGCAAAATTTTCTTTTGTAAAGTAAATTGATGAAATAATGCTTTAATACTACAATTTTATATAGTTATAGTCTTAATTATATTAAGTATATTCTTATTTTTTGCATTTATGAATAATTTTTATATGATAAAAACATCAAAATACTTCATTTAATTTATATGCTTTCTTTACAATTATATTACCCTAAAAAGAAAAATAATAGCTTTGGTTTTTCTCTTTTAGCTCTATTTAAATATAATAAAAGGAACCGTCTTTTCAAATAACTTAAAAACATTTCAAGACGCTCCCTTAGCTATATCTACTCTATATTAATAAATTGACTGGCACATAATTTTTTTAGCCAAACAAATATTAAATAAGAAGATAGTATAAATATAGTTGACACAATAAAATATATTATATTTACATTTAATCGTAATCTACTTATACAATAATATACTATCAAACTTATTAAAGATATATAAGCCAATCCTATTCCCATACTAAAAAAAACATTTAAATTTTCTTTCATAGCTTTCTGTGGATTATCCCAAACTAACAAAGGTCTCATAATATCCACTACCATGCCAAGTTCTGTCATAGGAATACTACCTAATAAACCAAGTAAAACTATACCTATTATATTATTTAAATATAAAAGTCTTTCAAACATTTTCTAGCTTTTATAAAATAACTCACTTTCTTATTCTAAATTCATTGTGAAACTAATATTAAAGTAAGTGCAATAATTATAAATGGAAGAATCATAAAAAACATGCCTAAAGGTCTGCCTACATTGACAGTCCAACCTACTCCAAATCTTTTTTCAATAAATAAAGCTGGATCTTCTGGATTGTAGTATATAGAATTTCCTAACTTCCAATATTTATCATCATCTCTACTTACTTCCTCATATTCTTTATCAATTTTAAGTCTACTACCACCTTGACCCACCTTTATAGAAATAACTATACTAGATACTATAATCAATACTATAAATATAAAAAATAAACTAAATATAACTTTTATACTTCCTTCTATTAATCCTAAAGAATAGAAAAATAATAAAGTAGTAATTAAATTAATAACTATTCCCATAACTAAAGTATATATAGACCAGGTTCTTCTAAAAATAATATTTCTTCTTACTGACTCTTTTGGATTTTTAGAGCTAATCTCTTGTTTAGACCAACCAATAATCTTGTGAACGAAAAAAAGTAATGCTACCATACCTATCTGGAATAAAGGCATATACCATATAAAAGAATTTGTATCCATATACCCTGTTATATTTCCTTGAAAACCCCAATTAGTAGGTATTCTTTCTGGTAATTTTGACTGTTTGGTTAATCCAATTATTAAATTTAATATAGGTATAATTGCAGGAATTAAATACCAGTATGATGATATATTAGTTTCTTTTTCTCTACTAAATTTCGTATCCACTACTATATATTCCCTTGTTTTTTCCCACGCTTTTTTTTCTTTTAACTTTTTCATTTTATTATTTGCATGTAAATAAATTAAAAACAATATGCCTATATAAATAAAAGTTGTTAATCCAATAACCCCTAAACTATTTGATACATAAGTCCAATAAGAGAGTAGAACTATTGATGGTATACTTACAAAAATATTTTCCATTACATAAATTCTATATATTTTTTTTAGTTCTAGATTACAAACTTCTTCTTCTGGTATTCTAATTCCAAAATATATGTTTTTTCTAGTCATTTTAGGAGTTAAAACTTGCACAATTAATAAAACTACATAGATAAATAAGTTCATAATAACAATATAGATTTTATCTTCCATCAAAATCACCCTCTCTATTTTTTTACAAAACTATGAAAATACTTTTCACATAAATCTAAAAACTCTTCCTTATTCATACCTCTGCAATAAGCATCAGCAATAATATATTTTATTTCTTCTTTTAGATTATTAATATAATTTTCATCAATCTTTGGCATAATATCACTTACCATAGTTCCCTTTCTCCTATCAACAACTAAATAACCTTCTTCTTTTAAGATATTGTAGGATTTATTTACAGTATGAAGATTTATCCCTATATCTTCTGCTAATTGTCTTACAGAAGGTAATTCTTCTCCTTTTTTTAATTCACCTTTAGCTATCCCTTCTATTATTTGACGTCTCAGCTGTTCGTATATAGGAGTTTCTGATTCAAAATCTATTTTTATAATCATATATTTCTTCCTTTCTATCTGTTATATATATTATATAACAGATATATAATATTTTTCAATACAAAAATAAAATATTGCCAACCCTTAAAAATTTTGATTATTAAAAGGTTGGCAATATTTTATTTCATCTAACTCCAAATATTATATAATCCTAAAAAACCTAAGACTCCAGCAAGTAGTACTGATAAAAGTCCTACTACTAGCAATTGTCCAAAAAACTTTTGTTTATCTATTCTCTCTGTGGAAGAAGATAATGCTATAGCCCCTAATGTTGATAATGGACTAAAAGTAACTGTATGGGCACCTACAACAATAGCAGATACTAATGCAATTTCACTAATATTTCCTCCTATTCCAGTAGCTATTTTAGGAATAGTAGGTATTAATGTAGGAAGTACTACTCCAGAAGCACTGGAAACAGCTGACATAAGTCCAGCAGTTATTGCCATAATTGATGTAGCTGTTTTTTCATTCATAATTTTAGCTAGAAAACCTGATAAAAAATCTATTCCTCCTCCTATTCCTACTACATTTACTAATACTGCTACTCCTGATACTAATATTAAAGTGCTCCAAGGAACTTCAATTATAGCTGCTTTTTCATCTACTACCCCCAATAAAAGGAGTATTACTGCACCAGAAAAAGCTATCAATCCTATATCCATTTTATATACCAATATTCCTATTATTACCAACAATATTATAAGAGATGTTATTTTTTGTTCTCTATTAAAAGTTTGAATATTGTGAATTTTTGAATTCTTGTTTTGGAGTTTATGTCCACCAAATATAAAGTAGAACAGTCCTCCCATTATAACAGATGTAGAAATACAACTTAAAAATATACTTTTACTAACCTCTAATCCTTGTTCTGCTGCTAGATTTATAGCTATTATTCCCGTAGGAGCCAACGGAGACAAGGCTCCTGCCAATGAACCTGAGATAATCATAGTAGCCATAAGTATTTCAGGAATATCCTCTGAATCAGTTAACTCCATAGCTATAGGTGCCATTAGGGCAACAGCTGCTATGTTGCCCGGCCCTATTCCCGCTATAACTCCCGTCAATGCAAAGAATATAATTGGTAAAAGTTTAGTATTACCTTTAGCTAAACTAGATATCTTCTTTGTTATTAATGTTAATGTTCCATTTGCTTTAGCCATGCCAAATAATAAGGTCATTCCTAATAGTATAAAAAATAAGTTTGTTGGCCAACCAGACACAATTTCCTTCCCATCTAATCCTAACATAAAATGTCCTACTATGAAAGCCATCAAAATACTTACTAATCCTGTATTTATCTGTTTTCTAAACCCTATAATTATAGCTAATACTAAGGCTAGCAATGTAACAATCTCCATATATAATCCCCCCTTAGACTAACTAAAAAACATAAGTAATAATCCTGCAGCTACTGCTGAGCCTATTACTCCTGCAACATTTGGCCCCATTGCATGCATAAGTAAAAAGTTTCCTGGATTTTCTTCTTGCCCTACTTTCTGTACTACTCTTGCTGCCATTGGTACTGCTGATACTCCTGCTGCTCCAATAAGTGGATTTATCTTTCCTCCACTAGTTTTGTACATTATCTTTCCAAAAAGTACTCCTGCTGCTGTTCCAAGGGAGAATGCTATAAGTCCTAGTACAATTATCTTTATTGTATCTGGAGATAAGAATGTTTGTGCTTTAGCCGTAGCTCCTACTGTAACTCCTAAGAATATAGTTATTATATTTACAAGTTCATTTTGTGCTGTTTGTGAAAGCCTTTCTACTACTCCAGATTCTCTAAATAAATTCCCCATCATTAACATTCCAATAA